>JAKSAW010000144.1 GCA_022361455.1 Pseudomonadales bacterium | reverse complement strand
GGGCGGTGAATGAACAAAGCGTTGTTTTGCTACGGGACATTACAATCTCCAGAAGTGTTTGGTGGCATCACTGGTCTTAAACTACCGTCTACCAAAGCAGTGTTAACCGATTACGCCTGTTTCCGAGTGCACAGAGCGGAATACCCGGGTATTAAACCATTAGCTGGTGCAGAAGTACCCGGCTTGGTTTATCAAGGGGTTTCTGCCAACGCATTGAAGCAACTAGATCGTTTTGAAGGGGAAATGTACAAGCGTCAATTGATGCCCATAAAAACTGATGAGGGTCAAGCTATCACGGCGTGGTGTTATGTTATAAGAGCCCATTGGTTGCATTGTTTAACCGATGAACCATGGCATTTCGACACTCATGCAGAAGCCTTTATAAAGCGCTTTCGCCACAACAAGAATATTTGATGCTTAGTAACAGCCATAGAAGGTTAAAAACTTGAGCGAACTATCCATAGCAATTATCGGAGCGGGTATCGGTGGTTTAAGCGCTGCTTTGGCGTTGTCGAGACAGGGGTTCGATGTCACTGTTTATGAAAAAACAGCGGAGCTTTCTGAAGTTGGTGCTGGCATTCAATTAAGTTCAAACGCAACCAATATCCTTTATCAATGGGGCTTAATGGATCAGGCAAAAAAAATTGGATTTTTGCCTAAGGCGGTCAAGTTAAGTCATTGGCGCACTGGCGACCAGATCGCTAGATTTCCCGTCAACCATAATGAGTCTTTTCACAATCAAGCTTATCTACATATCCATCGAGCTGACATCCATGGCTTACTGTTGCAAGCCTATGAACAAGCATCAGGTAAAAAAGTTGTTTTAGGGGCTTCTTTACACGATTTATCTGCGAAAGATAAGTCACAAATGACCATTACTATTGAACAGGATGGTCAGCAGCAAACGTATGAGCATGATTGGGTAATAGGGGCCGATGGTATTCATTCCAAAGTGCGAGATTTTGTGGCTCCAGGTTCACAAGCTCGATTTACGGGTAACGTTGCTTGGCGTGGCTTGGTGCCCGTCGAATCACTAACCTCCTTGTTTCGACCAGACCCATGTGCCAATTTGATGATGGGGCCGGGTGCTCACTTTGTTTATTACTATGTACGCGGTGGTCATTTTGTAAATTATGTAGCAGTTATTGAAAGGGACGATTGGCAAGAAGAGTCCTGGACTTTGAAAGCAAACTTGGAAGAAATGCTTGATGACTTTGCCGGATGGAATGCGCAAACACGCAACATTCTTGCTCATACGGATCCAGAAAGCTGTTATCGATGGGCGCTCTATGACCGTGATCCGATTTCAACATGGTGCAGAGACCGCTGTATTTTGCTGGGCGATGCCGTACATCCTATGCTGCCATTTTTGGCACAGGGCGCAGCGATGGCCATAGAAGATGCCTATCAGCTGGCTAGCTGTTTTAAAGAATTTAGCCAGCAACCAGAACAATTGAAGAATGTTTATACCAACGCACGGGCCCAGCGAACTGCTAAAGTTCAATTACAAGCCCGTAAAAATATGCAGATCTATCATATCCGTAATCCACTTATTCAATTTCCCCGGGATCAGTATTTAGCTTGGCGAGGAAGAAGAGACCCTGAGTTCTTTAATAAGAAACTTGCATGGCTCTACGATTATCGTGTTTAAATCTTCGTCTGCCAGAACTTTGTTAATCAGTCTGTTTATTCCTATACATCTTTAGTGAGTATCATTGCTGTTTATCGGTTTCCATCTTATTCTTAGTCCGATTAAATAACGGTTTAAAAATACCGCTAAGGACTTTGTATGCGTGCTCTTACAGCGCCTGCTGCTTTTCTTTTAACTTCATTCTTTAGTGGCACCAGCCTAGGATTGAGTGATTACGACCGATGTTTACTTGATGCTATTAAAGGTCAAGCAGCGACTACCTCTATGGCCATCAAAAGGCAGTGCGCTAAGCATCTGGATGACACTGTAAATGAGAATCAAGAGTTAGAAGAAGCTGCCGAGAGTTTTAAATCCGGGGTAATTTCAAATCGGATACGACAAGAAAGGGAATCTCAGTGGAATCGTTTCGTTATTACGCCTCACCGCCGCAACTACATATTACCTTATACACACACCAGCAAAGTAAATCGAGATGCTTACGAGTTCACAGGGGATTGGAAAGAGGAGATAAGGCATTCTGAAGCCAAGTTTCAACTAAGTTTTAAAGTTCCCATGAATCATGAAGATTTGTTCAGAAAGAATGATGCTTTGTATATAGGTTTTACGATGCAATCTTGGTGGCAGGTTTATACCAGTAGCATGTCTGCACCTTTTAGAGAAACAAATTATCAGCCCGAGCTCTTTTACTTAACACCATTAAGCTGGAAGCCTTTCAGTGGTAACACAGGTATTGCTTTCGGTATTGAGCATCAGTCCAATGGCCGTTCCCAACCGCTTTCTAGAAGTTGGAATCGGGTCTATGCAAATTTTTTATTTGAGAAGGATAACTTCGCATTATCTTTACGGCCATGGTATCGGTTAAGAGAGGACGATAAAGAGAATAGTGGTGACTCCGATGGTGATGATAATCCAGACATCGAAAACTTTTTGGGGCATTTTGAACTAAGAACCGCCTATCGCTGGCAGGATTATCAGTTTGGCTTAATGGTACGTAACAATCTGCGCTCGGATAACAAGGGGGCTATGGAACTAGATTGGAGCTTTCCCTTTTTCGGGCATCTAAGAGGCTTTGTTCAGTACTATAACGGCTATGGCGAAAGCATGATCGATTACAACATATCCCAGCAACGTGTCGGAGTAGGGATACTGCTGACTGATTTACTGTAACTTCATTTAGCACTTATCTGCTACTTGCAGACGCAATCTTGCAGCTTAATCGAAGCTAATTTTAATAGTTTGTACGATCGTTCCGTTATCTTGACCTCGGTCAGGATTTGATTTTCACGCTGCTTATACACTTTCGCATCATAAGTATAAGGAGGCGTTATGGGATATTTTGGTGGAGAACAAGAATTAGAATTTGAAGGTAAGCTGTTTCCAGATAAGGGAGCATCGCGGGAAGACGTCATGAAAATGCTTTCCGATTTCGACGCCATGGATGTCACCGATATTTACTCCCACAATACTATTCAATCCACGACTTTGATGTCTCATTTGGAAGCCGCTGAAATAGCCAAAGACGCTAACCGCATGTTCTTAAGACGGAATTATCTCTATAAGGAACTGCTACCGGGCTGTACCAAAATGGGCCTTGAAGTGAAGCAGATGATCAAAGAGATGCTGCGGTTTCCTCAGGATTCTCGAGTTCGTTTCACCTCTGGCGGCTCCGAAAGCTTATACTCAGCGATCGCATCTGCAAAGGAGTGGGCTAAACAAGAGAAGAATATCCTGAAGCCTGAAATTGTGGTGCCTTACTCCATTCACACAGCATTTTCCAAGTGGTGCAAGTACGCCAGCATTGAGATTAAGCGTATCCCTTTGGGGGAAGACTATCGCGCTGATGTAGCCGCTATGGATAAGGCTATTACTAAAAACACCATTTTAATCGCGGGCTCAGCGCCTTGCTGGCCATATGGGTTATTTGATGATATTCCTGCGCTAGGAGCGCTTGCTGAAAAGCACAATGTTTGGATGCATGTGGATGGGTGTCTCGGCGGCTTTCAGTCACCGTTCGCAGAAAAGCTAGGACAAAATTTACCTGTTTGGGATTTTCGTGTTCCAGGTGTTAGATCTATCTCTGCTGATCTACATAAACATGGATATAGTGCCAAACCGTTATCTTCAATTACTTTTAGGAACAAAGACTGGGAGCAGTATTACGTTTGCTCTGCAAGTGATTGGCCCGATGGTTTGTATTCCACGGAGGCCATTGCTGGTACTACTTCAGCAGGTCCGATTGCATCCGCTTGGGCGGTTATGAAGTATCTTGGTGAAGAGGGCTATTTAGAATTAGCAAAAAGGTCACTCGAAGTTAAGCAGCGCTATTTAGAGAAAATAAATCAGATAGATGGAGTAGAGTGTTTTCCGTCGGATCTCTGTACCATGACCGTTCGCTTAGAAAAAGGCTTGGATTTGTTTGCAGTGATGGGCGGATTGTTTGAACGCCAATCCTATTGCTTGCCATCCTTTCAACCACCCGCACTAAAAATTATTTTAGATCCCGTGACCGATGAAGTGGTGGATACGTTTGTAAAAGATCTTGCCGAGGTGATCCCATTGGTTAAAGCCGGTGAAATCTCAATTGATAATTTAAAGCCCTGGATGTAGCGATAGGAGATGGCCATGAAAATGCGATTAGTGTTATTAGCGCTAGGTTTAAAGCTCCAAGCTAGCGCTTTATTTAGTAAAGAATTTAGAAAGAAAATACGTTACATCAATAGAACGGTGGTGATATCTACAGCAGATGGTGGCTGTAGTCATACTTATATCTTTCGCAACAATATGGTGCTCAGTCATCCCGGCGGAAGTGACAATGCCACGGTAGAGTTGGTGTGGACGGATGCTAAGACTGCCTTGAAAGTGATGCTGTCTGATGAAGCGTTAGATACATTTTCGGCGATGGGAAAAGGGGACCTCGTGGTGAAAGGTAACTTCCAAGATGCGCTTTGGTTTACGGATATTGTTGCGTAGTTTTACATTGGGGTGATGTGTTCGGACTCTTTTAATTCGTCTGCGACAGCCCATTGATTGCGGCCTCGGCCTTTAGCTAGGTAAAGACCTGCGTCTGCGCGCTTCAGTACATCTTCTGATTGCAATTTTTTTGAGGGGATCACAGTAGCGACACCAATACTGACAGAGACATATTTGCTAGCTTGAGATTTTTCGTGGGGAATTTGGCTATCGCGGACTTCTTGTAAGGTTCTTTCTGCAATGCTTTCAATGGCATCGGCACTGGTTTGCGGATAGACCACCACAAATTCCTCACCACCATATCGTGCAGCAAGGTCCCCGGCTCTTTTTGCTTGATTTTCGATTACCTTTGCTACCGCCTGAATGCACTCATCACCTTTTTGATGACCATAATAATCGTTGTAGCGTTTGAAATGGTCGATATCGATAAACATGACCGAAAGTGATACACCATCCCGCTGCATTCTTCGCCATTCTCGCAAATACACATCATCAAAATATCGGCGATTAGCTAGCCCAGTAAGCGGATCTTCCCGAGACATCTTTTCCATCTCAACAGCCATTGCATCGCTTTTTTGCTTTTCCAATTCCAATAGACGCGATTGGAGAAAAACAGTACGGGTGCGATGTTCGCTGATATAGCAGATCGTCATGCCTAGAATACTCGCTCCGGTGAAGGTTTCATGAAAAAACAGCCAGTTAAAGGGCAATTGATTTGCTAGTGCAACAGCTATGGCGAGTATTCCACCTGCCCAAGCGGCAATGGATGCCATGATAAAACGTAAACCCAGTAAGGTATAAACCACCATTACCGCATAAAAGATACCCATTTGGGCCACTTGGGATACGGTTTCATCTTTGAAGAAATAGGGCGCATTGACTGTGACGATAATTCCAGCCATGGCACAAACGCCGGTATAAACTTGGTGGTAAGGATTAAGTGCTTCAGTGTAAACGCAAACGGCTGCTGTTAAAATTATAAGGCCCAAAAGGCCATGGGAATAGGGCCAAATATCAAGGTGTTCGTTAGGTACTAAGAGGAATATCCCAACACCTAAGATCACATAAATAGCAAAAATGTAACGAATGTTGGATCGGAAACTGCGCAGTGCATGGGCCTGATAATTGGCGACAAAATCAGTTTCTAGTGATGTATCAAAGCGTAGTTTTACAAATCCACTATCCAGAACATTCCGGATATCAGCGAGCTGTTTTTCCAGCACAAGTCCACCATTTTCTGAATGATTGACGAAAAAGATAGCAGCTACACATGGAATTGCGTAGTTTACAAACTTTGGCAGAGATCGCTTGGGGATAACCCGATACTATTGTGAAGGCGGTGATTGAGTTTTTGTTGGTGGTGATCGCGAATTGTCGTCTTGCCTCGGAAGTGCTTTTACTTCGAGATGTATAGAAAAAAACTAAAAGCCAACAGTGACAATACTGAGCGTTATAGAATTCTATTTTATGAGTCGGTAGAAGGGCATGCTCTCAATGTTGAGATTGTTTCGCGAAATGGCTACGCTGATTCAGCGATCAGTAAATCAAGCATTGCCTTTGCCGCATTAGACAGCGAGTGATTAGGATGAAACACAACGCCTAATTTACGCGACAAATTAAATTCTTTTACTGCTAGTTCAGAAACGCTTTCGTCTAACATTGAAGCCGGTAGCACACTCCAACCCAACCCAATCGAAACCATCATTTTAATTGTCTCTAAATAGTTGGTGGATATGGTTACTTCGATGTCTAAACCATAATCCTTAAACAATGCCTCAACTATACGTCGAGTAAATGTGTTTTGACTTGGCAATATGCTCGGGAATTCAGCTAAATCTGCCACAGAAACGGTGCCGTCTTGATTGGCTCGATCTTTTAGCGGGTGGGACGAATCAACCAGCACCGTTAATGGGTCTTGCCAAATTTCTTGGGTATGAACATTGTCAGGAATATTCGGGGGTAGGGTGACTATACCTAGTTCCATGCGGCCTTGCACAACCGCATCGAATGCTTGCTCCGAGTCGATAAACTTCATGTCCAGTTGCACATCCGGATAGCGAAGACTGTATTGCCTTAATATAGGTGGCAGGCGATGCAAACCAATATGATGCGAGGTTCCCATGGTGAGTTTGCCTTCGACTTTACCGGACAAGTTACTCAGAGCCCGTTGGGTGTCATCGATTTCAAAAAGAATTTTTTCGGCTCGAGGCAGTAACGCCTTACCTGCTTCGGTGAGATACACTTGGCGACCAATGCGATCAAACAATTGATTATGAAGTTGGTCTTCTAAGGCGGCGATTCTTTTAGAAATGGCTGGTTGAGTTAAATTGAGGGCTTCAGCAGCTTCCGAGAATGACTTTTTCTCAGCAACAGACACAAATGCTTTTAAGTTTTGAGGATCCATATGGAGATCTAGCTCCGCTAATGGGGGAGATTGCCAAAATTATCGGTCTGTTTGTGTTTATTTCCAGTCCGCTAGGTTGTACTTACTCAAGATCTTTTTTAATGCGCCGGATTTGCGTAGTTTGTGCATTCCTTTGGCAACGATATCAGCATATTCTTTTTTGTGAAAAGCCAAGAACAGCTTTTGGGGTTCCTCGATATCGCCAGCTACTTTATAGAGGTTGGAATCGTGTCCAAGGCTTTTTATGTTGTACCAGAAAACAGCCTGATCTTCGATGAGCGCATGGATACGTTTTAGGTTTAGCAGTTTTATTAGCGACGGCAGAGCTGGATCACCATGGGCCAAATGCACGGTTTTAGGATTCTCAACTATGTATTGCGCAATACTAGCATCGTAGTCGTAACCGGCGATTGCGCCGATGATAACGGCATCCTTTTTCAGTTGCTGGGTGTTGGTATAGGACCAATCTGTCTGCTTTAACGCAAAGAACTTGGCGAACATTAGCCCTTGTTCTTCGCTTGGCACATGCAGCCCTTCTGCTTCAGATGCAATAGCTCCGATAATGCCGTCGATATCTCCGCGTTGCGCCATCTTCATGGAGCGGGTCCAAGGCAGTTGCTTGTAGACCACCCTGTATTTTCCGGGAGCGTGCAGTTCGAAAGCTTGGTTAGCGATTTCAAGCATATAACCCGGAGTTGGACTGTCTGGAGAGCAGTTGTAAGGGCACCATTCATCTGCTGAAAGAACAACTTCTATTTGGTTTGTTGTTGGTTTCGGGGCTTCCGCAAGGACGATATTAGCGTTCACTAGTAGGAGGGCGCACATAGCACCCCTAATTGAGGGCAGGATCATACTTTTACGTCTTTTCTTATCTATCTTCAGCGGCAATTGAACGTGGTGCACCTTATGAGTGACTAATCTAATTCTAGCAGTCATTGATCGCTTCGCGAGCGTACGGCCTATCTTTATCTATTCTCTATGGTTATGCAAATCATAAAAAATATGAATTGGAGTTATAGGATGTGATTCAGTACTATTTGCGCTGTGAGAGGCTAAGTAGATCTGAAATTAAAAGAGGATGTCACCATGGCTGGAAAGACCTTATACGACAAATTGTGGGAAGCCCATTTGGTAAAAGAGCGCGAGGATGGCACTGCGCTTATTTATATCGATCGCCAATTGCTGCATGAAGTGACATCCCCCCAGGCTTTTGAAGGCCTTCGTTTGGCAAATCGGCAACCGTGGCGATTAGATGCAAACATTGCCACCCCTGATCACAACGTGCCAACCACTGATCGTAGTGGTGTGATTGAAGATGAAGTGTCGCGAATCCAGGTGCAGACCTTAGATGATAACTGCGATGACTTCGGCATTGTCGAGTTCAAGATGGATGATATTCGCCAAGGAATTGTTCACGTTGTCGGTCCTGAGCAGGGTGCGACCTTACCCGGTATGACCATTGTTTGTGGTGATAGCCATACCGCAACCCACGGAGCATTTGGTGCGCTTGCCCACGGAATTGGTACTTCAGAGGTCGAGCACGTATTAGCAACTCAGTGCTTGATCCAGAAAAAGATGAAAAACATGCTGATTCGCGTGAACGGTCAAGTGGGTCCTGGCGTCACTGCTAAGGATATCGTGCTAGCGATTATCGCAAAAATTGGTACCGCAGGTGGTACTGGATTTGCTATCGAATTCGCCGGTGAAGCCATCGAAGCGTTATCAATGGAAGGTCGAATGACCGTTTGTAATATGGCGATTGAAGGTGGCGCAAGAGCTGGCATGGTGGCTGTTGATGAGAAAACCATTGAGTACTTCAAAGGCCGGCCTTATGCCCCCACTGGTGATGCTTGGGATCTAGCGATTGCTGAATGGAGTCAGCTTAAATCGGATGCCGATGCTGAGTTCGACGAGGTCGTTGAGCTAGACGGCAAGGATATCCAACCTCAGGTTTCATGGGGTACGTCCCCAGAAATGGTGGTGGGTATAGACGAGCAGTTACCAGATCCAGAGCAAGAATCGGATTCCGTGAAGGCTGAAGGTATGCGTCGTGCCTACGAATATATGGATTTGAAACCGGGTATGCGAATGTCTGACGTGGTGCCCGATCGTGTATTCATTGGCTCCTGTACTAATTCGCGAATTGAAGATTTGCGCGCAGCCGCGGAAGTCGCCAAAGGGCGCAAGGTTTCTGACAAAGTAAAGCAGGCGCTGGTTGTGCCCGGCTCTGGTTTAGTTAAACAGCAGGCTGAGCAAGAAGGTTTAGATAAGGTTTTTGAAGAGGCCGGTTTTGAGTGGCGTGAACCAGGTTGTTCCATGTGTTTAGCGATGAATGCCGACAAACTTGGTGACGGAGAGCATTGTGCATCCACGTCTAATCGCAACTTTGAAGGCCGTCAGGGCTATGGTGGTCGCACCCATTTGGTCAGTCCTGCTATGGCTGCCGCTGCGGCAGTATCCGGTCACTTTGTTGACGTGCGTGAATTGAGCTAAGACTAACGGAGAAATCATCATGGAAAAGTTTGAAACTTTTGAAGGTATTGTGGCACCGTTAGATCGAGCCAATGTTGATACCGATTTAATCATTCCCAAGCAGTTTTTAAAGTCTATTAAGCGCACCGGATTCGGTCCTAATTTGTTCGATGAGCTGCGTTACTTGGACGAAGGCCAGCCTGGTCAGGACTGTAGCAATCGCCCAATCAATCCAGATTTTGTGTTAAATCAGCCTCGTTACCAAGGTGCGAGTGTGCTTTTGGCGCGAGTTAATTTTGGTTGTGGTTCAAGCCGTGAGCATGCTCCATGGGCGTTGACCGACTTTGGTTTTAGAACCGTGATAGCGCCAAGTTTTGCTGATATTTTCTTTAACAATAGTTTTAAGAATGGTTTGCTACCCATTGTTTTAGAAGAAGAAATCGTTGATAAGCTGTTCAAGGAAGTAGCCGGAAACGAAGGTTATCAATTGAAGGTGGATTTGGCTGCTCAGGAAATCACAACCCCGAGTGGTGACACCATTGCATTTGATGTCGATCCTTTCCGTAAGCACTGCTTGCTAGAGGGTTTGGATGATATCGGTCTTACTTTACAAGATGCAGATGCAATTCGGGCTTATGAAGCCAAGCGCAGGGCATCAGCGCCTTGGTTATTCGACGCCATAAAATAGTCGTTAACTGTCGATAATCGTCAAAATTTAAAAGGTAATTCAATGAGTAAGAAAATTTTAGTGCTACCTGGAGATGGCATTGGTCCAGAAATCATGGCGCAAGCTGTTCAGGTGTTAAACACAGTTAACGAGCAACATAGTCTGGACCTGGAGATCGAAGAAGCGTTGATTGGCGGCGCTGCAATAGATGCCGATGGTGTACCTTTGCCAGATTCCACCTTAGAAGTCGCTCGGAACTCCGATGCGATTCTGCTTGGCGCTGTGGGTGGGCCTAAGTGGGAGCCCCTAGATCGAGCTATTCGACCAGAGAAAGGTCTTTTGAAGATTCGCTCTGAGCTAGAGTTGTTCGGCAATTTGCGTCCTGCCATGTTATATCCGCAGCTCGCTTCAGCCAGCAGCCTCAAGCCAGAGGTGGTTTCTGGTTTGGACATTCTTATTGTACGAGAGCTCACCGGTGGTATTTATTTTGGTCAGCCCCGCGGTATCCGTACCTTAGAAAACGGCGAGCGCCAGGGTTACAACACTTATGTGTACAGTGAGTCTGAGATAGAGCGTATTGGCCGGCTTGCCTTTGATTTGGCCATGAAACGCGACAAGCGCGTTTGCTCTGTGGATAAATGCAATGTGCTCGAAGTAACCGAGCTGTGGCGCGAAGTGATGGAGAGAATCAGCCAGGAATACCCAGAGGTTGAGCTTAGCCACATGTACGTGGATAACGCGGCTATGCAATTAGTGAGAGCTCCTAAACAGTTTGACGTGATGGTTACCGGTAATATGTTCGGCGATATTTTATCCGATGCTGCTGCCATGTTGACTGGCTCCATTGGTATGTTGCCATCGGCATCGCTCGATAAGAATGGCAAAGGCATGTACGAGCCTTGTCACGGATCCGCCCCTGATATTGCTGGTCAGGGAATTGCTAATCCATTAGCGACCATTTTGTCGGCAGCGATGATGTTGCGTTACTCCTTTGGCTTGGGCGAGGTTGCTGATCAAATAGAGAAAGCAGTTAGCCAAGTGCTCGATAAGGGATATCGCACCCCTGACATTTATACCGAAGGCACAGAAAAAGTAAGCACCGAAGCCATGGGGCAAGCGGTGGTTGATGCGCTCAATGCATAGCGTTTAGAAAGAATTATAACTAATTGAAAGTAAAGGAAATTGATAATGAGTAAGACTTATGACGTAGCGGTGGTTGGAGCTACCGGAGCCGTGGGTGAAACCATGATGGCTGTGCTAGAAGAGCGCAACTTTCCAGTAGGTAATCTTTACCCCTTAGCCAGTGAGCGTTCAGCGGGTAATACCGTTACCTTCAAGGGTAAAGATTACACTATTCAAAATCTCGCGGATTTTGATTTTTCCAAGGCGCAAATTGGTCTCTTTAGTGCTGGTGGCTCGATCTCCGCAGAATATGCGCCGAAAGCCGCTGAAGCTGGGTGCATCGTGATCGATAACACCTCGTACTTCCGCTATGACGATGATATTCCTCTCGTCGTGCCCGAAGTGAACCCAGACAGCATCGCGGACTACAAAACTCGTGGCATTATTGCTAACCCTAACTGTTCTACTATCCAAATGTTGGTGGCTCTAAAGCCCATCTACGATGCCGTAGGTATTGAACGCATCAATGTGGCGACTTATCAAGCCGTATCGGGTACTGGTAAAGATGCTATCGAAGAGCTGGCCCATCAAACTAAGGCGCTATTGTCCTTCGAAGAGGTGGAATCGAAAGTTTATCCCAAACAGATCGCTTTTAATGCACTGCCGCATATCGATGTATTCCAAGAGAACGGCTATACCAAAGAAGAAATGAAGATGGTTTGGGAAACTAAAAAAATCTTCGGCGACGATAGTATTGAAGTGAACCCAACCTGCGTGCGTATTCCAGTTTTCTATGGTCACTCTGAGGCGGTGCATATTGAGACCAAAGAAAAGATTTCTGCAGAAAAAGTGACTGAGTTGCTGAAGGCTGCGGATGGCGTGGAAGTGGTTGATACTCGATCAGATGGTGGTTATCCAACCGCAGTCACTGAAGCCAGTGGCAAAAACGAAACCTTTGTTGGTCGCATCCGTGAGGATATTTCTCATCCTAAGGGAATTAACCTTTGGGTTGTTGCGGATAATGTGCGCAAAGGAGCGGCAACAAACAGTGTTCAGATCGCCGAAGTATTGATAAAAAACTACATATAATTGATACTTAGCTGAACAAAGTTAGGTTAATTCGAACTTTTTCCGCTAAATGGGTCAAGTTTGTTTTAATTTTTGCCTGACATCGGTGAATCAAAAGCTATCCTTATTAGGGATGGCTTTTGTTGTTATTAGCAAGGCCGAATTCTTGTCGGTGTCAGTGAAAAAACCGAATAAGAATAACTAATTAGGATAGGTTCACTGTCCGGGGTAATAGCAAAGGAAAAGATATGGTTCGCAAACTTACCGCTGCGTTGTTGGGTGTTGGTGTATTCGTTCCTGGATTAGCGAATGCGCTTGGCTTAGGTGAGATTAAGTTAAATTCCCACTTAAGTGAGCCGCTAGATGCAGAGATCGAACTGGTTCAAACCCGAGAGTTAACTGAAAGTGAAATCTTGCCTGGCTTGGCGTCCCCGGATGACTTCAGATCAGCGGGTGTGGAACGCTTCCATCATCTGACAGATATGAAGTTCGAGGTTGTGGTTAACAATAACGGCCGCAGCTATATCAAGGTAAAATCCAGAAAGCCTATCCGCGAGCCTTTTGTTAATTTCCTCGTAGAGGTTCATTGGCCCGCTGGGCGATTGCTGCGGGAATACACTTTATTGTTGGACCCGCCGAATTTTAGTTTGGCTGCGCCCCAACCGGTGCAGCCGGCGGTAACTACAACAGCGGCACCAACTAAAGTCACTGTAAACAATCAGCCTGTTCAACAGCAGCCTGCAGCGGTGCAAGCACCGGTTGCTTCACAGCCTGCCGCACCTAGTGCACCCCAACAAAGCTCTGGAGCAGGCAAGACCTACGGACCTACCGGCAGCTCTGACAGCCTTTGGTCAATCGCCCGCGCTTTACGACCCGCTGACGACGTTAGTATTCAGCAAACCATGATTGCTATTCAGCAACTTAATCCAGACGCTTTTATTAATGGCAATATCAATTTGTTAAAGAAGGGCAAGATCTTACGAGGTCCTTCTGCAGAGCAAGCTCGTGAATATTCGGCGCGAGAAGCCATCAATCTAGTAAATCAGCAAAACCGTGCTTGGAAAGAACGTATCTCTAGTGGCCGTTCCGCTGCAGAAACTGAAACTGCGCAGATCGATACTAGCGGCCGCGCAGTTGATAGTTTTGAAGAGGCTGTTCGCAGTGATGACGGGCGCCTTCGACTGGTGTCTGCAGAAGACGCTTCAGAAACCGGAAGCTCTTCTGGTCAGGGCGGCGCGTCAGAGGGGGCTACTGGCGGAGTTCTAAGAGAGCGCGCTGAGCTAGCGGAAGAAACCGCTGACCAATATCGTCTCCAAAATGATGATTTAAAATCCAAAGTTAACGAGCTAGAAGAGCAAGTCGGTACTGGCGAAAAATTACTAGATCTTAAAGATGATCAAATCGCCGCACTTCAAGCTCGCCTAGAGAAGCTCGAGGCAGAGTTAGATGCGGTTCGTAAGCAGGGCGCTGAAGCCCCAGCAACGGTTGAGGCTGTAGCACCCGCTGAGCCTGAAGTTGTAGAACCTGTGGTGGAAGCGGAGCCTGAAGTGGTAGCGGCAGTTGAGCCAGAAACCACTCCAGAGAGCGCGGCGGAAGATGTTTCTGGAGAGTCAGTTGATTACAACTTCCAAGATGAAACCCAAGCAGCTGCAGAAGCTGAGGCCGAAGCTCCAGATCAGCCCGTTGAGCCTGAGCAAGCTGTGCAGGTTGAGGCCTCACCAAAACAAGTAGTCGTTGAGCCTCCTGAGCAACAAGTAGCTCAAGTACCAGAGAAAGAACCTTCACTGGTTGAAAAAATATTAGGTAATCCGCTCTATATGGCCATTATCGGTGGCGGTATTGCTGCCCTGGCAGTGATCGGATTGATTTTAGGGCGCCGTCGAGGTGAAAAGACCGACGAGTTAGATGATGCGCTGGTAGAAGATTTCTCTTTAGATGTGGATGATGAGCCTCAAGATTTCGATGAGGCACTCGACGAAACTGAAATAGATCATGAGCAGCGCGAGGAAACGGTAGCAGAAACGGCCGATGTGCTCGGTGAGGCTGATATCTATATTGCTTATGGCCGCTTCCCACAAGCTATCGAGATGCTTGAAAAAGCTGCAGAGGCTGAGCCGCAACGAAGCGACATTCGCATGAAGTTGCTTGAAACCTCTATCGAGGCGCAAGATCAAGACACCTTTATGCGCCACTACCAAGAGGTGCAGGAGCTTGGTGATCCGGATGCATCAGCTCGCGCCAATGCCTTAAAAGAGAAGTTTGTTGGTGGTGACGCGGTTAGTGATGAAGCAGAGGATTTCGATGCTGGTGATGACACCCTAGTGATGAATACCGATCTGGGTACTGATGAGGCTAGTGATTCATCTGTTGATTTTGGTCTACCTGACGCTGGTGATGACACTGTATTGCAGGCGCCCACAATTGAAGAAGCGCCAGAGAGTGCTGAAGAAATCGGTGCTGATTTAGATTTCAATTTAGACTTCGAAACCGCGGAGAGTGTTGACGATGCAGTTGATGTCAGCATTGAGGAAAGCACTGAAACCCTAGAAGAAGCCCCTTCAGCCGACTTGGATTTCAATCTAGACGTAGATGCTGAGCTTGAAGACATCGGACCAACGGATGTTGTTGAAGATGCTGCTTCAATGGAAATTGCAGAAGAAACCGATGAAGGTTTGCAATTCGATTCTGATTTCAGCTTGGATCTTGAAGAAGAGGAAGCTCAAGCGCCTGAAGAGGTTAGTTTTGGTGAAGCCGAAGAGAGCTTAGATTTTGAATTAGCCGAAGAGGCAGAGGCTGATGCTGGAGCCGCTAGTGACGAATCTCTGGAATTTAATTTAGATCTAGACGCAGTAGATGAGTCTGCAGTTGAGCTTGATGAATCACCCGCTGATGAGCTTGATGACGATGCGACTTTAATCGCTCCTAGCGAAGAAGTAGCAGCGCCTGCTGAAGATGTTATCGGATCTATGGAAGCAGCTAAATTAGCTGATGAGTTGGATCTAGATGGAGACTTCAATTTAGAAGTAGACGCCGAAGAAGCAGTTGCTGACGATGGTGAGTTTACCATTGAGGTGGAAGAAGATGATCCATCAGCGGAAGAAGAAATAGAAGCTGCGCCACAAGAAGTTGATCAACCATCGGTTGAAGAAGCTGAGCTTGACGTTGCGTCTGAAGCTGCCCCAGAGATGAACCTTGGTGTACCGCCAGCTTCAGCAGCGGCTAACTCTGAGGAAGAGTTGGATTTCTTAAGTGATGCTGATGAAGCGTCCACCAAGCTTGATCTAGCACGAGCTTATATCGACATGGGTGATAGAGAAGGTGCTAAGGATATCTTGGATGAGGTATTGATTGAGGGTAACGACGATCAGCAAGGCGAAGCGAAAGAATTGCTAGCCCGACTTGATTGATCAAAACCACAGCCATACACTGTGCGAAAAAGAGGGCATTAGCCCTCTTTTTTGTTGGCTTGAACAAAGTAAACTCGAAAGACGTTAAATAGGTTATATGGATGCGCATAGCGCTGGGAATAGAGTACGACGGTAGCCAATTTCATGGCTGGCAGCGGCAGAAACACGAAACACAAACGGTTCAAGAAAAGCTAGAAGGTGCGCTCAGCTTTGTTGCCAATCATTCCGTGAGTGTTGTTTGTGGTGGGCGTACGGATACCGGAGTGCATGGCGTTGGGCAGGTCGTGCATTTCGATAGCGATGCAATTCGCGATGAAAAAGCTTGGGTATTCGGTGGTAATGCCAAGCTACCGGATACTATAGCCATAAAGTGGGCCAAGCCAGTACCCGACGACTTTCATGCTCGATTTACCGCTCAGGCAAGGTCATATCGCTATGCTATTTATAACCATCCCGTAAGGCCGGCTATCGGGATGACACATCTCACTTGGAATTTCAGGCCGCTCTCTATCGAATTGATGCAGCAGGGAGCTCAATGCTTGGTGGGGGAGCATGATTTCTCATCGTTCCGTGCCATAGGTTGCCAGTCAAAGTCCCCAGTTAGAGAGGTGACAGACCTTGCACTCACTCAATATGGTCGTTTGATCGTAATGGACATAAAAGCCAACGCATTCTTGCAGCATATGGTGCGCAATATAGCTGGCGTGCTGATGGCAGTAGGGGCGGAGAAAATGCCTCCGGAATGGGTGGCCGATGTGCTAAGTCATCGCGACCGAACCAAGGGTGGGGTTACTGCACCACCTTACGGGCTCTACTTTATGAAGGTTTGGTACCCAGAACAGTACCAAATCCCGGAACCTGAACAGAATGCGCCTTTTATGCCCTTGCCGCTTTCCTGAGTAGGCCTGGCTTTGGTAGACTCTCGTCTGTGCTAATTGACTGATTCGTGGGAAAAACCTTGCAACGTAAACGCATAAAAGTGTGTGGTATCACACAACTTGAAGATGCACTGGTGGCTGCTGAGTCCGGTGCCGATGCGCTGGGGTTTGTTTTTTACGAACCAAGTCCTCGTAATATTACTCTCGCCAAAGCCAAGCAGATAATCAATCAGCTGCCTGCATTCGTAACGTCAGTGGCGTTGTTTGTTGATCCGGATGTTGATCTAGTTGAGCAAGTGATTGCGCAAACCCAAGTAGACTTGCTGCAATTCCACGGTGATGAGACGGCTGCTTTTTGTGAGCAATTTTCGCGTCCGTACATCAAGGCGTTGCGTGTTAAGCCAGACACAGATCTGAAGCAGCAAGCAGATTTGTATCCATCGGCAAGAGCGATTTTGCTCGATGCTTACGTTAAAGATGTGCCTGGCGGCACCGGCGTAGTATTCGACTGGTCTTTGATACCAGATGATATCCAACAACCCATTATCCTTGCAGGTGGGTTGAATCCTGGAAATGTCCAACAAGCTATCTCACAACCCATTATTTGGGGAGTAGATGTGAGTGGTGGTGTGGAACAGAGCAAGGGTGTTAAGAGTCCTGAACTCATTAAATCGTTTTGTAAAGGAGCTAATGGTGGCTAATCCATCAGATTTTCTAGCAACACCTGATACCTTGGGTAATTTTGGTCCCTATGGTGGCCGATTTGTATCCGAAACCTTGATGGCTGCTTTAGATGAACTGGAAGAAATGTATGAGCGTTTATCTAAAGATCCGGCTTTCCAAGAGGAATTCGATAAGGACCTGGCCCATTATGTCGGTCGTCCCTCTCCATTGTATCATGCGGAACGTTGGTCAAAGAAAATCGGCGGTGCTCAAATTTATTTAAAGCGCGAAGACCTAAACCACACTGGTGCGCACAAAGTTAACAATACGATTGGTCAAGCGTTGCTGGCGAAGTATTCCGGCAAATCTCGCGTAATCGCTGAAACAGGTGCAGGTCAGCACGGAGTTGCCTCAGCAACTGTTGCAGCACGTTTGGGCCTAAAATGCGAAGTCTACATGGGTGCGGAAGATGTTCAGCGCCAGGCTCTTAATGTCTATCGCATGAAGCTTTTAGGCGCCACTGTTCACCCGGTAACATCCGGCACTAAAACCCTTAAAGATGCCATGAACGATGCTCTTAGAGACTGGGTGACTAACGTTGATGATACCTTTTACATCATTGGAACTGTGGCTGGGCCGCATCCTTATCCGAAATTAGTGCGTGATTTCCAATGTATTATTGGGCGTGAAGCTCGCCAGCAATGCCTTGATCAAGTGGGTCGTTTGCCAGACGCATTAGTAGCGTGTGTTGGCGGTGGTTCAAATGCTATCGGCTTGTTCCACCCGATGCTATCCGATGAGTCGATAAAAATGTACGGCGTTGAGGCTGGCGGCCACGGTATCGAAACCGGAGAGCATGCGGCTCCGCTATGTGCTGGCAAGCCGGGTGTGCTTCACGGCAATCGTACCTATTTGATGGAGGATGAAGCTGGCCAGATTATAGGTACCCATTCGGTCTCTGCTGGTTTAGATTACCCCGGTGTGGGCCCTGAGCATTCTTGGTTAAAAGATTGTGGCCGAGTGAACTATGTGGCGGCCAACGATCAAGAGGCTCTAGATGCTTTCCGTGAGCTTACCCTGGTGGAAGGCATAATGCCTGCGCTTGAGTCGAGCCACGCACTAGCTTATGCAGGTAAGCTAGCTAAAGAAATGTCGAAAGACGACGTTATCGTAGTTAACCTTTCTGGACGCGGCGACAAGGATATTCACACTGTTGCCCAAATTGATGGCATTGGCATTGATTAGTCAGATCACCTTAGGAGTAGAACAATGAGCCGTATACAGGCTTGTTTCGCTGAGCTGAAAGCAGCGAACAAAACCGCATTAATCCCTTTTGTGACCGCTGGTGATCCGCATCCACAGCATACCGTGGACATTATGCACACCCTCGCCAATGCTGGGGCCGATATCATTGAACTGGGTATCCCATTTTCCGATCCAATGGCGGACGGTCCAACGATACAGCTAGCTGATGAGAGGGCGCTAGAGCATGGGGTGACCATCCACGATGCAATCGCCATGGTAAAAAGCTTTCGCGAGACTAACACTCAAACTCCAGTAGTGTTGATGGGGTATTTGAATCCCATTGAGGTGGTCGGCTATGAGGCTTTTGCACAGGAAGCTAAAGAGGCTGGAGTTGATGGTGTGCTGACCGTCGATATGCCACCAGAAGCTGCAGGAGACTTAAATGCCGCTTTAGAAAGTGCAGGTATGGATCCGATCTTTTTGATTGCTCCAACCACCACCGAGGCGCGCATTAAGACCATCGTTTCAGCGGCCAAAGGTTACTTGTATTACGTGTCTTTGAAAGGCATCACTGGTGCAGGTCACCTGGATACAGACGATGTGAGTGCCAAGCTTGAAACAATTCGAAAAACAACAGATTTGCCGATCGCTGTTGGCTTTGGTATCAAGGATCCTGAAACAGCCGGTTTAGTGGCTAAACTGGCTGAGGGTGTTGTAGTGGGTAGTGCGTTGGTTAATATTGTTGCAGAGAACCAAGATCAACCAGCGCAAATCATCGAAAAACTCACTGAGATGGTGGGTTCACTGCGCCAGGGTATTGATAATTAAGCGCTTGCTAAGCAAGTGCTTTTAGCGGCTTTCAAATAAGGCGAACAAATGAGTAGCAATTGGTTAGAGAAAATTCTTCCCAGCATTTCCCAAAAGACTTCCAAAAGAAAGGCCAATGTGCCCGAAGGTTTGTGGCGCAAATGTCCTAAATGTGGAGCTTTCTTGTATCGCCCTGAGCTAGAAAAGGCTTTAAATGTCTGCACCAAGTGCGATCACCATATGCGACTTAATGCTCGCGAACGTTTGGATATGTTTTTTGATGAAGGTGGGCGCGAGGAAATTGCAGCTGAACTAGCCCCTGAAGATCGCTTAAAGTTTAAAGATAGCAAGAAGTATAAGGATCGCTTGTCGGGCGCTCAGAAAGGCACCGGCGAAAAAGACGCTATTGTCGCCATGAAAGGCCAAGCAAGTGGCTTACCCATGGTAGCTGTTGCCTTTGAATTTAGTTTTATGGGCGGCTCAATGGGTTCTATTGTCGGCGAGAAATTTGTTCGCGCAGCCAACATTAGCCTTGAACAGGATATCCCTCTAGTTTGTTTCGCTGCTAGTGGCGGAGCGCGAATGCAAGAAGCCTTGTTCTCATTAATGCAAATGGCAAAAACCAGTGCGATATTGCAAAAAATGAGAGAACGTGGCGTACCCTTTATCTCCGTATTAACGGATCCAGTCTACGGTGGTGTATCTGCAAGCTTAGCAATGCTTGGTGATCTAAACATTGCAGAGCCCAAAGCCTTGATTGGTTTTGCTGGACCACGGGTTATCGAGCAAACGGTTCGTCAAAAGTTGCCTGAAGGCTTTCAGCGTAGTGAGTTCTTATTAGAGCATGGTGCTATAGATATGATCGTGCATCGTGCTGAATTGAAGGAAACCATTTGTCGGGTGCTTGCAAAGTTAACAAAGCAACCAGCTATTACAAAGGTGACTCAAGTGTCTGGCGTTGAAGCTTTGCCGGCAAACGACGAGCCGCAACAGCTCGAGGCAGAGAACAGTACTGCAGATGATAACGCTGAGAGTGCCGCAACTGTGGTGGAATCACAAAGCACGGATCCTCAACCTGAATCGCAGGACTCGGTGGAGCCTCAAGCCGCAGCTCCAGAAGTATCCTCAGATAGTCTTGAAGAACAGGATAAGAAACAGGCTTAATGGCCAATACTTCTTCTCGCAGTCTTCCCGAATGGCTGTCATATATTGAAGCGCTTCACCCCGAGGAAATAGAGATGGGGCTGGAGCGCATCAAAAGCGTTTATCAGCGTTTACCGCAGTTCCCCGATCAAACTCAAATCATTATGGTTGCCGGCACCAATGGTAAAGGCTCCACGGTAAGGAGTGTTGAGGCTTTAGCGACTGCTACAGGCCTTTCGGTGGGTGCTTACACTTCCCCCCATATAATCCGCTATAACGAACGCGTTCAGGTAAACCTTACTCCAGTAGAAGATAAGCAATTGGTAGATGCTTTTGAGCGAGTGGAGCAGGCGCGGGGCGATACTGAGCTCACCTATTTTGAATTTGGTACTTTAGCGGCATTCATCATTTTGGCTGAAGCTTGTGTAGATCTAGCCGTGTTGGAGATAGGGCTAGGGGGGCGTTTGGATGCGGTGAATATCGTTGATCCAGATGTCGCTATCATAACTTCAATCGCCATGGACCATGAAAGTTGGCTGGGTAATACCAGAGAGGCCATTGGTAGAGAAAAGGCGGGCATTATTCGGAAAAATCAACCGGTGATTTGTGGTGATATCGATCCTCCGGAAACTGTCTCGGAGGCCTGCAAAAAGGCATCGAAGAGTTATTTTATTGGTGATGATTTTGGCTTCGAAAGAAGTGATGAAAATCAGTTTCATCTGCATTGGCGCCATAAACAGTTGACTCCCAGCGCAACTATTTCAGTCGATTTACCAGTGTTACCTCAAAACCTGCTGATGGCAATACAGGCTATGGGTGTGTTGGGTGAGAATATTTCACAGGCTGATATTGAAGCGGCATTGCCGAATATGGCAGTAGCAGGGCGGCAACAATGGCTATCCAAGCAACCGTGGGTGATGGTGGATGTTGGCCATAATCCACAGGCCGCGAGAGCGTTGGCGCAACGACTTATGGATGAGAAAAAGCTTAATGGTATCGATCGCGTTATCTGTATTTTGGCAATGTTAGCCGATAAACAGCATAGTAATACCTTGGCTGAACTGCTGCCTGCGATTGATGTTTGGGTGCCCTGTGATCTGCAGGCCGGTTTTCGTAGTCAAACAGCAGATCCCTTGGTGAGGGTCCTGCAGGAAGCTGGCGCGCACGTTGATCAGGCGCATAGGGCTCCGGCCGCGGCATATCGCAGTTGGTTGCCAAAATTGGGTGAAAAGGATCTATTGGTTGTATTTGGTTCTTTTTTCACCGTAGCGGATATTTTACCTCAGGCTTAAATACTCAGCGTTATCTTGTTACTATTCCAGTCGTAACCTATTCATTCTAGAGATAATATCGTGGACCAAACCCTAAAACAGCGATTAATCGGTGCGTTGGTGCTGCTGTCGGCTGCGGTGATTTTTTTGCCATTGATTCTTGATGGTCGTGAGGAACAAGAAGTCTATACGGACATACAAATTCCACCCGAGCCTCTGGTGACCATGGATGTCACAGAGCCAAAGATCGATGTCGATCATTTCGAAAACGTTAAAAAGAAAGTGGAAGCTGAAAGGGAAGCGGTTAAAAGTTTCAAGACTGAGCCTGCGTCACAAACAGACTCCCTGTCTACCACTCAATCAGAGTCTAGGGTAGTGGAAGCGGCCAGTCATCAAGAATCTCCAGTGGAACCTCAGCCTGCCTTCGAGAAGCCCAAGGTTGCCGTCAAAAAGGTGGTGACCGCGATTCAAAAGGAGAGCAAACAGGCACAGACAGGTGTCGATCGGTTAGCAGAGGCCTATGCTGTGCAGGTCGCAGCCTTCTCTTCGAAGGAAAACGCTGAGAAACTTTACAAGAAGCTCAGGGCAAAAGAGTATGCCGCTTACATTCAAAAAGGCAAAAGTGGCGATAAGACGTTATTTCGAGTATTCGTCGGCCCTGAACTGCGCAAGAATAGGGCAGCCATGATCGCAGATGCGTTACATAAAGAGTTCAAGTTGAAAGGGATGGTAGTGCGATATGCTCCATAATGGATTAGTCGCATTCATCGTAGGATTTTTCACCTGCTTTTGTTAGAATCTGCGCCCTCAAATCATCCCTAACATATTGTTTTTGAAGCCCATGAACACAGCTGATTTTGTGATCATCGCCATCATTGGTCTTTCCAGTCTAATGAGCATTCGGAGAGGTTTTACCATTGAAGCTATTTCCTTGGCTTCTTGGGTGGCTGCCTTTGTTATTGGGCGTCTATTTAGTTCTCCATTGGCTCACCTGCTGCGGGATGTTGTTGATCCTCCTTCTGCCCGAGAACCGCTGGCGTTTGTTGCGCTGCTAATTGCTACTTTAGTGGTTGCTTCACTTATTAAGAAATTGTTTAAAGAAATTGTGAGCGCCTCAGGTCTATCGGTGATGGATCGAGTTTTAGGCATGGGGTTTGGCGCTTTACGAGGCATCATCATTGTTGTTTTGGTGCTGGGTGTCTTGGCGCGTTTATTTGAAATGAACAATGATCCATGATGGAAAGCATCTTTATTGATACCACATGTTATGCTCGTCGAAGACTGGACCTATAATCTAGCCAATGACATGTGGCAAAAGATCATGGATGTGAGCTCCTGATAAGAAATAACCTGTACACCCTAATTTGATAATGGCTTTACACTAGAGGATTTACCATGTGCGGTATTGTTGGCATCGTTGGTCATAATAATGTAAATCAAGCGCTCTATGACGCGCTAACGGTGCTTCAACACCGTGGCCAAGATGCAGCAGGTATTGTTACCTGTGAAAATAATAAACTCTTTCTGCGCAAAGATAATGGCATGGTGCGAGACGTTTTTCGCACTCGGCACATGCGTCGTTTAGTGGGCAATATGGGCATTGGGCACGTGCGCTACCCAACCGCAGGGAGTTCTACCTCAGCGGAAGCACAACCATTTTACGTAAACTCCCCTTACGGTATTACGCTTGCGCACAATGGTAATCTAACCAATGCAGCGGAAATAGGTGATGACCTGTATCGTTCGGATTTACGTCATATCAATACAAACTCAGATTCAGAAGTCTTACTAAATATTCTTGCTCACGAGCTGCAAGTACTTAAAAAATTGAGTCCTTCAGAAGATGATATTTTTAATGCAGTGTCCAAGTTGCACGATCGCTGTCGCGGTGCTTATGCAGTTGTTGCCATGATTACTGGCTATGGCATTGTTGCCTTTCGCGACCCTAATGGTATTCGCCCTTTGTGTTTTGGTGAGCGCGAAACCGAGAATGGGGTTGAATACATGGTCGCGTCTGAAAGTGTTGCTTTGCAGGCCTTAGGTTTTCAGTTGGTACGAGATGTTGCTCCAGGTGAAGCGATCTTTATCAATAGCAAGGGCCAATTGTTTACGCGTCAATGCTCAGAAAAAGCGCACTTTTCCCCCTGTATTTTCGAGCATGTTTACTTAGCTAGACCAGATTCCATAATTGACGGCATATCGGTTTACAAAGCACGGTTGCGTATGGGCGACAAGCTAGCTGAAAAAATTCGCCGTGTCTGGGCGGATCATGATATCGATGTAGTGATCCCGATTCCTGATACTAGTCGTACCTCAGCATTGCAGTTGGCTACTAACCTGGGCGTCAAATTCCGCGAAGGGTTTATTAAAAATCGCTATATTGGCAGAACCTTTATTATGCCTGGTCAAAGTGAGCGTAAGAAGTCGGTTCGTCAAAAGCTCAATGCTATTGAATTAGAATTCCAAGGCAAGAATGTGTTGCTAGTGGATGACTCAATTGTTCGTGGAACGACTTGTCACCAAATTATCGAAATGGCTCGCGATGCAGGTGCCAAGAACGTTTACTTTGCATCAGCAGCGCCGCCCGTTAGATATCCAAACGTCTATGGTATCGATATGCCTGCGGCTACTGAATTAATTGCCCACGACCGCACAGTGGAAGATATTCAAAAGATTATTGGAGCAGATTTTCTGATTTACCAAGATTTAGAAGATCTGGTGGAAACGGCTAAAGACGGCAATCCAAGTATCATTGAATTCGATTGTTCGGTATTTAACGGTGAATATGTCACCGCTGATATCAATGAAGATTATCTAAGACGATTGGAACAAAATCGTAACGACGGTGCCAAGATTCTTAAAGATGTTGAAGATCCAGATGCCATTGATCTTCATAACGCCAACTAGCTAAACGGCGAAAAGAGGCGAGTTAATGAGCAAGGAAAAAACAGGCGAAGAGCTCTTCGATCCAAGTCAAGCAACGGATGCGTCTTTCGATACGTTGGCTATTCGTACCGGGCGATTAAGTACGGATCAGGGTTCTCATGGTGAGCCGATTTTCACCACATCTAGCTTTGTGTTTGAGAATGCTGCTCAAGCAGCTGCGCGATTCGCCGGTGATGAAGATGGTTTTATTTATTCGCGTTTCTCAAATCCCACTGTGTCCGCATTTGAAGAACGCCTGGCTGCCCTAGAGGGAGCTGAGCGTTGCGTGGCTACCGCTTCTGGTATGAGCACCATTATGGCAACCATGGTCGCCTTGCTGGAAAATGGCGACCAACTGGTGTCTTCTCGAAGTGTGTTTGGCACAACGAATGTGCTGTTCGATAAATATCTGCGACGCATGGGAATTGAAACCACTTTCGTAGACCTCACCGATTATGAGGCCTGGGAAGATGCTATTAGTGATAAAACCAAAGTACTGTTTTTAGAAACGCCTTCCAACCCGTTGAGCGAAGTGGCCGACATTCCTCGTCTTGCTAAATTAGCCCATGACAATGGCGCTTTGCTGGTGGTGGATAACTGTTTTTGTACTCCAGCATTGCAAAAACCCTTGGCCTTGGGGGCAGACATTGTTATTCACTCCGCAACTAAGTTTTTGGATGGTCAGGGCCGCTGTTTAGGTGGCGCTGTGGTAGGGCGTAACGAAGAACTCGCTGAGATCTGGACATTCCTTCGCAGCGCTGGCCCGACTATGAGCCCATTTAATGCTTGGGTATTTTTGAAGGGTCTAGAAACACTCAGTTTGCGTATGCAAGCCCATAGCGCCAGCGCATTAAAGCTCGCCGTTTGGTTAGAAGAGCATCCCAGTGTAGAAAAGGTGTTCTATTCAGGTCTGCCCACTCATCCTCAACATTTGTTGGCACGAGAGCAGCAAAAGGCGTTTGGGGGTGTTGTTTCATTTCGTGTCAAAGGCGGGCGTGAGCAAGCTTGGCAAGTGATTGATAGCACCAAGTTCCTTTCGATTACAGCCAATTTAGGCGATGCTAAAACCACCATCACCCATCCTGCTACTACCACCCATGGCCGTCTCAGCGATGAAGATAAAGAGCGGGCCGGAATCAGTGAAAATTTGATTCGAGTGGCAGTAGGTCTGGAAGATATCGAGGATATCAAAGCTGATTTGTCCCATGGGTTAGACAGTTTGTTTTGAGAACTAATTAACCTAGCTCAATCCGCCCAGGCTTTGCTATTGTTAAAGAATCCGTGACTAGTATTCGGAGCTTTAAGTGGCAAAGCCTATCATCGAAAAAACACTCTCAAGTATCGGTCAGATCTTATTGGGCAAGCAGCATCAAATTGAGCTTGCCTTTACCTGCATCCTTGCCAAAGGTCATCTTCTAATTGAGGACCTGCCGGGTATGGGAAAAACCACCCTGTCTCAAGCACTAGCAGCGGTCATGGGATTGAGCTATCAACGGGTTCAGTTCACAAGCGACTTGTTGCCCGCTGATATCTTGGGGGTGTCCATCTTCAATAAGAACACCTCATCATTCGAGTTTAAAGAAGGGCCGGTATTTTCCCAGCTGCTCTTAGCTGATGAAATCAACCGCGCGACGCCCAAAACACAGAGCGCATTATTGGAGGCGATGGAAGAGCATCAGGTGACAGTTGATGGTAATTCTTGGCCACTGCCGCAACCCTTTTTCGTGATTGCAACACAAAATCCAGTGGAGCAGATGGGAACCTTCCCGTTACCTGAATCACAATTAGATCGATTTTTAATGCGCATCAGCTTGGGGTACCCCGATACTAAAATCGAGAAAGAACTAATTTTTGGTAAAGATCGTCGAGAGATGATTAAAGATTTGGAGAGTTCACTCACCATTGATGAGTTAGTGATGCTCCAAGAAAAGGTCACCAATATTCATACCTCTGATGCCATTATTGATTACATTCAACGGTTAGTTGCTTACTCCCGATATGATAGTTCGCTGGGCTATGGTTTATCGCCGAGGGCAACACTATCTTTAGTGCAGAGCGCTAAGGCTTATGCCTTAATTAAAGGTCGTGATCACGTGGTGCCGGAAGATGTGCAAACAGTTCTAGAACCGGTGGCGGGACACCGTTTGCAGCCTAGTGCTGATATTACAGGGCATCAGGGTGTAAGCGTAGTGCAGCAAATGCTTAACAGTGTCGATGTTATACGTGGCAATACCCTGTGAATTTATCACCCGCCAAGTTTGCAAGGAAGCGCTGGCTCAAGTGGCTTGATCGCCGCATAAAACCCTCTCGAGAAATCCGTCTCGATCAGAGTAAAATTTTTATCTTTCCTTCGCGCTATGGTTTTTTCTATTTGCTCACGGCGCTAATGCTTTTTATTGGTGGTATTAACTACGAAAATAGCTTGATCCTGAATCTGTGTTTTCTGTTAGTTAGTTTATTTATTATTAGCATTCTTCATACGTTTCGAAACTTGTCGGGTCTAGTGATTAAAGCAGGAAATTCCGAAGACTCATTTGCTGGTGGACAATCACTTTTTGATGTCATTTTAAAACGCGAAGGCGAAAAAGCACATCAAGCGTTAAATATTATTTGGCATGACAACGAAAGTGGTGCCAAAGACGTGAGTGATCAATTTGAAACGAAAACTCGATTAATTCTAGATACTCCCACTCGTGGTTTATTCAAGCCTAACCGACTAAAAATACAAAGTACTTTCCCTTTGGGGTTGATTCGTGCTTGGTCTTGGGTGGACATAGATATGAATAGCGTAGTTTACCCTAAACCCTTGCAAGGAGAATTGATGCAGGATGATGAAGCTGATCATGGTGATGGGCAACGTAAAGTTTCACGAGGCCAGGATGATTTTGATCAGCTGCGTCGTTATCAGGTAGGGGATTCTTTAAAAAACATTGCTTGGAAGCATTATGCGAGAGGGCAAGGTTTACATACAAAGGTATTTACTGGTTATCAATCTGAATCCGAGTGGTTGAGTTGGGACAGCGTATCGGCTCGCAATATCGAAGATAAACTTTCCATTCTTTGTTACTGGGTTTTGAAATTTACCGAAGACAATAAATTATTTGGCCTGAGTATTCCTGGTACAACTATTGAACCAGCCGTTGGTAAGGCCCATGAGAAAAAATGCCTCAAAGCGTTAGCCTTGTATGGGATTGATTCAAGTGCAAGTGGGGTGAAGGCATGAGTCATGCGATTTACCCAATTCCTCGTAATAGTCTTATTTGGTTGCTTGTGTCTGTAAGCTTGGCGCTGTTGCCACATTTTACACGTTTACCAGAATGGATGTGGGGAGTGGCTCTAGCGGCATTGCTTTGGCGAATTCAAGTTTTTCGAGAGCGTTGGCGTTTCCCCAATAAATGGCTTCGCGTAGCTTTTGTTTTTGGTGGTGCGGCTGCGATATTTTACTTTTACGGTACCTTGCTAGGTCCGGAAGCCGGAGTAGCTTTGTTGACCTTGGCTTACACCTTCAAATTATTGGAAATGTATCGTGAACGTGATGCTTATCTAATCGTCATTTTGTCCTACTTTGTAATAGCAACTAATTACCTATTTGAGCGCGGTTTGTTTAGCACTCTGTATTCACTGTTCGTAGCTGTTGTTATTACTGCTTCTTTAGTGGGATTAAATCAAAGTCGTTTCAATTCGGACTTTAAAAAGACGTTTGTTTTAGCCGGCCGAATGATGCTCCACAGTGTGCCGCTAATGTTGGTGTTATTTGTATTGGTTCCGAGAATCAGTCCCCTTTGGTCGATGAATTTAGATAACAATAAGGCTAAAACGGGCATAAGTGACCGTATGACGCCGGGCGATATTTCTGAACTTAGTAAATCAAGCGAATTGGCTTTTCGTGCTGAAATACTCTCTGGTCCCGTCCCTAAAGAACAAGACATGTATTGGCGAGGGGCCGTATTTTCGATCTTTGATGGTCGAACTTGGTCGGTGGATAGGGAGCTCTTCGCTGCCAAGCGAGATATTTGGCATGGCATTCAACTACCAAACGAGAAATCATCTGACGAAACTTTCGAGAGTCGAATTCACTATAAGGTTTTCCTCGAGCCTACTAATCAGGAATGGGTGTTCGCCTTGCCATTTGCGGAGGTTCGCCATCGCGACTTGTCGATGTCATTTAACCTAACCTGGAGTCGCGAGGAGCGAATCACCAATAGCTTGTCCTATGAAGCCATTAGTTATCCTGATTACAGCAATCAAGTTAATCAAGTTGATTTCATTGAGCGAGAGTTAAATAAACAGCTGCCTTCAAGTGGTGATATTCGCTCAAGGGCTTGGGCAATTAAGCAATATCGAAGATTAGAGGAAGATCCCGAAAAGTTTATCGAGTTCCTGTTTCGGCATTTTAACCAGGAGCCTTTTTCTTATACGCTTCGGCCAACACCTCTACAAATCAACACCATCGACCAATTTATGTTCACTACGCGAAATGGTTTTTGTACCCACTATGCAGGGGCTTTTGTGTTTTTGCTAAGGTCAGTGGGTATACCAGCGAGAATGATTGGTGGTTATCAAGGAGGAGATATCAGTGACTCAGGCAATTATATAACTGTGCGCCAATACAGTGCTCATGCATGGGCCGAGGCTTGGCTTCCTGGGAAAGGCTGGACACGTTTTGATCCTACCATGGCTGTTGCGCCAGAACGTATATTCGATGGTGCCGAAGGTCTTATCAATGATGCCAATTTCTTAGCCGATTCACCCTTGAGCCCTTATCGAATGAGAAACTGGCCTATATTAGCGTCCCTTAGAAACTCGCTTGAGCACTTGGATTACCTGTGGACTAAGTGGGTGGTAGGTTACAACTCCAGTACTCAGTATGAATTCTTAGGGCGGTTTATGGGGCGGGTTACCCCTGAAAAAATCGCTTATGCCCTGGCATTAATAGGTGGTGGGTGTGTCCTGATCTTCGCTTTTTTACTAATTTGGGAGAGGCCTCGTAACAAGCCAGACCCAATGGATCGATTGTATCTTAAGTTTTGCGAGCGCTTGGCTCGGAAAGGCTTTAAACGGGAACCTAAGGAGGCTCCCTTTGACTTCGCTAAGCGAGTTAGTGAGCAACTGCCTCAGATAGCCAATAAAGTGAATCGAATTACTGCACTTTACGTCAAATCCAAGTACGGGGTCACAGCTTCTGGTACAGAAATTAACAGGAATCAGGGCCCTAATCGTGATAGACTCGGCAGCCTCTATTACGAACTAAAACAAGAAATTAGGTCGCTGAAGGTATAGAGCATCAACGCTATATCAAGAGATTGAGCTTCAGCCGCCAATGGAGACCTGCGGGATTTCTATGGAGCGCTTCCAAAAGCCACTGCTACTCTCAGTTATCATCGGTATTGGCCTGTATTTTGGCGCCATGTTCCTTGGTGACTATGAGGCCACTAAAGACAGCTTTGCCAAAGTTCCTGCCATGGCGTGGTTCATTATTTTTGGACTATCGTTGGTGAACTATGTCCTGAGGTATATACGTTGGGACTGGTACATTAAAGACCTCTCTGGGATTAAAATTCCTACCAAGCTGCATTTGAGTTACTACGTAGCAGGATTTGCCCTTTCTACCACACCGGGAAAAGCGGGTGAGTCTGTTCGTTCCTTTTATCTAAAACGCCATGGCGTTCCTTTTAATCAAAGTATTAGCTGTTTATTCGTCGAAAGATTAATGGATCTATTAACTATCGTTATTCTTTCCGTTCTTGCTGCCTATTATTTCGAGGACTATCAAATCTTCCTCGTGATTACCCTGGTGCTAATTTTTGGTATGTTGCCGGTGGTACACAGCCAGACCATTCTCAAATTGGTTGAATCGAAAATTAACCAATTTGGCGGAAAGATTGCCAAAGCCGGTGGTCATCTGGTTACCCTGCTAGAGTCTTCTGCCATGTTGTTAAAAAACCGCCAGTTATACGGTGGTATGGTGATTGGGGTTATTGCATGGGGAGCCGAGGGGATCGGCTTCTGGTATACCCTAGAAGTATTGGGCCAAGATATCGATCCGCTGATGGCAATGAGCGTCTATGGAATAGCGGTGCTAGTGGGCGCGCTATCCTTTTTACCTGGTGGCTTAGGCAGTACCGAATTGGTGATGGGGTTGTTGTTGGTGGCGTTAGGTGTTGATAATCACGTCGCAATAGCAGCGACTTTGATTTGTCGAATAGCCACTCTGTGGTTTGCAGTATTCATGGGTATTGGTGTTGCCGGTGGATTAGCCATGAAGGGCTATTCACCAACAATAAATTCACAAGAAGTAGAAAAAAATGTCTGATAATAAACCCGCTATTGTCATCGATTTGGATGGCACACTCATCAAATCAGATTTATTGATTGAATCGTTTTTATTGCTCATAAAGTCTAATCCGCTTTATATCCTGATGGTTCCCCTGTGGCTGTTAAAAGGCAAAGCCGCAATGAAAAAGGAAATAGCAGTAAGAGTTAATGTGCCGGTGGATACGTTGCCATATAACGAAGCCGTCCTGGAATATATAAGAGAGAAACGAACTCAAGGTTTTCGTACCGCGTTAGCCACAGCTTCGAATCAAAAATTCGCTAGCGACGTAGCGACTCATCTTGATTTGTTTGATGATGTTTATGCATCAGACGACCACATCAATTTATCCGGCTCTAAAAAAAGGGCGGCGCTCAATGAAGCTTATGGGGAAAAACAATATATCTATGCAGGCAATGCCGATGTTGATACCAAAGTTTGGCAGGATTGTTCTGCAGCCGTAGTGGTTGGTGGGGCCTCGCTGGCTAAGAAAGCCGAAAAGCTATGTGGTCTTGATCATCATATCCCAAAGGAAGGTGGGTTAGTTAAACGCTGGGTTAAGGCTCTGCGAGTACATCAGTGGGTTAAGAATGGGCTTATCTTTGTGCCACTGTTTGCTTCCCATCAAATTTCGAATGCCGAAAATTTCCTGTTGTGCGCGCTGGCGTTTTTAGCTTTCTCATTGTGTGCATCCAGTGTTTATTTATTGAATGATCTTTTGGATCTTAATGATGATCGTCAGCATAAAAGCAAACGTAATCGGCCATTTGCTGCTGGCTCTTTGGATTTATTACATGGCCTTTTATTAGCACCGATCTTATTGGTCGCCGCGTTTATGATTGCTGTTGGTGTGTCCCAGGAATTCTTTATCGTCTTATTGTGCTATTACATTTTAACCTTCGCTTATAGTTTCTTCTTGAAACGAATTGTCTTGGTAGATGTGATTACATTAGCGGGACTATATACCATTCGTATCATTGCAGGAGCAGCGGCAATTTCGGTTGTATTGTCTTTCTGGTTACTGGCCTTCTCTATATTTGTGTTTTTGAGTTTAGCGCTTGTGAAGCGTTTTACTGAGGTGCTAGATCTCAGAGGTAAAGAGGGCAAAAAGGCTTTAGGGCGTGGTTACCATGCCGAAGATATTGAATTGCTGTCATCTCTCGGGGGGAGCAGTGGCTATATTTCGGTGCTGGTATTAGCACTTTACATCAACAGTGAAGATGTAAAAGTTCTCTATGGAGATCCGGTAATCATGTGGCCCATTTGTTTGGTCATGCTGTTTTGGATTTCACGGGTTTGGATAATGGCTCATAGAGGGCAAATGGACGATGATCCAATCGTGTTTGCTCTGAAAGATAAAGCTAGCCTTTTGTGCGGCGCTATTATTGCAGGCTTTATGATTTTCGCTGTTTAAGCGATATCTCAGATTTATAAAATTTTGGGGGACATTAATGAAGAACTGGATCATTGTGGGAGCTTGTTCCGCGATCGCTGAGGCGACCGCACGCATATGGGCAGCCAGAGGTTATAAGCTTTATCTGCTTGCCCGTGATCAAGAAAAATTGGAGGTCTTGGCCCAAGATCTAAGTGTGCGTGGTGCTCAAGATGTATTCGTTTCAGTCTTCGATGCATGCGATTACGATCAACATTTAACGTTGTTTAACGATGCAGAGCAAAAACTCGGTTCTATAGATGGTATCTTTGTGGCTCACGGTACTTTGCCAGACCAAAAAGCTTGCGAAGCTGATTTTGCCGTCGCCAAAAAAGAATTCGATGTGAACGGTATGAGTGTCATATCTCTGATTGGCGAAGCAGCTAACTATTTTGAAGCAAAACGCTCAGGGCATATCGCAGTGATTACTTCAGTGGCAGGAGATAGAGGGCGGCAATCTAACTACCTCTATGGCAGTGCCAAAGCTGCTGTCACTACATTTTTGGGCGGTGTTCGCAACCGCTTAGCCAAGAGCGGTGTTGACGTGACCACTATCAAGCCAGGTTTTGTCGATACGCCCATGACTGATGGAATGGATAAGTCAGGGCCTCTATGGGCGCAACCGGAAGATGTGGCGATGAGTATTGTAAATGCCGTGGATAAAAAACGTAACGTAGTTTATGTACCCTGGTTCTGGCAAATGATCATGCTTATTATTCGACACATTCCAGAGTTCATATTTAAAAAGTTAAGCCTATAGGTGAACAACATGATAAAGCGGCTGGGGGTTTTAGGCCTTACAGTAGCATTGGCTTCCTGCTTTGGTGGAGGGGAGTCAGATAAGCTGCGTAATGGCGTATCACAGGAAGGAATATCGTTAGGGTTGCAAGCAGATCTCCCTAGTGATTCACTCAATATCAATGTGGTGGCTTCAATCTATGAAGATGGTGCTCGTCAGCCTCTGGTTGGTGGTGATTTTTTTATTGCCTCTTCTCATATTGATGACGATCGACTTACGTCTCTTGAAAACCTTAGCGGAGATTATAAAGGCACTGTAGAGATTGCTTCAGTAGATGATATTGTCACCGTTGAAACTGTCTACGATCCAGAGAGAGCTCGTGAAGATCGTTGGTATCCATCCGACGAACTTTATTATGATCCGGGCCCTAATGAAGCGTTGGTGGGTTATGGCGACGATTTTGAGTTTCCTGACCGTTTAACCAATGTCGCTATCTCTTCAGCTAGTTTTTCCTCACGATCAGATGATGTCTCCGTTACTTGGGATGCTGGTACTGCTGACCAAGCATCATTAAGTGCTGTTGTCACCTGTGTGGATGGTGATGATGAAATTAGCTATCCGTTTTTTACTGCCATTGGTAACGATGATGGTTCTCATACCTTTGATGTTGGGGATGTCATTCCCAATGAATTAATCGTCAATGCCGTAGGCACTATTGAGGCAGAGATTGCGACTATATTGGCTGCACTTTACCTTAATTTACTAATACCCGGTTTGGTTGATGCTAGTGATATTCCTTTAGATACATTTGATATGGACTATTGCGACGTGAATCTAACACTGTTTCGCGAAGAGGGTTTGACCCTTCCAGATGGTGTTGAAGGTGGATTCGTTATATCCAGTAGCAGTCAACAAATCGGTGACGACTATTCCTTTAGATATACTCCAGGGGGATCTTAATATGGCTAGTAAATTATTACGCGAAAAAACAGCTCTGGCCGCTTCCCTTAGTCTAATGTTTCCTGTCATGTCATTCGCACAGAATAATATGCAGACATTCTCTCAAGGATTGTCTGGCGCCGCTTCTTTAGCATTTGTTGCCAATGATGCGGGGGGCGATTCGGATCTGGACGCATCCTTACGCTTTTCAGGTTCACTTGAAAAACAAGTGGCACCTAACTTATCAGTATTTGTTGGTTTATCTCAAACGACGGATACCGAAGAAACCGGTGAAGACAATACCGGAGAGTACACTCTAACAATTAGTAGTAGTGATCTGTTTGCGGGCGCCCGTTTAACCTTTAATCCTGAAGATGACTTTCAGTTCTATGGCAAGGGCGGCTTTCTCTATTACTATTCAGAGCTTGAATTGGAAGAGTCATTCTTCGGATTAAAAGAAGCTGGTAAGGTGGAAGAGGTTGAAGAGGGAACCGGTTATCTATTAGGAGGCGGTTTATCTTTCAAGCTAAATCCTAAATTGCAATTGGATGCTGAAGTTACTTATCTTGTTCGCCAGGAATACTTTGAGGACTCGAATCGATCTTTTGATCTAGAAGAAATAGGAGCTCTAGTCGGTTTGCGGATGAAGTTTTAATCACAAGCCTAAGATCGAAACCCGGCTCTTATGAGTTTTGTTGTCCGCTTGTGTGTCATCTAACGAGAGGTTTTCGAGTAATTCGGCCGGGGTTATAAAAGCTTTCCATACCCTTTGGCCGACGCTTAAATCGCTTGTATTCCCACTGATATTGTTCAGGGCATTCACGGACATAGGATTCTATGGAGGCATTCATACAGGCGGTGGCAGTTTTTAAATCGTCGCTGTAGATGCCTTGGTCAACAGTCCTAAAGATCACCTTGTAGCCGTCACCATCACGAAGACAGAACCCTCCGATCGCAACCGCGTTAGATTCCTTCACCAGCTTTGGAATGATGGTGGCGGTAAGCGCTTCATTGCCAAAAAAGGGCACAAATTCGCTGCCTGAATGTCGCTCTGGCTCTTGGTCAGGAAGGATTCCTGTTAGTTCGCCATTCCTCAGCGCTCGAACTAGTTGCACGACACCGCGACGATTGGTTGGAGCGAGTTTCGCACCTGAGCGGGTTCTGGCGTGGTAGATGAGATCGTGCATTGCCTCATGTTCAGGTGGTTGATACAGGTTGGTAATCGGGTATCGCTGGCATAACCAATTGCCTAATATTTCCCAATTACCCAAATGGGGCGCTAAGATAATCACACCTTTTCCATCTTTGCGAGCCTCTTCGATTAGATTTGCTCCTTCCACTGCATGGATTTTATTGAGTGGAACATCAACGCTTTTCGTCCATACGCCACCCATTTCCAAGCCTGTTTTCGCGGTTTCAATGAGGCTCTTTTTAGCAAGCTGTCGACGCCAGCTCTTGGATTCATCCTTGAAGCATTGATCGATGTTAATCTGTGTGATTCGACGGGTATCGGTATTTAAGGCCCACAGCAGCTGGCCGGCAGATATACCGAGGGAGTGGATGGCAGCAAAGGGCAGCTTCCCAATTAGTCGCAAGGAGTTAGCCATGACTTTGCCGGTTATATCTTTCTTAATGTCGTTTTTACTAGAGTCTTTATCTGCCAATGTCTGGGCCCTGGAACTATTTAGCCGGCAAGAATAGATGAAATTAGCCAAGTGGCCAAGAGCTTGATTATAATCCGCGCTCGCGATAAGGAGTAAGCATGGTTGATCTTAGCCCCATTCAGAATTTTCTCGGTTGTGCCACACCACAGGCTTGGTTGGATATTGCACCCCAACACCTGGATATTTTGTTGATAGATCACGCTCATTGCGAAAAGAAAGCTGCCTCTACAGCCATGAATCTGTTATTTCGTTATGTGGATAGGCCAGAGCTCTTAAAAAAGCTATCCCAGCTCACCCGGGAAGAAATGCTCCATTTTGAACAAGTGGTGGAGTTTATGGAGAAGTTTGGGGTTACTTATGACCACCTATCGCCAGCGCGCTATGCTAATGGTTTGCGTCAACATATCCGAACCCATGAGCCTGAAAGGTTGATTGATACATTGATTATTGGTGCTTTTATTGAGGCTCGTTCCTGCGAAAGGTTTGCTGCGTTGGCACCTGTACTGGAGCAGAACCCAGAAACCGCAGAGCTGGCAAAATATTATGTGTTTCTGTTGAAGTCTGAAAGCCGTCATTTCGAAGACTATCTAGCACTCGCTGAACTTTATTCAGAGTCTGATATCAGTGATAGAGTTGCCTTCTTTAGAGAAGCCGAAAGAAGGCTTATTGAAAGTGAAGATGCTGAGTTCCGCTTTCATAGTGGAGTGCCCGCTGCCGGATATTCGCTCTAAAGCGGATTGAACTCAAGTAGCTCTAAACTTTTCCCGTCACACACGATATACCATCCAGTGGCTCCCCAATCACCAAGAACAATTCGCTCCCGGGCTTCCATTGGGTGCCTTGCGGGTCGGTGGGTGTGACCATGTATTAGGCGGGTGCAGCCAGACTCATCCATCACTTTAACCACTTCGCTAGGCGTAACGTCGGTAATGTATTCCTCTTTGTTGGCCGTTTCTTCTTTGCTTTTGTCTCGGAGGTGCTTGGCGATCGCGATGCGCTCTTCAAGTGACTTACCTAAAAACTCAGCTTGCCAATCTGGGTTTCTCACCATTGCTCTAAATTGCATGTATTCGGTGTCTCCGGTGCAGAGGGAATCACCATGCATAAGCAGGGTTTTTTCACCAGCTAGGGTGATAATGGTGGGGTCAGGCAGCAGTGTCGCGCCGCTTAGGTCGGCGAAAAGGTTGCCGACTAAAAAGTCCCGGTTACCATGCATAAAGAAAACATTGCAGTGCTTACTTACATTTTGCAGACCGTAAATGACTTCTTCTTGAAACGGCGAGATAGCGTCATCACCAATCCATACCTCGAAAAAATCACCGAGTATATAAAGCTGATCGGCATGAATCGCCTTGGTTTCTAGGAAGCGAAAAAACGCCCGGGAAATATCCGGGCGTTTTTCATCTAGGTGAAGATCTGAGATAAAAAGAGTGGTCATTCCACAACTTCTGCAGATTCAATAATCACGGGCTCTACAGGCACGTTCTCATGGAAGCCATGGTTAGTGGTTTTGACGGCCTTTATTTTCTCTACCACGTCCATGCCTTCGGTAACTTTACCGAATACCGCATAACCCCAGCCTTGCATGGATTCGTTTCTGAAGTTGAGAAAATCGTTGTCAGTAACGTTAATGAAAAACTGTGCTGAAGCTGAGTGTGGGTCTTGGGTACGCGCCATGGCGATGGTGCCAACCTCGTTCTTCAATCCATTGTTGGCTTCGTTCTTGATTGGAGCATTGGTGCTCTTTTGTTTCATGTCTTTGTCGAAGCCACCACCTTGGATCATGAAGTTGCTGATCACGCGGTGGAAAATGGTGCCGTTGTAGTGACCACTCTTGACGTATTCAACGTAGTTTTTCACGGTCTCTGGAGCTTTTTCTGGATAAAGCTCTAATTTAATGTCGCCAAAGTTGGTGTGAAGAATAATCAAAATAAGCTCCATATTTGTAACCTGTTATTGTGTTTTTTGATTTGAGTTATGACTTATAACAGCTCGCAATGAGTTGTCCAGTTATTCGCCTTTATTTGTGAAGTTGATCCGCTGCATAAAGGGTATTTTCAAGAAGCGTGGCGACGGTCATGGGCCCGACTCCACCAGGTACAGGTGTGATCCAAGCTGCTTTTTCTTTCGCAGGGTCAAATTGAATGTCACCCCTGAGCTTGCCGTCTTCGCAGCGATTAATGCCTACATCAATGACAATGGCGCCTTCTTTTACCCATTCACCATTTAAAAACTCAGGTTTACCCACGGCAACGACTAAGAGGTCGGCACTGCGAACATGGCTTTCCAGGTTTTTGGTAAATCGATGGCAGGTGGTTACAGTGCAGCCGGCGAGTAGCAGTTCAAGTGTCATTGGTCGGCCAACAATATTGGATGCGCCAACCACCACTGCGTTCATGCCGGTGATATCCTGCCCGGTTTTCTCAATTAGGGTCATGATGCCTTTGGGAGTGCAAGGGCGGAGTAGTGGGATTCGCTGGGCCAGTCGACCCATATTGTAGGGGTGAAAGCCATCAACATCTTTGTCTGGTCTAATAGCATCAATGACTTTGTCGGCATCAATATGATCAGGCAAGGGGAGTTGAACCAGTATGCCATCAATG
>JAKSAW010000578.1 GCA_022361455.1 Pseudomonadales bacterium | reverse complement strand
ATACCTGGCCGAGCGCTCAACTTTTGAGGCAGCCAAATGACAAACTTACGCCTGTGCTGCCAAACCATTGAGTTTGGAAAATTAGATATTCACCTCTGCGCACTACGCAACAAACAGCAGTTTTACGATCCCGAAAGCATCGCTGAAGATCTAGGAATATCTTCGGCTGCATGGCCTATTCTCGGTCCCGTTTGGCCACCCGGCTTGGTGGTAGCACATCACACCATCAACTTATGATTAAAAGGTTCCTTATTTAATTTCCCAAGAAGGCATTTTTTATTAGCAAGAAAGGATTTAAACAATGAAGTTAGCACTAAACAAATGCCTTATCGCCATTATTAGCTTTTTTCTTTTTATTAATTGCGTAATTGCTCAAGGAGCAACAGAACAATCTGCATTGCCTGATAACGCGTATAAACGCACATATGGTTCAGGATGGGAATGCAAACGAGGATTTTACAAGGCCGGCAATCAGTGTGTTGTGATCGTTGTTCCCGATAACGCCTATTTGGATGCTTATGGCTCAAAATGGCGATGCTCGAGAGGTTATCTAAAACGAAACAAAGAATGTGTGAAAATACTCGTCCCACCCAATGCGTATATGGTTGATGCGCCTTTCAGCAAAAGTGGATGGCAATGTGAGCGTGGCTATCGTGAAATAGAAGACAAAGCCAGAGCTGACGGCAAGGCATGCATGAAAATAAAAATACCAGCGAATGGTTTCTTAGATGAATCAAGCTATGGGGCTGGTTGGAATTGTGAACAGGGCTATAAAAAAACCGAAGATGCCTGCGAAGCCATCGTCATACCCAAGAACGGATATGCCACCGGCTCGGAATATGACAAAGGTTGGGAGTGTAAGCGCGGATACTTAGAAAGTAATAATAAATGCGTTGCTCTAAAGGTTCCGAAGAATGCGTTTCTAGATCGTAAGGGCAAATCTTGGACATGCCAACGTGGCTATGTAAAACAAAAAAACCAATGCAAAAAAATTGTCATTCCCACGAATGGTTATTTAGTTGAGGCTGGTGATAAATGGCGTTGTCATAGAGGTTTCAAAAAACAAGGGTTAAGCTGTGTACCTGTTAAGATTCCAGTTAACGCACATCTTAATTCGCAAGGAAATGACTGGGATTGCGATGAACCTTTCAGCGAACGTGGAGACAAATGCATTTAGCTACCGCGCAAAGAAAGTGGGGGCGCTATACCCTAACGACGATGAAAGACCTAAATTCATTGCTTTCTTGACCAATTACTATACTCTGGGAAGTATCCCCGTTTTGTCATTTATCCTTGATACCTGGCCGAGCGCTCAACT
>JAKSAW010000576.1 GCA_022361455.1 Pseudomonadales bacterium | reverse complement strand
TGCATCAGGCCTTGCAAAGCGGCGGCACGCCGATTCGTTGACGACCGGCGCCCAAAACGCCTTCGAATGCAAGCGCAACGGCAAGTGTGCGCTCGTCTTCGTCAAGCGGCGCCATGATTTGAAGGCCGACCGGCATCTCCGCCTTGTCGAGGGCCACGGGAATCGTTACCGCGGACAGGGCCAACATATTGGCTGTCTTCGTATTGCGCAGCGCACCCATATTGTGCGTTCGATATCCTTCCAGATCGGCAACTGCGTCAACAACCGGCGGCGTTATCGGCACGGTGGGGCCGATAACGACATCAACGTCGGTCATTCGATCCTCCAAGCTAAGCGACAATTGCTGCAGGCGTTCGCGACGAGCCAGATAATCGACGGCCGGAATCGCCTCCATACTATCGAACCGTGCGGCGACGTTCGGGTCCAGCGTCGCCTTGCGATCCAGCATTTCGCCATTGATGAACGCGGCGAATTCCGGCGCCGCGAGGCCGCCCCGCAAGAAAATCTCATCCGATTCCACCGCCTCTGGCAGATCGATTGATGAAACCCGCGCACCTGCTTTGACCAGCTCGTCGATGGCCGCCTTGACGCCTTCCGAGACACCGGGATCGCACGCCTCGAAGAAATGATCGCAAACGCCGATATGGACGTCCTCGGCTCCGACATCACCGAACCCTTCGAGCAACGCCTCCCCCGGCAGATCGGTCAGCGGATCTATGGCAGCGAATGCGAGAATGGCGTCGGACACGGTTCGGGCCAAAACACCGGCGGTATCCAGACTCGGGCTGAGCGGCACGATTCCGTCGACTGACCAGCGGCCAAAACTCGTTTTAACGCCGACATTGCCCGTAAAACTAGCCGGGACGCGCACCGATCCGGCCGTATCGCTGCCGAGCGCAATCAGTGCCGATCCTTCGCACAGGCTGACGCCCGCCCCAGCGCTGGAGCCGCCCGGTACACGGTGGGCTTTCGCGTCCCACGGATTACGCGGCGTACCCCAATGTGCATTCGTGCCGACACCGCCAAAAGCGAATTCGACCGTATGCGTCTTACCGAATATGGGCGCGAGGGAGCGGCGCAGG
>JAKSAW010000231.1 GCA_022361455.1 Pseudomonadales bacterium | reverse complement strand
TCTGTTGCGGTTAAATCATAAATGTTAGCGGCAGCAACGTCGGCTGCGAAACTACCATCTTCATTTAATGCAACATCGGAGCCATTAATGGTTAAGCTAACGGCGCCACCTTTATCAGCTAAGTAGCCTGTCACTGATTTAGGGTCGCCACCTTCTGCACCGAGTACATGAATCACTGGGCCAACTAGATCAAGATGGAAAGTGCGAGACACTTCCGCAGGATCAGTTACTGCAAACACGTTGTCCCCAGCTTGCAGCATGCCCATGTCGATTTGGATAAAGGCGTCTTTGTCTTCAACGGTGAAGCTGCTTGGCGGAATTTCTGTGCCATTTAGCGTAGCGGTGAAGTTATCTGGAACGGCGTCCTTGAATCGTAATCTAAATTCAGGAGCTTCGTTTGATACAGTGTCGGCGGCAGGCGATACGATCTGAACTTCTGCCACACACCCGGCCATGACACTGAGGAGCGCAAATATAAAAATACTCTTAAGAGATTTTAGGGTTATAGTCACGGATTAGTCTCCAAACTAATTATTTTGTTTTTATTTTTTTGCCAAGCCATACAGCTCGGATTGGTTTGGCTGGTAAACGTACTGACGTACCAAATTATTTACCGCTTTCGATTATGGCATGTTTATGTGTCAGGTCCACTCGTTTTAGAAAATTCCCGATAAACGTTTTGTTGCCTTTTGTTAACTCCTTGAATTCTATAGAACCTTCATAGGTGCTTGTTTTAAAAAGGGATAAATTGGCTCAACCAAAAGTGCCGATTGATATTTCTATTAGTGCTTACAAGTCGCACAAACCTTTAGGGTGGTCTTCAATTTAGATATATGTAATTATGTTACATATCTTTTGAGGGGGAATATGTTGATGCTTGATACCTGTTTTACACCAGGCAAGTTAAATGGACTGACGCTGAAGAACCGCTTTATCAAGGCTGGTACTTACGAGGGTATGACGCCAAATGGTCGCACCACGGATTCTTTGCGAGCGTTCCATCAGCGAATAGCTCGTGGGGGGGTGGGCATGACCACCATTGGTTATTGCGCAGTTGAGGGCGATGGTCGCCTTAATGAAAATATGCTTTACATGCACGAAGGCATTCGCGATGAACTCACTATTTTGATCGATGGTCTTCATGGCTTGGGGACAAAAGTATCGGGTCAGATGGGGCATGGAGGCGGTTTCTCTAAAAACCGTGATTTGCAGCGTCGTAGACCTTTGGGGCCGAGCTTTGGTGTCAACTCATTGGGTGTTGCCCGTGGCATGTTCTTTTGTGATGCGATGAGCCATAAAGATATTGATGAGTTTGTGGCGGCTTATGGTCGTGCGGCATCATTTATGAAGTCAGTGGGTTTTGATGCTTTGGAAATACACTTTGGCCATGGTTATGGTTTATGTCAGTTTATTTCGCCAAAGACTAACAAGCGCTCCGATGAATATGGAGGTTCGTTAACGAACCGCATGCGTTTGCCGTTACGAGTATTAGAGGCAGTTCGAAAGTCAGTTGGCGATGACTTTCCAATTATTGGAAAGATTAGTTTAACTGAAGGCGTTCGCGGTGGTTTGCAGCAAGAAGATGCCGTTAGAATTTCGAAAATGCTTGATGCCGATGGCATTGATGGCATTGTCACAAGTGGTGGTTCCAGCACCATGAATCCGATGATTATGTTTCGTGGCGATAGCTTTTT
>JAKSAW010000251.1 GCA_022361455.1 Pseudomonadales bacterium | reverse complement strand
GCTGATAACCACTCTTCATTGTTTCCTGTAAACGCTTGGTTTCTTTTTCTAAAAGCTCTAGTGAACTTTGAAGAGTTGGTAGTGGCTCATTATTTTCAAGAGCAGCTACCCAGCGCATTAGAATGCTCGAGCTAGACATCCATAAATAGTACTTCAGTAAAACTTCACCTTTACCAACACATTGGCTAGCGATCTTCCATAATTCGACCGCGGCTTGGAAAGCATTTTCTACCTTTAAGAAATCTGTAGGATTACCTTGTTTTTTCGCCACCAAATACTCAAGCACAAAAACAAAGTGGAGTCCTCTATATTGATGGGCGGCATCGCCGATACCCTGCGCCACACTCGTAAAGCTTTCATAATCTGGCAGCCGGCTAGCTTCATTGGCTTTATCGAGCCAAGGTACGCTGAATGGGAGTTGGTTGTTTCGATGCATCTTTACCAAATAGCGATTGAATTCCCCTGGCATGAACGTTTTGAGGCCAAGCAGCCGGTAGTTAAGGGCTTTGGTGTAATTCTCTGTGGAACTTAACAGCAGCTCGCCCCAGTCGTTATCAACTATTCCTGTTAAATATTTACGATATAAACTGTAGCTATCTTGGTTTCCTCTATGGCCCCAATAATGAGCAGCTCTTAACAAGAGTTCACACTGAGGTTCTTCTGGTGGTTCAATTAGTTCTCGCAGCGGTGATGGTAACGCGTTCTCAATCTCAGAAAAATCGCCGGTAAAATTCTGATCGTTGCAGATTGGTTTGTCTTGCTGGTCAACGGGCCTGTTTTTGGAGGCTACATTTGAGCGATGATCCAATAGAAAAATAATATACCAGCGGATAGTTGAATCATAGGTATCAGCATCTGGAGAGTTTAGTAGTTGCCTGGCACATTCTAGGGCTTGATCAAAATATTGCTTAGCAATTTCTCCAGTTGCCTTTGGTTCGGCGTAATAGGCATGGCCGATCAACTTATATAAAATCAGCTTGAACATTGGGCTTAACTGGTCCTTGCTCGCAAGGTATTCCTGAAGCTGTAGCATCTGATCTAACAAAAGTTCTTGAATACCTGTATCGTAAACGAAGTTCTGAAACCTAAAGTGATGAAACCAAAAGTCTAAAGCTGTCGCCGTTCTAATTTTAGAAGGAATATAGTTCCGATCGGGTTTAGCAATCGGTATTAGTAGCCCTGTGAGTGTTTCGATATCTCGAAATTCGATGGATTCGCCATGAATTGCTTGCGAAGCATAGCGGCAAGCTCCTTGGATAAAGGATGTTTCCAGATCTCTAATGCGGTTATGGTACTGTTCGTTTTCTAGCAAAATCACCCAATGGCTTTGGGTGAAATCATAGATAACTTCATGAAGCTGTACTTGAATGATCTCACTCTTGTTTTTTTGATCATCCACAATGACTTGCTCAGCCAAACTATGGTTAATCAACTCGCGAAAAAGCTTGCTCGGGCCTTTCTTGTTAAGGCTTTTTTGCAATGCTTCCATCTCTGGTGTTTGCGGAGACATAAACTTTGCACATTTTCTGATGCTTTGAACGGCAACGGTACTACGCCTGAACATACTCAACGACAATAACAAGAGACGAGCTGCTTCGTTGATGGCTTCAAAACTAATCATAAATGATGCATGTAAGGACAAAGGATATTCAGCCAGTCTAATGTCGTTTAAAGCTTCTGCCTCTACAAGTCGAGTTTCCACGATGCTGATTAATCGATCTGGATCGTGAACTTGGTGTTCTCGCGAATACGCGCCAACCAATGCAATACTTAACGGATGCCCACCTAGAAGATTGTCTACCAGTTTGGATAATTTTGGATCATCGGTAGAAAGCGTTTCCCAATTAGAGCGACTTATAAAAAGGGCGACAGCATCATCATGGTTCATTTTCTCAATCATGTACTTCTCTAGTTTTCCACGGAGCAGTTCATGCCTACTCGTTATTAGCAATCGATATCGCTTTCTCAATACTTCCGGGATTGACTTAATGAATTTATCAAGTTGTCCCTCGGCTTTTTTATAGCCTGATTTAACCTCTCCAGAGGAAGGCACATCATCAATTATAAGAAGAATATTTCCTCGGTAGTACGCAGCAATCTCCTCCAAATAGTATGCTAAACGCTCCTCGGCTTTTCCGCCATCGTAAGGCCTGAGATCTTCGACCAAGTCGTGCGCAAAGGTGCTGATCTGAGGAAGCAGATTCATGTTTCGGGCGTCAAGGAAAAACACAGCCGAATAGCTATCCTTATGACGTCGGGCGTACTCCAGGGCAATGGTTGTTTTTCCTTGTCCGCCGAAACCCGCTAAGTGTTGGGTCGTTAAGCATAATTGGTGGTTGCCTGTACTCAAGCGATTGTGAATATGAGTGAGTTCATCTTCGCGGCCAATAAAGTCGAAACTAAATTTGCCTAAAGGAAAGTGTTGGCGAAAAAATGTTGATCGGTGAATGGCTAATTCTTTTTCTGTAACATCAAATTGGAGCTTAGCGATATCATGAAGCGCTTTCGTGAGCTGCTCAATTACCCCTGGAGTTGACGGTTTAATCAGGCCAGCTCGAGGCACAGTCCACTTTTCGGCCCAACTATAAGACCGATTGATCCCTTCAATAATTGTACATAGATCTTCTTTTGAGAGTGAAGGCTTGCCATTCCTTAATATATCAACGATAAAATCCCATTCATCAGCTATGCGCAATTCCTGATCAGTCATTGATAAACTCCTTGTGTGGAATAGCAAAAGTCCTCCCACAAATAATGTGGAAGGACTCTATTGCAGTCAATGGATTATTTTGAAAAAGTCCAGCGTTTCAGAAGCGATCTGTTTCCGATCACATACCCGTCGCAATTTTCTAGGCAACGGTATGTTTTAGAATTGCTCAGAATTCGATGCGCTTGTTCTGATTTTTGATTAGGAATTGTTGGTAAAAAATGATGCACCAAATGCCAGTTATCATTATAAGGATGGAACAAAGCTTGTAGTAACGCATTACCTTGAATATTCCTTGTGATAGAGAGCACTTCTTTACCCTTTAAGTACTGATGGTCCATCATCTCTCGCAAAGTGAAGATAGGATGAAATCCTAACAATTTTGCGGCGCACCACAATACAAGCACACTCCAACCGAATGGCACTAATGATGCGGTTAATACCAGAGCAAACCAAAAGCGATAAAGGCCAATGCTTGTATCTTTACTCATAAATTCACCAAACATACTGTTTGCAACCCTTGCTGGATCTCTTGTTAGATTTAACCAAAATACCAACCATCCTTTGTTGGACTGATAGTGGTTGATATTGATATGGTCAGGATCTTGTTGCTGATTTCCTGTATATCGGTGATGCAACGCATGAATATTTGTATAGCCATTCAATGTTTGACACATAGGGTAGGCGATAAACAAATCCACCAACACTTTTTGCCACTTGCTCAAGCGTCGAACATGATGACTCACTTCATGTAGGATGTTATTTAGCGACATCATTTGGCTGACTAATAGCAACCCTGTTAATGGCGCTAGCCACCAAGATACTGCAAGAGTCAGGGCGATTGCGGTCGCAGCAAGTATCCAACATCTTAAAGTCGCTAAGGCAACTCCACGCTTATCAAAACTTCTTAACAGACTGAGCTGTTTAAGATGCGCAGGTGACAACTCATTACGCACCTTGCTTGCTAACTGATTGTTACTGGTTTTCATGGGAAGTTCTCCGTAAAACGGAGAACCTCGGGGCCCTTCGGTTCTCAATTAGTTTTGAGATAAAGTGTGCTATTTCCGGATAAACACACTTTAACCCACCGATTTATCAGGCCGGGATCCGAATTTAATTCGGGGGTTTTCCCTGCTGATGTGGGCTAGATTATTAGCTTGAATTGGTGAGATGAATGCAAAGGAGAAGGGCTATAAACCCTATATAAAACAATAAGATGAGAGACTTGTTGGTGGTTGGTGATGTTATAGTGAATGAAAATAAGTTGATGACATGGTACTCATTGGCGATAACTCGTCTCAACCACAGTTAACTGGCACTATCCCCCATTCGATAGATATTTTTTAAGCTTCCTTCTCCCTAGTATTCAGATCCATAAATTGACCAACTAACAGCCTGATTTAGGTATGGATCATCTATGAGTAATTACACCGAGTATCTAAAGCCGATTCTGTTCTCAATATTAGCCGCACTATTAAGCGCATGTGGTGGCAATAAAATTACAGGTTTCTCCCCAGCTGATGACATAACTATGGAAGCTTCAGTGAGCGAAACACTAGCGTTTGCTATCGAAGGCCCAGCACCGGAGGAAGGCTTAGGCTACCAATGGAATGTTAAACGTTTCAATAAATACAACGAGGAAATCGAAACTGAAAGTTTGTCGGGATCGGGTAGTTACCAGCGCGAATATCAAGTAACAACAGAAGATGAGGAAGCTTTCTATACCCAAATTAGCGCGTCTTTTGGACAATATATAGTGATTGGGGGCTATGGTGGTTTTCCTATTACTATATTTAGGCCGCTTAGCACGGTGACTTGGGAATTTATAACACCCACCAATCAAACCCAGCCGATATTCGTTGGGGATGCGTTTGTTCGTAACCAAAATGATCTGGAGCGATTACGGGATTTTGAAACCATTACAGGGGATATCCTGATCACTGATCCCGATATTAGCTCGACTGATGCTCTAAGTAAGTTAACAAGCATCCAAGGCAATATTCTCGCTACTAAAGTACGACGTATAAGGGACTTTACTCCCTTCCAGTTCAATGACCAGCTCCAGTTTAATGGCAAACTTTCCTTAATCGATAACGTAACTTTTAAAAGCTTTGAAGGTTTAGGGTTTATACAAGAATTAGAAAGCTTGATTTTAAACAAGAACGATGCGTTGGATTCGTTAGCCGGTATGACCAATTTAACTGCTATAAACTCAATGCAGATCACCTTAAACCCAAGCTTAAAGTCTCTAGAGGGGTTAGAAACTATTACAGGATCCGTTCAGGAAATTGAGCTTTGGGGAAATACTCAGCTAGAACGATTATCTGGTTTGGATAATATCAACCATATCGAAAGGTTGAGTGTTGGCGCCTATCCAAGCGGCGGCTCAATTCCACCTAGCGCTGACTTGGTCGATCTGACCGGTCTTACTGGTTTAACCTCGATTGGCGAGTTGGTGATAAATGAAGTCGAAACAATAGAATCGTTACAGGGTTTAGAAAACCTACAGAGTGCTGATTCCATTTCAATTGTGGACAATCCCAATTTTTCCTCAATAGGCGCCTTATCGAACCTTACCCAATTGGATTCCATTTTATTGGCTGGTTTACCCGGTGTTAGTAATCTTGATGCGCTTTCTTCCATTCAACCAAATATTGGTACTTTGCATCTGTTTAACTTGCCGATTCTAGAGTCGTTGCAGGGGCTTAGTCATATTGAATCTATCGAGGATTTTTCGATGGGTATGAGTGGTCAGTTTAATCGGTTCGCCACTTACAATTTAATTAAGGATTTTACTGATCTAGAAAGTTTAACTCGCGTGGGTTCATTTAGGCTCAATTCTAACATTGAGCTATTGAGTTTAGCTGGGCTTGAGAATCTGTTGGAAGTAGGGCTCTTCGCTCTAGCGTATAATCCAAACCTGTCGGATGTTAGTCAGCTATCTAATTTGCAGAGCCTAAATGAATTGATATGGGGCGAAAATGAAAAGGCTACCCAGTTTCCTGACTTAGCCAACATCGAACACTTAGATTTATTGAGTATGTCGTATTACCATGTTACTGACTTAAATGGTTTGCGAAATTTGCGCACCGCCGGTGAGGTGTCTCTGCGTTTTTCTGAGACCTTGAGTGATGCTAGTGCATTAAGCGGGTTGGAATCTGTCTCAGGTGATTTTAGGTTCTCTGGTAATCACCTAGTTACTTCTCTTGACCTTCGTAAACTCCAAAGCGTCGGTGGTGAGTTTGCCATTGTCAGTAATTTAGGTCTTGAGGATATAAATGTATCAGGTCTTCAAGAAGTAGGTGGAGCCTATATATTTTACGGTAACAGGATTTTGTGTACGTCCACAGCCAATTCCATATTGGATCAAATTTTATCGCAAGGTGGAGTAGGCGACTATGTCCAAATAGAAAATAACGCTGAATGCTGATAAGTTCATGGCATACACCAATAGAGGTAGAACTGTTTTTGACATCGAGGGCGTGTATGGATGCGACAACTATTCCGTTTGCGATGATTAGCACACTCTCTACGAAGCTGGAAACGCTAGAGTGTTTATCAGGATATATCTTAATGATGGGGTGGTAAGCGCTAATTTCCATTGTGAAACGAACTGACAAAGTTGTACTCATCGAGTAAATCGTTACTGATTATCTAAGCTTTAAAATTTATTTCTAAATAAGGCAGCAAGCTATTCTTGCGGCCTTTTTTATTTCCTGATTTGGTTCCTTGCAAACTAATGTGCTTTTAATGATTGATAAAATCTTCCAGTAAGAAGATGGTTCTGGGCATTAACAGCAAATAGGTGGTTTCTATAATAGTTGAATTAAATGTAGAGCGATAAGCAGGGGGAAATAATGAACCAATTTGAAACACCTAACTTTTCAATTGATTTATCTAACGATGTAGCTTTGGTAACTGGAACCACATCAGGCCTTGGTCGACGATTTGCTAAGGTACTCGCCAAATGTGGTGCTAAAGTGGCTTTAACTGGTAGGCGTGTCGATAAACTAGAAACCCTAAAGCAAGAAATAATTGCGGATGGTGGGGTTTGCGAAGCCTTTTCATTGGATATGCAGCGTAGAGATAGCGTTAGAGATGTCGTAGAATCCTGTTCGGAAATACTCGGCCCAATATCAATCTTGGTGAATAACGCGGGGATTCCAGATGCACAGCGCGCCACTAAGATGTCTGATGAATTGATCGATAGCGTTATGGAAACCAATCTTACTGGTCCTTATATTTTATCCTGCGAAGTGGCAAAGCGTATGATCGCTAAAGAGATCAAAGGGCGTATTGTGAATATATCGTCAATCGCTGCGTTCGATGTTAATGCTCACTCATCAGCATCACTCTATTCTGTTACCAAATCCGGTATTGCGAGGATGACAGAGGTGCTCGCACTTGAATGGGCAAAATATAATATTAATGTAAACGCTATTGCTCCTGGTGCTTTCTCTTCTGAAATGATGGACGGAATGGTGGAGCGTATTGGCGATTTCTCGCAAGCCTTCCCAAGAAAACGTTTCGGACAGCCAGAGCAAATGGATAGCACGTTGCTATTTTTGGTTTCTCCTTCCTCTGAATGTGTAACAGGTACAGTAATACGTATCGATGATGGCCAAAGTCATCGTTAACCAAATTATTTTGAAGGGCCATTAACAATGAACAGTGAATATATCCAAATTGAAAACAAAAATGGAGTCGATTATGTAACACTTAATCGACCAGAATCACTTAATGCTTTAAATGAATCAATGTTGAATGGACTGCGCGATTATTTCGAGCAATTATATTTTAACCATGAAGTACGTGTTGTTGTGTTAAAGGGTAGCGGCAAGTCTTTCTGTGCAGGGTTAGATTTAGATTCCTTTGATGCTGATTTTAATTCTTCAGCTGCATTAAAGCAGCAAAGAGAAATCAGTAAGATAATCATATTAATGCGCCGCTGTCCTCAACCGATTATTAGCTTAATCCAAGGTTCCGCTTGTGGCGGTGGTTTTGCATTAGCGTTAGCATCAGATATACGGATAGCTAGCGAAGATATGAAAATGAATGCTGCATTCATAAAGATAGGTTTGTCGGGATGTGATGTAGGGGTTAGTTACCTGCTTCCTCGAATCGTAGGAGCGTCGGTGGCTTCTGAACTTTTGTTAACGGGTCGTTTCATTAAAGCTAACCGAGCCTTGCAGGCAGGGCTTGTATCAGAAGTCGTAGCGAGTAATACACTTGAGGATATAGCTAATAAATTAGTGGAAGAGATGCTAGCGACATCGCCGTTAGGCTTGCGCTTAACTAAAGAGTGCTTGAGTATGAATATAGACGCGGCCAGCCTTGAGCAAGCAATTGCCATGGAAGACAGAAACCAAGTGCTCTGCTTGCAAACCAAAGATTTTAACGTTTGCTTAAATGCGTTCCTAAAAAACGAGCGTCCTATCTTTAGCGATAGCTAAATAGTTTTAGAAGCGCTGGGAATCACATGCAGAAGGGTTCAGTCCATACTGGCCGAGCTTGAGAATATTTTTCACATCCGCCGGATTGAACCCAAGTTTCAATACCAACAATCACCAATACAATGGTTGTTAATGCTAAAAGTGTTCGAGCTGCGTACATAGATCACCCCTTAGAATATTAATCGAAATTAATATTATTCCCTTTGGCACAAAAGCTTGTTTCTAATGGGCTAATGTGCTGTTTTCAAAGGCTTTAAACCCCTTATATCTGCGTAGTTCTTATTTTTCCGGCCCTGATAATTTTCTACATTGGCCTAAGCGCGAAGGTTGGTGTAGCAAATGCCAATAGATTATTTCGATTCTACAGAAAGTTTAAGTTTCCATGATTGTATGAATTAAAAAGGCTGCTACTAAGAGGTTTAACTAAGAAAGGCCTAATAATTGGATAGTGCAATTTTATTAAGAAATGCACTTCGAGTTATTAAGCCCACGCCAAAATGACCTGGGCTTTTTGGAAGCTCACTACATTCTCAAAATTCAGGTGAAGTGGGGAAGTAGATATCACGCTGTGCTTTTAACTCGTCACAATCATTAAAGTCGTCTGCAACCGGAGTTAATATTATGGGGTTTAAACCCGGATCGACATATTGATCGGGATTGTTCGGTACATCTAAAAACCACAGTGAGGCGCCAATAACTAGTTGCTCAGACTCATCAACAACCGCACCCCGTAAACTTCCATCTTCATATAAATAGACCGTCGTTTCGTAGATCTCTCGTCGAGCGATATAGAGTTCGGCATCAATAAGTCCAAATAAATTCAGATCCACCGTTACACCAG
>JAKSAW010000575.1 GCA_022361455.1 Pseudomonadales bacterium | reverse complement strand
GACCCGGGAGGGGCACCGATGCTCAGTCTTTCGTTCTTCCGTTCTTTGGCGGCGACCGGCGCAGTGGTTACCGCTTTGCTCATCTCGCCAGCGGGTTTTCAGGGCGATGCAGAGGCTCAGCTCTTCAACCCCTGCAACTTCGGCGGCACACCACCGACGTGCAACGGCTTTTGCGCAAATCCGAACGAGGTTTGTCGACCCAATACCGTGCCGCCTCTCGATGAGTGCAACTGCGGTCCGTCGGGCGGACCGGGTGATGCATGTGTGCTCGCGACACCGACGGCCTGTATCGGCGAGTGTGCGCCGCTGGAGACCTGCATCTACGACGGCGTGGCCGGATGCATCTGCGCAGTCCCGACCCTGTCCGAATGGGGCATCATCGGCATGGCGACGCTCATGCTGGGCGGCGTGCTCTACCACAGACGCAGGCGCAGCATCGGGTAGACCAGGCGTCTAGCTTTTCGAGTCGGAGCTTTCGTCCAGCTCGAGGGTCGTCGGCTCCAACGCGATTGCGCTACCTGCAGCGTAGGTCAACGCCGCGAGCGAGACGGCCGCACAGATCGACGCCACAATCACCGCGGCACCCGTCGCAGTGCCGATGATGCCGTCGAACCCGTAAGCTGCCGGCTCCCCGGTGATCCCTCCTACCAGAGCGAACAGATCGTCGGACCGAAGCGTTGACCAATCGCCGCCGGCCCACCAGAGGACGCCGGTGACGATCGTCGAGCCCATCTCATAGTAGTCACCGGGCAGACTGATCCACGGAGCCAACGCCACCAGCAACGCACCACCGCTGAGCCAGGCGCGCGGACGGCGCTGCAGGCGGCGTAGCAGCGGAACCCCTACGAAGATCGTCAACCCATAGGGCGCGAAGTCCGTCACCAGCAGGCGGAGATCGGAGCCACCGACGTCGAAACCGCTGAGCCTGCCCGCATACTCGGTCTCGCTGGAGACGAAAGGCAGCAGCGACTCGAGCAAGCGTCCGCCGAAAGCGGGCGCGATCTCCACCTCGCTGACGCTGCCGCCTACCAGCACGCAGCCGAGG
>JAKSAW010000573.1 GCA_022361455.1 Pseudomonadales bacterium | reverse complement strand
CGAAATGCGAAGTTCCCTGGGTGTGGATCTGAATGCACTTTCTGTAGTTGATAAATTTGCCGACCCATAGTCTCAAAAATTAACATGCCAAGATTATTGATAGTCTCTTGGTCGTAGCGGGGTGCTTTAACTTCTTTGATCGAGTCGCCTTCCACATAGGTAAGGGTAAGGATTTTGTCACTCGATAGATCTTTAATTAGCTGTGGAGTTTCTATGTTTGGGTGGTCTTTGTAGTAGTCATAGAAAAACAGAACGTTGTCCGCTTCGTGCTCGTAGTCTAATTCTTCATACAGGGTGCGCTTAATTTCGTCGAAGGTTTCTTCGATTACTTCGTTGCTTACCTTTACCAAGCCCGCCAATTTCAGCGCTCGTTTTAGATGCTTCAAATCTGATTCGCAGGATTCTTTAACCCCTGGGTATTGAATTTTAACAACACAATCCACACCATCTTTGGTGGTTGCTTTATGCACCTGTCCGATAGAAGCTGCTGCAAATGGTTCTTTTTCGAAGTTTGCAAATAAAGCCTCAGGCTCATCGCCTAAGGATTTGATAAGTTGGCGACGAATCATGTCATAGGGCATTGGTGGACTTTCTTTTTGCAGAATCTCCAGAGCATCAGAGACTTCCTTGGGTAGAAGGTCTTTTACTTGAGAAGCGATCTGGCCAACTTTCATCACCGCACCCTTCATTTCGCCTAAGGTTTGCGCCACCTTTTTACCAATATCGGCGTAGAGTTCTTCTTCAGCTTTTTTCTTTTGGTCTTCGTCGGCGAACACGCCTTTAACTTTGTGGTTGGCATAGTTCTTAGCAATAGAAGCCGACATGCCTGCGAGCTTCATAAACCGTTTTGCTGGGGTTGTGGCCCTAAAACGTTTGTCTTTCTTACCCTTGTCGTTGCTATCGCTCACTCTTTTCGCCTCTGTGTTCTGATGTTGCAGCTATGCTTTAATTATTGCTGGTTTTTTGATTATGTGAGTCTATTCGGGTTTGTTCAACGGGAATATGGCCTTGATTACCATGCTTATGACAGGAAAGGTCAATACTAGGACATGTGGTCGCTGAACAATATCCAAGTGCGATTGACGTGAATCTACACTCATAATCTGTTGCGGTATTTGTTATAATGCACGCCGCTTGGGAGTGTCGCCTATGGATTGGTGGCAAAATATAACCATAACTCAATAATTTATAGATAATAACGCTTAAATCTCCCGCCTTTTTAGATTTTCATTGTTTATCCACTAGGTATGTATCGGGTTAGAGTGACTGGAATTCAACGGTTCTAAAAAACTGTTGTTGATTGTCAATGCAATGATCTGGCGTGAATGTTGTATGCAATACAATGTTGGAAATTTTGAATAAGTACTCTTTTAAGTACAAAAGGAAATAGGCGGTATTGGAATGAAGTTGAGGGACTTCCTGGTTAAAAACCTAGTGTCAGCAGAGACTGACGCGATTGTAAGCAAAATACCTAAACCTGTGGGCTCGTTTGGTTACGATCCATGGGGATACCATTCAGAAGCCTTTAAATTGGCTATCAGCGCATTTAAGCCTATCTACGAAAATTACTTTCGCGTAGAAGCTAAAGGCTTAGAGAATATACCGCAAACGGGGCGTGCCTTAATTATTGCCAATCATAGTGGCCAGTTGCCTATCGATGGGGCGCTAGTAGGTTACGCGTTGGCGACCAACCCAAATGCTCCCCGTGCAGTGCGTGCCATGATCGAGCGATTTTTCCCATTAACTCCCTTTGTTGGCAATGTGCTAAATGAATTTGGAGCCGTATTGGGGGATCCCGTTAACTGCGAAAAAATGCTGCAGCGGGAAGAAGCCATTATCGTATTTCCAGAAGGTGTACGTGGTTCGGGCAAAGTCTGGAGTAAGCGCTACAAATTGCAGCGCTTTGGCTTGGGCTTTATGCACTTAGCTATTCAAACTAACACGCCAATTATTCCTGTGGGCATTGTTGGTTGCGAAGAGACCATGCCCACACCATTTCATTTAAATGGCTTGGCCAAGTTACTAAACATTCCTTATGTGCCGGTCACAACCCCGTTTCCGTTGCCCGCTAAAGTACATTTGAATTTTGGTGAGCCAATGTATTTTGATGGCCCCGTCACTGATGAAGATAAAGTGGCCATAAAGGTCGAAAAAGTGAAAGACGAAATTAATAAATTGATTCAAGAAGGACTTACTGAGCGTCAAGGGTGGTTTAAATGACAGATAGTAAAAAACCAGAGATCTTAATCACCGGAGCCGGTGGTGCGCTCGCTCAGGAAGTAATTGATCGCGTTAGAGATCAATACCATGTGGTGTTGGTGGATTTCCGTCGTCGTGTCCAGTTTGATGAAGATATGTCCAGTTATCGCGTTGAATATAACAAGCGTGGTTTTGAGGATATTTTCCGTAAGCACAATATCGAAGCAGTTATTCATTTAGGCCGTATGGGATTATATGAATCTACCCATCGCAATCGATACAATCACAACGTTTTGGGAACGCAACGCTTATTAGATCTATGTCATAAATACGATGTCCAGCAAGTTATCGTGCTATCCACCTATTTCGTATACGGTGCTAGCCCGTACAACCCTGCATTGTTGACAGAAGAGTATCCATTAAAAGCGTCAGAGCTAACCATGGACTTGGTTGACTCTGTTGAACTGGAAAACTTAGCGAATATCTATTTGTGGAAATACCCGGAGCTTAATATTTCTATTCTGCGTCCGTGTAATATTGCTGGTCCCGGTGTATTGAATAGTATGAGTTTGTTGCTATCTAGCAACTATGCGCCAGTGTTAGTTGGTTTCTCACCCATGATGCAGTTTATTCATGTGGAAGATATGGCACAGGCGATTGTGTTGGCATTCGAGAAAAATCAGCCCGGAGTTTACAACGTCGCTAATGATGATTGGGTAAGTTATCAAGATGCGGTGATTCAGTGTGGTTGTAATCGTGTCTTTATTCCTTCAGTACCTGAAGGATTACCACGACGAATTAGTAAGACCGTTGGTTGGAAAGGTTGGCCCGAGTATCTAATCAACTACTACAAATACCCGGTAATTATTGATGGCTCATTGTTCAAGAATACCTTTGGTTTTAAACCGAAACGAAGCTTGGCGGATATCTTTGCCCATTATAAGGAAAAGAAAGAAATGGGAATCCTGTAGTTTTTACTTGATAACCCAAAACAAAAAAAGCCGCGAATTATCGCGGCTTTTTTATGATCGCAATCATTAATTAATGAATAGAAATCCAATCCATGTCAGGCTGAACGTTCAAACGATCATCCATATAAATATTACCCTCTAGCGCAAGTAATCGGACGTAACGATCGAAATACAATAACTGCTTCAGTAACAATGCAAATTCGCGTGGGAAGTGAATGCCATGACGCTTAGCTAAGCTCACCAAATCCATCATTATACGATTTACTTCGTGCTCGTTCACTGCCGCTAAATCGGCAACATCGTTGGGAACAACGTTGTCCATATTGCTGTAAAGGTTTTCTATATCTTTAGCCAGTCTTTCCACATTGACATCACCATCGGTCATGCCAATACCCAACATAGCTTCCGCCATGCCTAAGTAATCTTCTTGCCCAATGGTGGTAATAAACTTAGAAACTGATTTCCAGGTATCTGGTTTAATACGGCCAACGATACCGAAATCGATAAATCCGATTTTGCCATCTTTCAGTACTAGTAAATTTCCAGCATGAACATCAGCATGGAAAGATTCACAGAATAGCAAGCTAGCGAACCAGGTGTTCATAGCTGTAATCAATGTAAGTTCTGGCTGATCGGTAACGTGTCTTACGCTATCCAAATCAGTAAATGGCACACCGTATAACCGCTCCATAGTTAACACCCGCATCGTAGAAGCGTTTTTATAAACTTTTGGAGCAACAGCGTCTGGGTTGCCGGTGCTAGAGAGGAAGTTTTCAAAATCCTCGATGTTCTTAGCTTCCTGAAAAAAGTCACACTCTTCTAACATACCTTTTTGAATCTCATCGACAATGGCGGAGAGTGATGCCATGGCCAAGTTGGGTACAAAGTATTCTAAGACTTTTGCACCAACAAAAAGGAAGTTAAGGTCCGTGAGCAAAATATCTTTCACACCGGGCTTTTGGATTTTTATCACCACATCTTCGCCAGTGACTAGCTTCGCGGCGTAAACCTGTGCAATAGACGCAGAGGCGAGTGGCACTGGATCCACATGTGCAAATACAGTATCGATGGACTTGCCTAACTCTTGCTCCAAAACTTTTTCCATAATGGAAAAAGGAACTGGAGTCGTTTTGTCGAGGCACAGTTGAAACTCTTCCACATATTCTTCTGGGAAGATGGAGGGAGAGCTGGCAATGAATTGGCCTAGTTTGATGTAGGTGGTGCCTAAACGCTCAAAGGTTTCTCTAAGTAATTTGGGTGTTGGTGGACGTTCCCCCATCAACCAATCGAGGCCTGTTTGTGCAATTACACGCGTGGTTTGCGCGATCCTTAGAGCACCTTTAATCCCTGCTGAAACTTGCTTTAATCTAGACATGGCTAATTTACTTAGGTGTTGGGTTCGAACATTAAATCTGTGTGCTTTGGCAGAGTCAACAGCTTACTGTAATGGAGTTCCCAAAGGGATAAAGTAAGGCAAGCACGGCTCGCAAAATCGTTACAAGTTGTTAAGAGTGCCCCTGCGAAAGCAGACTCCATTGTACAATCTTGGGGCAAGAAAATAACCATTCGTTTTAAGAACCGCTGTGCTTATTAGGCAAAATACTGTGTTAACACGACAAATAGTTGGATAATCCGATTTGCGTCATTGGCACCGCAGAAAATCCTCAGTAAGCTGCCGCGTTCTAAATATTTCAACTCTCGGTTTACGTTGTCTTGATTTGATCAAGTGTTAAACCGATCGCATTTTGTGACCAGCTGGACAGGTTCTGGATCAGTCTGGTTGGCCATGAGCTATAGTCATTAAAGGGGGAAGTTATGGCGGAGTCGTTAGCGCCAAATTTTGATATGAAAGCATTGGTTTCAGGTAGTCGTGTGAATATTAACCCGCTTGCTCGTTTAGAAAACAATATTAAGGTACCTCGTGATTTGGTTGAGGTAACCACCATTGCCGACAATGAAGTGAATCCCACCTGGTTGGGTGTTAAAGAATCCGATAAAGAGGCTGTTTGGCGTGCCGTCGAAAATCTCTATAAAACTGGCATGTATCCAGCGGTTTCCATTTGTGTGCGTCGCCACGGCGAAATCGTTTTAAACCGTTCGATTGGCCATGCTAAAGGTAATGGTCCTCACGACGCCGATAGCAAAGTGTTGGTGACTCCTGATACGCCTTTCTGCTTGTTCTCTGCTTCTAAAGCAATTACCGCGATGTTGGTGCATTTGTTGGAAGAAGAGGGCGAGATTAACCTTCTCAACCCTGTCAGCTATTACATTCCAGAGTTCGGTCAGAACGGAAAAGAGAATATAACTATTCAACAGATACTTGCTCACAGGGCTGGTATATCACGCATTCCTGGTGAGATAGATCCGGAAACATTATTTGATTACGATGAAATTAAACGCCTGTTATTCGAAGCAGCGCCGACTTCTCTTCATGGTAGAGAGATCGCTTATCACGCAGTAACCGGTGGTTATGTTTTGGGTGAATTAGTTGAGCGGGTAACTGGTGAGTCTATTCGTGAATATATGCGCAAGAAGGTTCAGGAGCCTTTAGGGTTTAAGTATTTCAATTATGGTGCCTCTAGAGACGATTATCCTGCCATTGCTCGCAACTATATTTCTGGCCTGCCATTGGTGTTCCCAATCGGTTATGCGCTTAAGCGCATACTAGGGGTACCGTTAGATAAAGCACTAGAGCTTTCTAATGATCCTCGCTTTTATGATCAAGTAATACCGGCAGGTAATATGGTTGCTACTGCCGAAGAATGCTCGCGCTTTTTCCAATGCCTATTAAATGGCGGTGAGCTGGAAGGTAAACGAATTTTCCAACCGATTACTATCGAGCGCGCGGTGCGTGAAGTCAATGAAACTGTCATCGATAAAACATTGTTGTTACCCATGCGCTATAGTGCAGGCATGATGCTGGGTGATAAAGGTTGGGGAACATTTGGACCTGCAACCCCCCATGCTTATGGGCATTTGGGGCTTACTAATAATTTCTGTTGGGCTGATCCACAGCGGGCTATTTCAGTGTCGCTGTTAACATCTGGCAACCCTGTACTAGGAACTCATTTACCACGTTTAGGTATGTTGTTAGGGACGATCTCCAAGCGTTTCCACAAAGTATTTTCTTAAGCTTGAATTTAATCCGTTTGAGAGAAACCCCGGCTGAATAAGTTGGGGTTTTTTATTGCGTTAGTATTTTTTGGGTAGGCGAGTTTACGTGAGGATTGATTTATCTTAAGGGGATTTTATTTGGTTGCTTAAACTCTTTTGAATAATGTCGAACTTGAGCACTAATAGTCTGTCCCAATCACAGTTAAAGAAACTGCCGCCTCGATAGAATCCTTCTACACAAATAATGTCGCCGGACTCAGGTAACTTTATATCGGGTAGATTGGAGAAGTCGAGTTCAATCCAATCTTTTACATTTTCATCTAAAACAAAGTAGCGCTCTGCTGCTTTAAAGCCATCGATATCACTGAGGACTTCGACGGGGCCTTGAAGCGTACGGTGCTCTTTTTTCAGCATCGGGCTTTTGTTTTTACTGAATTGATTCACTCTCTCGAGTAAGTTTTTTATTAGCTCTGCTGGATCTCGCATGGCATTCGCCTACTACTGCGTCGTTTCGTTGCAAGTAGTATGAGACATCTGAGGGAAATGTCGACGTGTATCCAGGAGTTATAAACCCCAATGTTTTTATTCGTGAGCGCTAAAAATTTATTTATATCAGTGGGTTAGGGAGAGCTTGTTAGGTGTCTAGTGGTCAGCTATTACGTAATTTAACACGCTTGTTACTAAATGCCCCGTTAATTACATCATTGTTTATAGGGATTGGATTTACCAGTTGGTGATTTTTATTCGTAGGGGCAATTATGAATAATTCTTTAGATCTAAAACGTATTAAGCTTTTGGCTCGGTCTAGCTCAAGTCTAGTTTGTGGCGATTGAGGTGTTCTGTTTTGGCTGAATTTGTTTCAGAGAGTCCGACAGCCTAGCTTCCATTCCTAGGTTGCGGCGATAAATGGCTTGATAAGTAAATATATTCTTAACGTAATTGCGTGTTTCGTGGATTGGAATTGTTTCAATCCAAATATCGCCATCCATGGGCTTGTGTTTTGGCTGCCATCTTTTGGCTCTATGAGGCCCAGCATTATAAGCTGCGGTGGCGAGCACTAAGTTGCCATCAAATCGCTTTAATAGCTGGCCTAGGTAAGCAGTGCCGATCTTAATGTTCTTGTGAGGATCTAGAAGCTGGTGTTTGGTCTTTAATTTTATACCCGCAGAACGAGAAACCTGTCGGGCGGTACTGGGCATTATCTGCATAATTCCCAAAGCGCCCGCACCTGACTTGGCTTTAGGAGAAAAAGCGCTTTCCTGGCGAATTAGAGAATACACCCAGTCACTTGCTAAGCCTCTCGACTGTGCATGGTTAGATACAGTTTCGAAGTAGGCCTTGGGAAAACGTAGCTCGAGGTTGTCGCGAATATCAGAACGAGCTGCGGCTACAATCGCTTGGTTGTGCCAACCCCATAAGTGAGCAACGTGGGCGGCCGCTCCGCGCATTTCTGATGGCATAGATTGAATCGCATGGTACCACTCTCGGTGCGCGTAAACGGTTTCCTTTAATAAATAGAGTTCTCTAGCTCTAATAATTCCTGGGTGTTGCAGAATCGTTTGTAATTCCTCTTCGCTAATATTTGAAGATGCGTGGTTTAAGGGAAGTGGAACATTTTGCTGTGCGCTGGTGATGAAACCATAGAAGCTACGCTCCATGGTTAATGAATCAAAAAGTTCTTTAGGGGTCGCATCATTTGTTAATAAGTTTTTGCTGGCTTGGGGAAGCAATGTTAAAAAGTTATCAGCCCTCTGCAGCCCATTTAAGAACTCTTTATGAGTGTTCAAAATATTAAAATCTATGGTGTTATTACTTTCGCTATTGTCTCCAAGCTCTAGTGCAATGGTTTCGTTATCATATCCCACCGCATGGCTTGCATAACGAAT
>JAKSAW010000200.1 GCA_022361455.1 Pseudomonadales bacterium | reverse complement strand
GTCGCGGCAACACCTAAAGCAGTTGCGCCGGAAAAACCGTCTACAGCAGTCCAGACCTTATCACCGGAAATGTTCGCAGGATAAGCGAAGAACAAGAACGCACGACCAGTTAGGGCTGGGTTCAAGAAGTTCTTACCAGTACCACCGAAAACTTCCTTACCGATAACCACACCGAAGGAAATACCTAAAGCAACCTGCCATAACGGAATGGTTGGTGGACAAATCAATGCGAATAACACAGATGTTACGAAGAAGCCTTCGTTAACCTCATGGCCGCGTTTCATGGCAAATAATACTTCCCAGAAACCGCCCACAATAAAGGTTACCGCGTAAACGGGTATAAAGTAGGCTGCTCCGTAAACCATGCAATCCCAAACACTTTGGGGATCATAGCTAGAGAACATACTAATAAAGAAATGATGCCAATCACCAGTACCAGCAGCGATACCGTTTGCCGCCATGTAATTTAGTGCCTGCCAACCAACGTTGTACATACCAAAAAACATCGCTGGGAAGGTACACATCCAAACGGTGATCATGATGCGCTTAAGATCGATACCATCACGCACATGCGATCCAGTGTGAGTCACCATACCTGGGCTATAGAAAAAGGTATCTACGGCTTCGTAAAGCGCATACCAGTTTTCATATTTACCGCCCTTTTGAAAATTGGGTTCGATTTTATCAAGGAAATCTCTTACACCCATGGCTTAACCCTCCTTCTCAATTCGAGTTAAGACATCTCGAAGAATCGGACCATACTCGTATTTGCCGGGGCAAACATAAGTACATAATCCCAAATCTTCTTCGTCCAATTCTAAGGCACCCAGTTTTTGAACTGTCTCGGTGTCGCCCACAATTAACAAACGCAATAATTGTGTTGGAAGAATGTCTAAAGGCATTACGGCTTCGTACGCACCGACTGGAACCATGGCACGATGACTACCATTGGTGGTCGTTGTGAAATCAAACAGCTTTCCTGGATTTAATTTCGATAAGAACACATTCATCACTGAATGCTTTTCTTTACCTGGGTGCATGTATTCAAGCACTTTACGCTCGCGACCTTCGCGCAGCACTGTCACTTGCAGCGCGTAACGAGCAAGGTAAGCGTATGGGCCATTAGCTTCTGTACCAGATAATACAGAACCACTAACCACTCGATTCTCACCATCTTTTAAATCACCCGCAACAAGCTCATCGGTAGAAGCACCAAGACGAGTGCGAACTAAGCGAGGATTTTGAACCTGCGGCCCAGCGATAGAAATAACGCGATCCGTATTAAGTTTGCCGGTAGTAAACAGCTTACCCATGGCAATCACGTCTTGATAATTCACACTCCATACCGTCTTGGTATTGCTAACCGGATCTAGGGTGTGAATGTGAGTGCCGGATAATCCTGCAGGATGTGGCCCAGAGAATTCCGCCTCAATCGCATTGCCATTGCCACCAATGCTTGCGCCACTGGCTTTACACAAGAACACTTTGCCCTGAGTCAGATTGGATAAAACATCCAGGCCCTGTTGGAATGCTTCCGCATCTTCCGCAATAACAACTTCCGGATTTGCGGCTAATGGATTGGTATCCATCGCATTAACAAAAATAGAGTTCGGCTCGCTATCAACAGCCGGCACCTTACTAAATGGGCGGGTTCTGAATGCAGTCCACAGTCCAGAATTAACTAGATTGTCCTGGGTCTTTTCTCTACCCAAGCTACTTAATTCAGTGGGTGCATAGGCAGCAAATGATTCTTCCTCATCGCCATCTATATCAATAACCACGGATTGAAGTACTCGTTTATAGCCACGATTGATCGCGGAAACAGTACCACCGGCCGGCGCGGTAAAAACAACGCCTTCATTTTTTTTGTCTGAAAAGAGAATCTGACCCTTTTTAACACGATCGCCCACTTGAACACTCATTGTGGGTTTCATGCCAACGTAGTCGCTACCTAAGATTGCCACTGTACGAATGGTTGGACCATTCTCAATGGTTTGCTTTGGTGCGCCAGTTATGGGTAGATCTAGACCTTTCTTGATCTGATGTGCCATAGCCCCTAACCATTAGCGAAGATGATGGGTTTAACGAATAAGTAGTCGATTGAAGCGTCACGAGACGCAGAAAACAACTGCCCATTCATAGTCTAGACGTAAAATTAAAGGTGGGAGGGTTACTGTGCTCTTTCACAGTGCGTTGCGAACCGATAAACGACTTTAAGTGCTTTCAAAGCTGATCAACCATCAACCAAGGCTTTTTCACAAGTCACAAAACACATTTATCCAGACTAAAAACAAAGTCTCAACAAAAATACTTTGGCCCTACACTTTTGACGACACAAACCAAGCAAAACGATCAATTTATTACCAATAGGCAACCAACATCTCGTAAAAATGGTCGATCATTTATTTAATTCGCTGTGTTACCGCTGATTTAGTGACGTCTCCTCTCGATCTGCGGTGAATTCTCTCAAACTGGGACAAGTCCCAATCCTAACCCTTAATTTTGGGGGCGGATTATAAAGGGGATGCACCAATTTAGCCAGGGAAGAGACTAAATTCTTGAGGAAAAGTTGAGTAATGACTGTATGTTAGCAGCGAATATCGCTACTTAGATCAAACGGGAATATACAAATAAAAACGGGGAGTTTATCTCCCCGTCTTTAACACTTCCAATGATCAATTAAGCAACGGCTTTTTTAAACCGCAAAAACTTATTGAGGCTGTGGGAATGTTGGATAGCTGATGCCAGAAATTTTCTGGAGCATTCTTACCACCTGGCAGCTGTAACCAAATTCGTTATCGTACCAAACATAAAGAACACAACGACCACCATCAACGATTGTTGCCAACGAATCGACGATACTCGCGTGGCGAGAGCCGACAAAGTCAGTTGATACCACCTCAGGGGAACGAACATAATCGATTTGGCGACGCAAAGGGCCTTCTAGAGAAGCTTGGCGAAGACTGTCGTTTAACTCTTCAACGGTCGTTTCTTTACCTAAGTTAAGGTTCAAGATAGCCATAGATACGTTAGGCGTAGGAACGCGAATCGCATTACCAGTTAGCTTACCTTGTAATTCAGGTAAAGCTTTCGCCACCGCTTTGGCTGCACCAGTTTCAGTGATAACCATGTTAAGCGCTGCACTTCGACCACGACGATCACCTTTGTGGTAGTTGTCGATCAAGTTTTGGTCGTTGGTGTAAGCATGAACAGTTTCTACATGGCCATTGTTTATACCAAACTTATCGTTAAGCACCTTCAATACAGGAACAATGGCGTTGGTAGTACAACTCGCAGCAGACAAGATCTGATCTTCGTTATTCATAAGATCATCATTAACACCCATAACGATGTTCTTGATGTCACCCTTGCCTGGCGCCGTTAACAAGGCTTGTGATGCACCATTACAAGCTACATGTTGACCAAGACCAG
>JAKSAW010000569.1 GCA_022361455.1 Pseudomonadales bacterium | reverse complement strand
TGCTCGATGCCGAGACCCGCACCGGCGATTTCGTGGCAGAACCAATGCCCGTTGATCTCTGTCCGGATGCCCAACGTCGGGCCCAGCAGCGCGCCGGGCAGGTCGTAGGGCGCACCCTCGCGCGCCGCGATGAAATCGAACGCCTGCTCGCCCAGCTCGAGCGGTAGATCGAGATAGGTCCAATGCGCCGGGCGCGGCACGATGCGGCGCACCTTGACCCCGCCGTCGCGCCAAGACGCCGATGCCCACCAGTCGCCGCAGACTATTTCCGTGTGGCTGATGAGATCGAGCGTGCCGACACGGATGATCCAGTCGAGCAGCTTCCCGCGCCCGACGTAGCCCGCAAGCTGGTACATCAGTCAGCCCGCCACGGCCTCTTCTTCGTCGTACCCATCGCCCTGCGTGAACTCCAGCATGAGCTGCCGCAGCGCGAGGATGCGATCGGGCTCAGAGGCACGGATTTGCGCGAACCGTTCGACCCAGAACTGGAATCCAGCCTCGTCCGGTTCGCGCTGCAAGCCCCAGTGATAGAACACCGCGACCACTTCGTCGTCGGTGAGATCGAGCAGCCCGTCCGGTTCTTCCTCAACCTGGCCAGCCATCTCTTCCAGCGCCGCACCCAGCCGCTCCATCAACAGATCAAATGGTCGGTACTCTGTCCAGCTTGCCGCATCGCCGGGATAGTTTTCCGGCGTTAGAGGCAGGGAAAGGCGTTCATATTCTTCACGCGGCACATCCCGCACCGCAGCGCGTTCCTTGTCCCGTACCGCCCGCCAGTCCGCGCCCGTCGCCGCCGACATGGTAGACCGCCCGACGCCGTGATCCGACATCCACGCGACCAGCGCCCGAGGATCGGTGATCGTCCTGCCAGCCTCGGCGATTTCTGCTTTGAGGTCGGCTTCGATGCGTTCGGCAAGTGTCATATCATCCCCCGCGATCGAAGTCGCCCCGGCTCATCAAACAGTCTGAACGCGGCTGGCGATGTACTTGGGATTTCCAAGGCCATCCACGTAGTCAATCCGAAGCTGGATTTCCTTTCCCTGATCGGATTGCGTGGTTTCATACGCATCTGATGTTGCGCCGGGGATGGTCACGCCGTCGAGAGACCATGTATAGGTTTTCGGAGATGCCTCAAAGTTATCGCGATCCGGCAGGCTGTTTTCGACAACGCTAAAGCCAGTGCCACCAGCGGGCAGATTGCCTCGGCGGATGCGGAAATCGCCGTTCGGATCATTTGTTTCAAGCGGCAGGATGTTGATGCTTGCTTGTTCGGTGCGTTCGCGATTGTTGCGCCAAGGGTACGAAAACGCAACTTCAACAGTCTGCCCGGCGTCGGCAGCATCGACAACGTAGGTGTCGCCCGCTGCGGTGCCATTGCCGGTCCATGTGAATGTTCCAGACGTTGCCGGATCAACAACAGCGGTCAGGGTGTAACCCGCGCGGGGGGTGCCTATGATTTTAACGGTAGTCATTGGTGTGTCCTTTCAAGATTGGTTGATTATTCGATGTTGTTCGCGCCCGGCGTCAAAGAAAACGGCGTATTAACTGTGCCGCCGCCAGAGTCGTTGGATGTCTCAACGTAAGTTACGCCCGC
>JAKSAW010000462.1 GCA_022361455.1 Pseudomonadales bacterium | reverse complement strand
AATGAGTGCGAGGGGTATACCGGTATTCTTGAATGCGCCAACCCACCGAGATCGATATCGCTTGCGCTCTTCGATATAACGAATTAACTGATGAAAGTTTTTTTGGCCGTCATTTAGAGTAATTAAATCCCAAAACGTATCTAGTTCAACTTGACTAGGTTGGCTGTTCTTTCCAAAGGTACTTGAAAACGAAGTCGAAAACTTAGACTTGGATGTTAATCGTGACACTAAAGGCCCCAACGGGCTTAGCAACAGTTTTTGAGTTAACAAGGCACGATGTGTTTCTGGAAATAAACCGCCATTTAATAGACAAAGACTCTTCCATGTTCCTTTTCCTTTGGTGTCGTTTTGTCTTGCTAATAATTCTTGTGCAACGGTATCGCCATAATCATGGGATAAAACGTGAAACGACTTTAGTTGTTTGGACTCGACAAGAGCCTCAACAATATCGGCTTGTTCTAAAATGGAATATTTATGATTTTGTGGTTTATCTGAAAAACCATAGCCCAATAAATCCAGGGTAACGCAGCGATATTCTTTCGCTAGCGTCGGCCATACCTTTACCCAATCCCAACTGGCAGTAGGAAAACCATGTAGAAAAATAATAGTTTCCTTGGCACTGGGATTTTCATCAACAACAAAAATTGACCATTGCCCAAGCGTCATTGATTCACCTTTCTGATGCCAAGTGTCCTTATCGATCATGATGTTATAGGTCTATAAAAATGGGCCGAAGCTTTTGATTACATCATAAGGGTTTATGACTGCCTATGACTTTAGCGGACACATAAGTGTCTTTGACATTGATACTTGGTCACTAGTGTCATTGGATAAAGAAAAAGATTTTGATAACAATAACAGTGTATACCGCTATCGATTGAATTAGGTCCAGTTTGGGAGACTAGGCCGGTAAAGCTAGTGATTTTAGCTATTCTATCATTAGAAAATTCATTTATTAACAAATAAATCTATCTATAGATTAGTTGTTTTAGCGTGTTGTCTACCGGTGTTTATCTAAAGCTTTAAGACAGTTTGCTTTAGATGGCGCAAGGGGCTGGAAGAAACATCATGATTCTTGGTATGCGTTTACTAAAAATTGTTATGAGACGTGTAGTGATGAGGGTGCGGTCTCATAACGTATAAAAACTTTGCAAAAGAATAAAAGGGTAAATCGCCATGAATAGTTCATTGGCCCTGCGTATTGCTGGGTTATTGCTTGTGTTTATTTTATCTGGATGTAAAACCGCTACCGAACTTGATGCCGCTTATGAGCTAGCGCAATCTTGTGTTGCCCTTCAAACGTATGAGGACGGCACCTATGTAGTTTCTAATGATTCTGGCTATACCTTAGCAAGCGTGGAAGAGAGCGAAGCGGAAAAATTTTATATCAAACCTGCTGCCCTGGGATCGTTTCTTCTCTATGATCGTGAGGGTCAGTTTTTAGGGTTGGATGTATTACGCGTAGGACGATTCGACTCCGCTAGTAAAAAAACTGAGTGGCAAATAAATGAAGTTACAGTAGCAAAGGGCGGCGAGAAAATTGCCGATAGCTTTACACTTCGAACTAAGCTGCATGATCTTCGATTGTCTCATCGTGACAATCATTTCTTTTTACCAAAAGCCGATATTTCTTTAGTCACAACACAACGCTCAGCATTTAACTTTATTTTCCAAGATCCAGAAGCCTGTAAGCAATTTCCAGAGGATGATTTAGATGCCATTGTATCGGAAGATTTTTATGTAGAACGGGACCCAACCGCTAAAGTAAAAGGCTGGGTGGACTATCACGCTCATCTTGGTTTTCCAAAAACCATGGCGGGTGTTGTGATGGCAGGTGAAGCTTTTCATCCCTATGGCATAGAACATGCGTTAGAAGATTGTGATGGTATCCACGGAAAAAATGGCGCATTGGATTTGTTAGGGCAGCAGCATGCTGGTATCGCTGCTCACTCTACCCGTGGTTATCCCCATTTTGATGACTGGCCGAAGAGGGGTACCATCACTCATGTTCAGACCTATCATAAATGGATTGAAAGAGCTTATTTATCGGGCTTAAGAATTATGGTGACTCATGCAACAGGCAACCCCGCCTTCTGCCAGTTGATGAGTACCATCCATTTCGACGATAAGGAAGGCGACTGCAGCGCATCTGACACTGTACGTCTGCAAACCGAATACATCTACAAAATCCAAGACTACATAGATGCGCAGGCAGGCGGGCCTGGTAAAGGTTGGTTCAGAGTAGCGACCAGTTCGAGGCAAGCTCGAGAGATTATTAACGACAATAAAATGGCCGTAGTGCTGGGGAGTGAATACGGAACTTTGTTTAATTGTCGTAGTAGTAATGAAGGATGTGACGCTGGATTTATTGATCGAGAATTACAAAAAATATACGACATGGGCATTCGCCATGTATTTCCGATTCATCGCTTTGATAATGCTTTTGGTGGCACTCAGCCTGGCGGCATAAGTTGGATGCATTTGGCGAGTAAGATAGATACTGGAAAAACCAATCATGTACTAGATTTTGCCAACCCTTGGGGGCTTTTATTTAAGTCTCCCGGTGGTAACTTTTTTGATATGGAAGAGTGTCCGGCGGGAGTAAAGGGCGATTCTGAAGTACCAAGCATGCGAGAATTCTTAGAGAATGAATTTCTCGTGTTCACTGATTTGCTGCGTAGTGTTCCAGTGGTGGGGCAGATATTAAACTTCGGGTTGGACTTAATCTTTATCGACAAGTTAGAACCAATTCCAGAATACACTGAACTCCAAGATGTAGAAAACTCTTGTAACCGCAGAACCTTGCAACCGGCTGGTGAGTACCTAGTAAATCGAGTTATCGATAAAGGTATGATCTTGGAAGTTGATCACATGAGCTATAACACAACCATGGAAGCCATGAAGATTTTGGAAGCCCGCAATTACTCTGGTGTTGTTTCTTCCCATAATTTTCTAAGAGACAAAGAAACAAATATTGATAGAGTTTTCAAGCTTGGCGGTATGGCCGTTACCTTTAATGGGTCGCCTTCGGGCATTGCAGAAATCATGCAATCTAAAAAAGCTCAGATGGAAAAATATGATTTTGAGATCGGCGTGGGTGTCGGTACCGATATTCAGGGGCTCGTGGCACAAACCATGGGCGATGACGGCTATGTACCGGTTTATCCGTT
>JAKSAW010000565.1 GCA_022361455.1 Pseudomonadales bacterium | reverse complement strand
GATTTTTCCAGACTGCATTTAGCGAAAGTTTGGTGTATGCTTCTAATAAAGCTAATGCGATTGATAGTTTGAATAGTGCGATTGCGAGGTCTGAGGCTCGCCCTAACGGAAATGGGTTAACAAATAATCCTGATTCGATTCTGAATGATCCAACATTACAAGCATCATTAAACGGTTGGGATCTTGGTCCGAATCAAACTTACGATTTTATTACTAAGGAAGAATACGACTCGATTGTAGCTTCAAATGGTGGTGATATTCCAGCTGGGTGGGTCGGAGAGTCAAATTATCGTACTGGGGCAAGTAATTTAGTTGATGCTGAAGGCTCCATTTTGAATGTCATCAATGGCTTTGAAAAGCCCGGAGAGCTTTTGCGCTGGGCGCAGAAGGATTTTAGAGAAAATCCGTTTTCTTATTCTCATCAATTAACGGATCGAGAGTCTGCGTATTTGAGCCATTTTGGAATTGTTACATTGGCTCCTGACACTCTTAGCTCAGAGCAAATTGCAAAAGCGAATTCTATTTTTGCTGATGGGGTTTATGAGTTGAGCGATGTGGCTAATTTCTATAATAGAAGTCGGGTTGTTAACCATTTTGTTATGTCTCACCCTGCCACCCAAGAGATGTTTGGTTTTGCATATAGATTTGCGAGAGACATTAATCCAGTGCACTTTGCTTTTGAGCGAGGATATCAAGTTGGTTCAGGTGAAGAGTTTGCTACGGGTGTAGAAGTTAATAAGATTCGAAGTGGTGTTGAATTTATTGCTGCGTTAACGATTCCCATCGTAGCGGATAAATTAATAGGTCGATGGGTTAACGGTGCCCCTGCTACTACTTCAAATCTCAAGGTTCCTGCGCTTTATCCTAAGGAACCATATCATCTGCGAGTACAGAATGAGTTGCGTGTACACATAACCAGATTAGATGGCAGTGAAGTTTCTCTTCCTGTGCAACTTGGCGCGGTAAATCGTGGAGTTCGTATACCTGATGGTATGTCTGCCGAAGAATTTGTGAATAGCATTGTTAAAAATGGAGGTTTTAAACAAACCGGTACAAATTTTGATATTGTTAATCAAGTCCGCCAAGGGCCTAACAGTGGGTTGGTTGGGGCAACGCCAAGTGAGGATGTTGCTGCACGCTTCGCGCTTACTGACAAGTATGGGAATCAATTTGAGCAAGGTATTGTGATAACAACTAAAAATGTTCCATCTTATGATACAAGGCAAGCGTATGAACTTGCTGGTAGGAGGATTCCTGTTGACGGAGAAATAGAATATTCAATACATTCTGGGCTGCCACTTGAATATATCGATAAAATTCAGGTTGTAAGGAATGCGGGTGTATTGAAGGATGGTTTAACGCCTAAAGTTAGATTTGGTGATGTGTTATATAGGTCAGGCCAATAGGATTTATTATGAGAGAAGATAATAAGGAACTAATAAACCGCTGGAAGACTGATGTTGGTAGGTCTTACCGTCAGAAGATCTTGTCTTTTATTAATGATTATGATGCGCTAGAGCGTATCGCTGATGAAGGCTTTGGCGTTCTTGGTGATTTAATTGATATGAGAGGAATAAGTCTTTGCGGTATTTCTATGTTTCAGGCTGAATTAACATATTGTGATTTGGCTTTTAGCGACTTTACTGATGCTGAAATAGTAGATTCAATATTTGCTTATTCTGATGTGTCTCATGCTAGGTTTGAGCGAGTAAAAATTTCTGGCTCTACTTTAGTAAATATTGTTTCAAATCAAGTTAGCTTTAAAGACAGTATGATACGCGATACATCAATGAACGGAGGATGCTTTAAAGCTAGTGATTTAAGTTTTACTGAATTTAAAAATGTAGATCTAAGTCTTTGTGACTTTTCTGGGGCGCTCTTTGAGGAGGTGGTTTTTGATAATGTTTCCTTAGCCTTTTCAAAGATATCGAAAAATCAGGAAAAATGGATAAGTGAAAATTCAGGGAAGTATGATGATGCTTTAAAGAAAATAGAATGGCTATAGCTGACAACATTAATGCTTAGCGGGATAATGATATAACTTTTGTCTCTTGTCTTTCAAAGTCCAACGCTCCGCTTCATATCTGATAATCTTCCCTTGTGTAATTCCTGAACAATCCGCTGTTCCTCTGGAGGCATGGCGGATATCACTTGGAACCGAAGCGCTAGGGTTGCATCTGTTGCCTGTTCGTCTTCCTCAAAAATCAAAGAATCCGTGATAACACCTAAGGTCTTAGCAATCTTCCTAAGAGCCTCGAAGGCCGGGAATCCAGATTCATACCGTTTAACCTGAGTTATATGCAGGCCAATAGCATGAGCAAGGACTTGTTAGGTTAGTCCTTTATTTTTACGTATCTCTGAATGATTATTCGCCTTGTTGCGAATATAATTACGAGATAAGTAGTTTTGCAGAGTAGTATGGTCAATATGGAAGACACGTCAGGCAATATGAAAATTTGCTCTTTTGACATCGATAATCTAGTCGGCTTCGATTCGTTATGGCAAGAGGTGCAAGCACGTTCCACAATCCCCTCAGAGTTCGAACCACAGGTATTCGATCAACATATCAATCAACTCTATATGCGCGGCATTAGCCAATCTTTGGAAGCGCCACCCTCCCAAGAAATCATTGATATTGAATTTCAAACTGAAAATCCTATGGCTTACTACTGTAATCACTACCCCGAACCTAGCCGAGATTTTCTATCGCCCGCTAATGGCATGATTCGCTTAAGAAAATTTATGAACGCTCCCGAAGAGCGGGATGAGCTTGCCAATATCGCGTCTAACATTTTTCAGGCGCCTGTAAAAACCCGTGGGCACTTCCTTTATCCTCCCGGTGGTTTTAAAGAGTGGCATACCAATTACAATCACGATCAGGGTTGGCGAATGTATATTATTGATGTGGATAAAGATAATGAATCTTACTTTCGCTACATCGATCCTGATACCGGTGAAATGAAAACACTATGGGATAAGAAAGGCACCGTTAACTTTTTCCATGTGGATCGCGATAAGCCCATTTGGCATTGTATTAAATCAGAATCTGCCTATCGTTTTAGTCGTGGTTTTTTAGTGCCGGATAATTGGCGAGATTTTATCAAGCTAAAAAGTGATACGAATGCTGAAGTCGCATCACCAGTAATGAATATTCAGCCTACCAACGAATTAAGAGCACTGCGGCAACAAGTGAGTGAATTAAAAAAAGAAAACGCTGTGTTAAAACAGGCAATTGCCGTGCTTTCCAAAGATTATCTGGATAAGGCTGATTAGTTTACATCAGCCTTATCATTGCTTGATGTTAAACAAAAGGGTTGTTCTTTAAGTTCTTCCACTCGCCATGATGTTTGGTTACGGGTTTTAGCTGATTGAATTCATTAAAAATGCCGCCACCCGTTAATGGCTCATTATCATTCCTGGGTTCCCACTCCCGGCCACTATCAAAGCTGTACCGCAACTTATCTAGCTCTGCACCGTAATGTTGAGTCACTAGATCTATCAAAGCAGGTGTGTAATAGGCTTGATAAGGTTTTTTATGCGGTGTGCGATTTGCTTTTGGAAATCGCAGCTTCTCGGGTGTTGTTTGCAATAAAGCCGCTAATTGCTTTTCAAGCATTTCATAGCTAAGCAATACTTCACACTGATCATACAGGGGCTTAAACAGCTCATGTTTATCGTGTCCAATCTCTACATAGCCTGGGGCGGTAAACTGAGTTAATTGGCTACTTGGGTTGGTTAAAATATCCGTTAGCCATCTATCGAACGGCATATTCTGTAAGTTCTTGTCGGTTGCTCGCCAGGTGGTTTTAATCCAAGACGATACAAACCAATCGAAGTGATTGCGTATGCTTGCCACATATTGAGTGTTGGGGAATTCCTGCCTGGGAGGAATAAAGTGGTGATGATCGATTTCCTTTCCGCCCAATTCTCGCAGCGAAAAGAACAAGCTATTGCTAGCGGTACGCGGGGTTGCAAGAAATACAAATGAATTAAGGTGTATGGCCATGGGACTTCCCTGTTGAAACTGCTGTGGGGGGGATTATGCCAAATCTGTGGGGCTGGTGACAGGCTCGGTTTCATTGTAACGATTTGAAATTCAACCTAGACCCCTAGATGGATAAAGTGTAAATTCCGGGCTGTTTTACTCAAAGATTACCATTCAAAAGGAATTGAAGATGTTGTCGCTAAATCGTTTAGCTTTTCTTGCCCTGATCGCTTCATTGGTAACTGCCTGTGGAGGCGGTGGCGGCAGTAGTTCTTCTTCTGGCTCTGGCTCCAATCCCCCTTCTAATCAAGAACCCGATTCCGGCTTAACCCAGCCTACGGCACCGGAGTATACGGGTTTAAAGACTGCGTCTACCATTGATCGCATGGCTGCGGCCACTCAAGCAGATGTGGTGTTGCATAGCTTGCTAGATTTTACCTCTGCCATTGGCAATCCACTGCTGCCGGTGATGACGCGGTTAAATTTTGGTTCCTCATCCATTAATGATTCTGTTACCCATTGCGATCAGGGCGGCTTTAGCCTGAGCGGTTCCTATAATGAAGGCAGCCGACAGTTCGATGTGGTTGTTTCCTATAACGAGTGTGTATTGGGTGATACGAAATATAATGGTGAGCTGGCAATGCAATATGTACCAGCGAGTCACTCCTATCTTTATTTCTATGATTTCGATGTATATGAGTTCACTGATCAAGATTTGGAGTTGGTAGGCACGATCGAGAATGGACGTTCCACACTGACTAATTCCAGAGATCGACGGGTCGTGGATATAGCCGGTAAGGATTATGTCTTAGCAAAGCTGGATAACTATGATTCCAGATACTATGAGTTGCTAGATCCACTTAATCAAACATTTGTGACCAGTGAAGCTGATATCAATTTAAGCGATATCATCTGGCGTAACTCTCGGTGGGTAACTCAGGGCGATGAGTGGCTTTTAGAGCTGAATTATGATGAATACGCGGATAGTTCACTGTTAGTGAATGCGGATGCGTCAGCGTGGACGATTGAATCAAGAATGGATCAATCGATTCGTCGGTCTAGCGGTGATTGTCGCTATATTGTCGATTTAGAAGATGATGGTGTTGAAGAACTGATATTTTGTGGTTGGGATCATACTTATATCTACGATTCCGTAGCTCAAGAGGTACGCTGGCAATTGCCTGAAAACGACGCCAGCCTTAAGGAGCTGTTTTTCTTTGATATCAATAACGATGGCGTAAAGGAAATTATTGAGCACCGTGGTCTTAACATATTGGTGTTTGATATGACTTCAGAAACACTCCTGTTTTCTGCTGAGATTTACGATAACAACTATCATTACCAAAATACGGTTTGGGTTGGTCAGCTAGATACCGACACAGCCATCGAGTTGATCGCAAAAGAAGAACAAGGGTTCAGACTCTATGAACTGAGCGCGTCGGGTATTACCCTTGAATCCGAAATTGTGTTGGCTGACGACAGCATTGATGGACCATTTATTTTGGTAGATACCAATAATAATGACGTCAAAGAGATTCTGTTTACCGATGACACTTTCAGAGATGGTGTGAGGCTCATGCTAATTGATGATAATCGAACACTGGTTGAAAAAGGCCAATGCGATTTAGATACTGTTTCTTTAATATCACAAGAATCGGAGACCTTCGATCGAAATGTTATTGCTATAGTTAACAGCGATGAACGATTGGGTTCCTACTCAAGAAAAGTGGCCGGTTTAGATATTGAAACCTGCGGTAAAGCCTGGGAATCATCCGATGGTAGATGGAGTGACACTACCTACATGCAATGGGATTGGGTGAATGGAAAATCGCGATTCCTGGCGCCGGATTACAATTCGGTATTCTTTGTAGCACCCCAATAAGATTAAGCTATTGATAAAAGGCGTTTAGTGTTGACTAAGTGCCTTTTTGTTTTTGGGTGTGTATAAGTGCGTTGTTCCGGTAATATGATAAGATGAATCTATACTTCATTGACTAATACGGATAATCGTATGGAAATTCAAAACCTTACAGTTTCTGAGAAAATTATGCTAGCAGAAGCTCTCTGGGATAGCCTAGTTGAGGAAGATTCCTGTATCGACTTAACAGATGAGCAAAAAAAAGAGCTTGATCGCCGTCTTTCAGCCTTTGAAATCGATGGTGAAGCAGGTTCAGATTGGACTGCAGTGAGAGCCAGAATAGCGGCCAAATCGTGACTTACTCTCTTACTTTAAGAAGAGAGGCAGAGCTTGATCTGGGCGAGCAATTTGAATATTACGAAGAAATTCGAGAAGGCTTAGGTCATGATTTCTTGCTCTGTGTAGAAGAGGCACTGGATAAAATTGCGAGAAATCCTCTTATTTATAAGGATGTTTATAAAGGGCTTAGGCGCATACCGATCCGCAGATTTCCCCACCGTATTTTTTATATGCTGAATTCAAATAAAATTATTGTAACTGCGGTTTTTCATGTACGTAAGGATCCAAACTCATGGGGCGGGCGTACATAACTAACAATTCAATGGGCATCGGTGTTGCCCATTACTTAGCGCTAAACTATACACTTAACGATGCAAATCAATCATTATCAGCTTCAGCAAGCTAGTCGACAGGCTAATGCCAATCAGAATATTCCAACCTACCGTTTAATCAATGGTGCTAGCACGACTCATAAAGTGCTTATTCATATTATGGGTTTTAATGCTAAAGCGAGCGTGAATGCTCTTTGGATAGCTAAGCAGTTAGAGTTGATCCCGCCACAGCATCTAGTTCACCTGAATGATATTCAATATATCCCTTCACGCCGCAAATGGTTTGCAGCGTTCGTGACAAAAAAAACAGGCTCCCCCACTAGCTATGTTAAGAAAGAGCATTACAGTGTGGAAATATATCGCAGCGATAATGAGCAACAATTGCAATGGGCGCTTTATCATGAAATTGCCCATTTTGTTTTTTATAAGCACCTTACCCCAACACTTAGAAAGCAGTGGGTAACAGAGCTATATCAACAAGGTGGGTTTGTGACTGATTACGCGAAAACCAATGGCCAAGAAGACTTTGCAGAAAGCTATGCCTGTTATTTGTGTGATCCGCAAATGTTAAATCGCTTTCCAGAAAAATACTTGTATATGCAGCAGTTATT
>JAKSAW010000491.1 GCA_022361455.1 Pseudomonadales bacterium | reverse complement strand
TATTGGTTGAAGATAATCATGTGAATCAGGTTGTCGCTCAATCGTTGCTAGACGGAATTGGATTGTCGACCGCTCTGGCTTGTGATGGAAAAGAAGCACTTAAAGTGCTTGAAAGCTCGCCTGAAGAATTGCCATTTCATCTGGTATTGATGGATTGTCAAATGCCTGAAATGGATGGTTTTGAAACCACAAAACGTATTCGAGCCGGCGAAGCGGGTGACCAAGTTGCTAATGTTCCGATTATTGCTATGACTGCGAATGCAATGAAAGGGGATAAAGAGCGTTGCTTGCAATCTGGTATGAGTGACTATCTAGCAAAGCCCATCAACCCTGAAGACTTAGAAACTGCGTTAAGAAAATGGAGTGGCGATCATCAAGACTTACCAGAGGTTATAACTTCAATTCAGAGCGAGCGTTCTAGTAGTCAAACTTGGGATGTTAACGGTGCTTTAAAAAGAGTAAGGGGAAAAAAGGATCGGTTATTAACCCTAATATCAATGTTTATTGATGATATGCCAGCAAGGTTAGAAGCTCTTCAGCATCTGCATCAATCAGATGATATCGAAGGCGTCGAAAAGATGGCTCATGCCATAAAAGGTGTTGCCGGTAATATTAGTGCTGAAGTGATGATGGATGCTGCCGCTGAACTAGAGCAGGCCGTTCGGCAAGGTGATTTGGGTGATGCAGAAGCCCAGATAAAGGCTATTAATAGCGCTTATGAACAAGCAAAACTGTTACTAGAGGAATACCGAGTTAATAACTAGGTACTGTTAGTGCTTGAGCATTTTTCTATAGTTAGCCAATCCTATAGCTATTAGAGCCGCTGCTATTGGATAGAAGATTCCTGATACAGTGGCTAATGAGTAACGTAGATCAGAATCTTGTCCGAATACAAAGTCAGTTAATGAAGCCACAATGCTTCCTCCTAACATCAAACCAAAAAGATTAGCTAAAAACAGTAATAGCGCACTGACTTGTGCTCTCATTCGATTTGGCGTTATGTTCTGCAATCCTGCCATTGCCACGCCGAAGTGGGTGTAATGAACAAAAATAACAAAGGTAGCTAACGCCAACGCCAAGTCACTACTTGGCATGAGTGGGGCTGCAACAGCGGGAAGCAGAGCAACGATCGCTGCGATCATGACTACTCTTATATTGGCATCATCATAGCCCCGTTTTTGCAGTAGCCCACTAAACCAAGCGCCAGCAAATGTGCCACCTGTTCCTGCAAAAATAAAAATACTTCCCAAGGCCGCTCCGGCCTCAGTTTTTGAAATACTATAAGTTCTTACTAAAAATTCGGGGTACCAGATAAGAGTGCCATAACCAACAATTGCCATCATAGAGATGGACATCATCACGCTAAAATAGACACGAAAGTGTTGCCTTAAAAAGCTAATGACCTGTCTAACAGGGATATGCTCATGATCAAGTTGATGATGAGCTACGCGTTTAGGTTCGCGCATGAAAAGCATCAATCCAACGATTAAGAAACCGGGTAATCCCACACCGATAAAGGTCAATTGCCACGCGGAAAACTGTGCCAGAATCTCAAATTGCTGGTAGTTAGTCCTAGTTAGGTAATCATACATCCAGCCACCAATCAGATAAGAGGTTCCACTGCCTATGGTTATTCCCATGGCAAAAATTGATGTAGCCCATCTTAAATTTTTAGCAGAGTACAGGTCGCTAAGCATCGAATAAGTAGCAGGAGACAAGGTTGCTTCACCAACACCAACCCCGATACGAGCCAAAAATAAACCCGTAAAGTTTTTAGCGAAACCGCAAGCGCAGGTCATCAGTGACCAAAAAAATACTCCAGATATGATGATCTTTTTTCGACTTATTCGATCAGCTAACCAGCCGATAGGGAGCCCCAATACAATATAAAAAAGCGTGAAAGCTAATCCATGCAGCAGGCTAAATTGGAAGTCTGAAATATTAAAAGCTTCCCGTATTGGGCCCACAAGCAGTGATAACACATTTCTATCAACAAACGACAGTATGTAAGCAAGCAGTAAAACTAGGAGTGCATAATGTGAGCTTGGGGAATCAAGTTGCGAAGTGTTGCTTGATGGTTGTTGCATAAATATGAAACTGGCTGGTTATTGTTATTATCATTACCAGTATCTTAACTGCTTGAAGAGCCCTGCGAAAGGCTGTTAGCGAAGTACTAAGATTGCACCAAATATTGAGGAGAGAACCACTACCATGCCTACAACGGCCCAGATAATCGCACCGTTGCCGCTACCTTTTTTGTTTTTACCCAACGCCTGATTTAAGCCCGTTAAATCTGACCTTTTGTGAGCACCTTTAGCGTTTTGTTTCGCAACAATAGCTAACTGGGCTCTACAGACATAAGGTTCTTGCTTGTTTTTTGTGCTTTGGAACTTGTTCACATCGATTAAAGCATTTGCTTTGAATGTTTTTGCCTTTTCCACCAGTTTGTTCATAGCATCTGCATAGGACTCTGCGGAGCGGCAACTCATTGTTTCCTTTGATATTTCTAGAGTTTGCCAATCATCAAATCCTAAGTCTCGGGTGTACATGAACTTTTGTGGTACTTCAAAGCGAATTGATGAAGCATCATCAGTTATTTCTATAGATTTCGCGTAGTGCTTTTTCTGCCCTTCATCGGGAAGAAACTCTACACTAACATCTTTCCTTAGATCATCAGCTTCGAGTTCGTAGACTAAATCGCTTGTATAAAATTCGAACAGTTTCCTTTTGGCGATAATAACCCCAGTTCCCTTAGTGGGACTGTATGATTTTATTTTGCCCTTAATTTTATTTTGCTTTGCCATAGCAAGCCCGAAAGTCGCTCAACCTATTATTATCTAAGTGTAGACAAGCTTTATGATTTTCGGAAAGGTAGAGATAACATGCCTGGCAGGGAATTGGTCTGTTTATCACTCAGGGTTGGATCTAGCCCGATTTCCATTTCCACGTGGCCATGTTTTGGGAATGCTTGATAGGTAACAAAACATCGATCCCAAATTGAAAGGTTAAAACCAAAGTTCCGATGCATTTCTTGGGTTATCACAGAGTGATGTACTCGATGCATATCGGGGGTCACGATGACACGCCTGAGTAAATCATCGATTCGATAGGGTAGAGCGATATTGCCATGGTTAAACATCGCCATGCCATTAAGAATGATCTCGAACAAGATTACCGCTATTACAGGACCTCCCAAGATTGCGACAATTGCCATTTTTATCAACATTGACAGCAAAATTTCAATGGGGTGAAAACGCGATCCGGTTGTAACATCATAGTCCTTATCGGCGTGATGGACTTTATGTAATCGCCATAACAATGGGAATCTGTGAAAGGCTACATGCTGGCCATAGATGGCGAGATCGAGCAACAAAATGGTTAATGGCACGCTGATTAGTAGGGGTATTTCAATAAGATTAAAAAAACCTAACCCTGACTGTTGGCAGAATACTGCGACGCCGACGGCAGCTAGTGGGAACAGGGCTCTTAGCAGCAAAGTGTTCAGTATCACAAGACCTATATTGTGCGGCCACCTTCTGCGTCGAGTTAATAAGAGTTGCCGCTTCGGAGCGAACCACTCCCAAAGGACCATGATTAACAAAATCGACACGAAACAGCTTAATCTAAGTATTTGTTCGTGCTCTAGAAACCAGTTTTGAGTAGTCATGGTTTAAATTTGCATGATGTGCTTTATAAATTCAATGATTATCCTGCTGAACTCGTGATAAAATCCTTACACATGTAGTGTAATTTCTGTCGAGTTAAATTCGATGCAAAATTTATTAAGATCCCTATGAATAAAGACTTTTGGAAAGATGAGGTCCCTGCAGATTCGCGCCGTGAAAGGCGTAAGCAGGAGATCAGAGCAAAAATTATAGAATCCGCCATTGATTTGTTTGAGAATGAAGGGCTCGACGAAACGACTTTAGAGCACATCTGTGAGCGAGCGGATATATCAAGACCCACCTTTTACAGTTACTACAGCTCTAAGCAAGAGCTCATTCAGGCGTTAGCAGAAAAACTATGGCTAAATGTAGCGACGGACTTGACGTCGGCCTCTATTGAGAAGCATGAGTCTACTCAAGATTATATTCAATCCTTTATGAAGTTAACTCGTCTAGAAATTATCAAGTACGGGCGCTTAGAGCGTGAGCTTGTTCGCCATAGCATGACTAGAGGTAGTGAAGCAGAATCGCAAAATACGCTTATGCTGAGAGCAATGAACGCAATGTTCTCTGCCGTCTACGGTGTAGGCAAGAAGAGAGGGGATGTTGGTAGCCGTTACCCAATCGACTTTTTAGCGGAAACATCAGTTGGATGCATTTCTTCTGTCATGGTTAACTGGGCCCTTGAAGCTGATTACCCCATTGAAAAGCGCTTAAAGCAAACCGCTGATTTGTTGATACAAATGATTAGCTTGGATAAATAATCATGGTGAGTGGATCTTTCAGGACAAATAAATATATCGGTATTGGCAAGGTGCAAGACGAGCCAAAAATTAAATTTGTATCGAAGAGCGAAAGTTATCTTATCGAATTTGATTTACTTATTGGAAGTGAAGACTCAAACAATAGCGATCCTTTAGTGCATCCCGTGATAGTTAGAAATGAGAATTTAGCCCTCTATCTTAAAGATACGCTTAGCAAGGATATGCGTGTTTACGTAGAGGGAGAATTGCTGAGTAGAGCGCAGAGGCTATCTACAAGCTCCAAAACAAAGTCGGATAAAGCAGAAGTTTCTTACTATATCAATGCTAGCGAGATTCAACTAATCGATACAATACAGCGAATGAAATATCCAGAGGATATCAAGAAGATTAGATAGCTTAATATTGCAGCCATTAGCACTAAGACTCTAAAGAACTAATTCTAAGAAATTTACTTAACTTAAAATAACAACAGGTGACACGATGCCAAGCGAAGCGATTGCTCAAATCAACATTAACCTGCCCAAGGAAAAAGCTTGGGAGAAATTGCAAGATTTTTCTTTGGCTCATAACTACGTACCAGGCATTATAAAAACAGAAATAACGACTGATAAGCGCAATGGGTTGGGTGCCAGTAGGAAGGTTTACCAATCCTCAACTAGGGCTTTAGACGAAACCATTGTTGAATGGAATGAAGGGAAGGGGTTTAAGATTAAGTTACACAAGGGGCCTAAAGATGCACCTTTTAAAGATGCGCACTTCATTTATGAGTTAGCTGATGGGCCCAACAATACGACTAACCTCACCACGACAATGAGCTATCAGCCACCTTTAGCTGGTTTTGGACGCTTTCTAGATAAAGCTTTTCTCAATAAAATCATTTCTAATGTTATTCAAGAGGTGGCCCTCAGTATGAAGCTTTATTACGAAACCAGTAAGCCGACAACAAAAGCAGATCTAAAAGCCTTCAAGCAGTCTCAAAACTAATTGATTGTTAGGGATATATGGTTTTGCTGCGATTCGTGCCCAATCGGCTAGTTCTCTAGGCAAAGCTAAGTTCCTGTTATATTTGCGCATATTCTCACTGATATAAATTCTTTACAGATGTAAAGTATAAAGCTTTACGTGTGTAAAGAATGCTACTAAAGTAGATATCGAAACAGCAATGAAGTCTATAAACAGGAGAGAATAATGGGTATTCGTTTTAACCATATGGAGCTTACAGTACCGCCAGGTATGCTCGAAAAAGAAAAGCAAAACATTATTGACTTCTATGGAGGCTGCTTCGGTTTTACCTGTATTGAAGTACCTATGGTAGAGCTGGATGTATCTGACAAATTTTTAATTAGTACAGATACAGAGTTTAGTCAGTTCTTCTTTCTAGCTGAGGACCCTAAATATTTAAAGCCGGATAGCTATGATCATATTGGTTTCTTAATGGATGAATGGGATGAAGTTGATGAAACTTTTGAGAAAGTAAAAGAGTTCCAAAAGAGAGATTCCCGTGTAGAGATTATGCATACCTTTGAGGACGATTTTGAAGCCGGTCCCGTATTCACTCATTTTTATTACTTCCGTTATCTACTACCCATTTGGATCGATGTGCAGTTTATCAAGTGGAAAGACGGCATGAAACCAGCTAAGCAATGGACTTATGGTATACCCGACAAAGTCGCCGAAAGTGCATAAATGATATTTGCGGTTTCGACAAATGAGTGAGAGCCTCAGCGCTCGCTTAACAACAATAGCAAAGCAAAATAAATCGCTGCTGTAGCCAACAAGTTAATATATTTTATACGTTTTAAGCCGCTGCCTTGTAGGTAGCGGCTTTTTTCATGGTCGGTTTCTTGGAATCAATAGTGAGTAAAAGTGGCATAAAGAAAAAGAAATCAATCAATAGTGCAAAGCTAATGGTTATAGAGGTAAGTATGCCGGTAGCTTCATTAGGATAGTAGTGACTAAAGCCCATTATGCCAAAATTGGCGACTAAAATAATAGAGGTTGCTATCAATGCCACACCGACGGTTTCAAATGCATAGACAGATGCCTCATTGTGAGAAAGCCCCATTTCTCTGCGAGCACGAGTATATTTGCTTAATAGGTGTACTGTGTCGTCCACGATGATCCCAAGTGTCATACAGGCTATGATAGACACTACAATACCTAGCTCGCCGTTAACGATTCCCCAAAAGCCTAGTGTCATTGCTGCGGGCAGTAAATTGGGAATCAAGCTAAGTAGGCCATATTTGAAGGAACGCAGAGAAAATATCAATAGCACCGATACTGCTGCTAAAGCTAGTGCAGTACCAATCATCATTGAGTAAACATTTTCAAAGGTAATATCACTGAACAGGGAATCCATACCGGTTGCTTGGGTTTGCATGGATATGGGCCAATTGTGACGAATCCATTCGTTTATCTTATTTCGTTCGTGCACCAACTCATTGGATTCCAGGCGATAAAACACAATTTCCAGTTTGGTCTCGGATTTATTGATATCTACCTGGGCATCTAACCCCAAACCAAATGGTAGTCCCATCTCATACATCAATAGGTATTGCGATATGAGTGCTTGATCGTTAGGGATTCGATAAAAGCTCGGATCACCCCCATTCATATTACGATTCAGCCGTTTCACAACATCCGTAAAAGCCCGAACATGCGAAACATTGGGATTTGCTTCTAGCCAAGATGTTAATGCTTCTACATTTAGCAAATACTCTGGATCTGTCACACCTCCTTGCTGGCCTGAGGGCACATTATATTGGAGCCTCTGTAGTCCTCCCATTAGTTCGAAGTGGGTATCAAGTGCGCGGCGAACTTCGAAGGTTTCGTCGAAATATTCAAGTAGAAAATCATTAACTCGATTTAGAGGAATACAGGCGACCAATATCAACACCAATGTGCTGGTTCCATACAGCAAACGCTTACGGTGTTTGATGGTGAACATTGCTAAGCTATGGATAAGGCCACGATGCTGCTGGGAGGCGTGGGATTTAGGCTTCGGAAACAGCATCATTAAGGCGGGAAGAAAAGTAGTGCTGAGAAGAAATGCCATAATCACGCCAAAAAACACCGCGTTACCTAAATCATGAAATGGTGGTGCCTCTGCAAAATTCATAAACAGAAAGCCCATGCCCGTGGTTATGCTAGTTAGCCATACCGGAGAAAAGTTTATTCTTAGGCTTTCTATCATTGCCTCTTGTTTGCTGCTAGCTTTTGCGCAATGAAATTGATAGCTCACCAAAATATGGATAGCGTCTGCTACAGCTAGAGTCAGAATGATAGGGGACGCCCCGGAAGAGATTGGCGAAAGCTTAAAATCGGCTAGCATAAATAAGGCATAGCCCAGGGCGATAGATAGACCAATGATGATTTGACATGCGATGACGCTATAACCATTTCGTAGTAGTACTGCTAAACACCCCAACACTAGTAACAATGCAATGGGTGTAATTCTTCTAAAGGTCTCTTGGCTCGCTTTGTCAGTGGCTTCTGCGCTGGGGGCATCACCTAAAAGTTGTATTTCAATGTTGGGGTACTGTTCTAGAATGCGGTTCTTTAGTTGATGAGCAAATGGCATCAACTCTAGCGCTTTAGTTTGGGCTTCGTCGAGCATCAGTCTTACGACTACACTTGCAGCGCGACCAGACTTAGACACTGATTGGCTGACTAGGCTTTTTTCGCTTAACGCTATCTTTCTAATCGCCGATATTTGTTCTTGGCTTAAATGCTCGCCACTTTCGTAAAGAAAATTAGTGGTTAAATCGTCATTATCGACTTTCGTGTGTTGGAAATTTGATATCGAGTCCACTCGGGTTGCGTAGGGTAACGACCATGCTAGTTCGGTTAAGGTTTCTATGGCAGCCAGTGTTTGTGAATTGAAAATGTCAGCATCATCCTTGGCCGTCACTAGAAAAATCAGTGATGTATCTGTGGCATAGGTGGATTCCATTGCCAGTAAATTTTGAAAGTCCTGATTGTCTTCTGTGAAATAGATATAAGGGCCATTGTCATATTTTATCTCAGAAAAGTTACTGGTCTTATCCATGACAAGGGCAACGATTATTGCAATCGCAGTGGCCCAGCCAAACAGCCAGGCGAAGGGGTGATGGACAATGGACCGATAAAATGAAAGAAAGTGTTGATCTAATTTATGCACTGACGCCCCATTTAAAAAAGCTTTACATGCGTAAAGGTATTATGGGGAAGCAAAAAAGGCAAATTGAATACGCCCAATTGGGGGATGGCAAGATAACTAGCTCTGATAAAAAATGAGCACCTATAAAGGTGTAAGGAACGGAGACCAGCAATGAATAGTCATTCTTATCTACAAGTGCCAAACAAAATTCGAACGTTGCTAATATTGGCAATCGTCGCTTCATTCCTAATCATGTTAGCTCTTGGTATCCCTGTTTTAGCCCATTTTATGAACAGTGGTGTTGTGGAGATGAGCTATATAATGGGTATTCACTTTGGTGTCTATGTGATCAGTTTGTGGGTTAGTTACGAAGCACAGTCGATAGATAGTCAGATTGAACTCTATATGTTTACTAAACCCCAGGAATCTAAAGCTGCCAATTACCTATCGATAATATTCATCGCGCCTTCTGTGGCGGCAGTAGCCTCTTTGCTGAGCTTTATTCTCATGGTTTAGGGTTGTGGTTCGGAAAAAACATAGTAAATACAATTAAATATGGAATTATCTTGAGGCTGTTCTAGAATTTGCTTTAACTAAATTTTGGGCGTGTTTTGCACAAAATGTGTGCTTTGATTCGCGATGCAAATCGGCGATAATGCACGCCCAAACTAGCAAAAACAATAACACAGCACTGCAGGCTCGGCCTGGCCCTATTTTTAATTCCTATGACCCAACCTCACGCTTCGGCTGCTAAAAGTAATCCAAAAGCTTTAAATCTTAATAGTGCAGGCAACAGCGCTAATCTGAATGGCTCAAATTTAAGCAGCTCTAGGTTGATTCGTTTGCTATCGGAAATGAATCAGAGCGAAGGAAATACTTCAAAACGCAACTTCGGTGATCGCCTGGGTAGCTTAATTGATTTCTCTGATTCTATTTTGCTAGCTGCCACTCATGGTCAGCTAAAAGGATTAGTATTCGAAAAGCGAACTACCGATGTCAGCCAGGCCAAAAACGAATTTCTTACCGTCCGCGAGCAGTTGGTCGAAACCATTATTAAAAGTACCAGCCCTCAAGTGGGAGGCACGCGCATCAAGTTGCCTGATGTTCATGCAGCCACACTAAAAGAACAAAGGGATTTTGATTCTTATCATCGCTTTTACGCATCTCACCAACGAAATATGGATGGCAAAATTAAAAATCTGCGTCTTGCCCTTCGTGATGAGGTTAGCGGATTCTCACCGTCCCTTGCGCAACTCGCGGTTCTCGATACTTCACTAGACGATACCTTAGCTACCCATAGCCGGCGATTTTTTAACAGTATTCCCAAGCTACTTAGCAAGCATTACAAGCGTTTGCTAGCGGAGCAAATAGAGCAGCTAGGTGAAGAAGCTTTAGCCACAGAGTGGCTCAACGAATTTTACAAAGATCTGCAAGCACTATTACTAGCGGAGCTAGAGGTGCGATTGCAACCAGTCTTAGGCCTATTAGAGGCATTAAACGGAGAGGTAAATAACAGATAATGACACGAGCATTATTTTCACTGGCGTTTCTACTGGGGTTAGCTGTCGTTATATGGATGGCGATCGATTTCGTAGGTGAAAACTCACTTGCGCTGATTGTTACCTTGGTAATTGGTGGGGTTTATTTAATTGGGTTCTTGGAGCAGGTTCAATTCAAAAAGGCTACCTCGACCTTAGAGCTAGCTTTAAATCAATTAAAGGGGCCAGTTAACCAGCTAGATCAGTGGATTTCGCAGTTAGATCCTGGTTTGCAAAACTCTGTTCGTACTCGCATCGAGGGCGAGCGTATTGCCTTGCCAGCGCCAGTACTCACTCCCTATTTAGTGGGATTGTTGGTCATGTTGGGTTTGCTGGGTACTTTTGCGGGTATGGTAGTGACACTAAAAGGTGCTGTACTGGCGTTGGAAGGCACTACTGAATTACAGGCCATTAGAGCTGGTTTGGCAGCGCCAATTGGCGGTTTAGGTTTAGCATTTGGAACCTCGGTGGCAGGGGTGGCCGCGTCCGCGATGTTGGGATTGATTTCTACACTTAACCGACGTGAGCGCATGGTTCAGGCTGCTCGTCTAGATTCACAAATCGGCCAAAGTTTTCGTGAGCATTCGCTTTACTTCAATCGCCAGGAAACTTACAAAGCCATGCAAAATCAGGCTCAAATGTTACCGGTCGTAGCGGAACAGCTGCAAACGTTAGCGCAGAACTTGCAATCGATGGGACAGAATATAAGTGCAGAATTGACTCAAAATCAAAAGCAATTTCATGCGGAAGTCGAGACTCAATATCAAGCGCTAGCTGACTCGGTTAAAACAACTCTCAATGGTGCGTTACAAGAAAGTGGCAAGTTAACAGGCGAAAGTATTCGCCCAATCGTTAGCGAGACAATGGCGAAGTTGATTGAGCACTCCAACGAAGCGCAGCAACAATTGGTCAAAGATAATCAAGACCAAGTTAATGAAATTCTGAGCCAAATGTCTAATACCTCGAAGCAGGTGAGTGCGATCTGGCAAGAGAGTATTGAGCAACATGCAGACCATAACCAGGCCATGATGGCTGATATCGATAAATCGGTGTCAGCGATGCACGAAAATTTTACCACTTCCACTCAAGAGCTCATGGAAGCTCTAAAGGCTGCTGAACAACAAACGTTAGAAGAGTGGCGTGGGTCTGTGGTTGAAACCAATCAACAGGTGAATGAAAACTACAAACAACTATCAGCTGATTATTTAGATAAATTAAAAGCCGTGCTTAGCTCCCAACAAGATCAGCAATCTAATTTCGCCGCTTTGATTAAGGGTAATTCTCAAGAAATGTCTGATGCTTGGAATGCCATGGCAAATAACCATCATCAGCAACAATCTGAATTGGCTGACAACTTTAAACTAGCGGTAGAAGATCTCACAGATCTTAGTCATGACAAGGCAACACAGCTGCTTGCCGAGATTAAGCAATTAGTAGAGCAATCGCAGGATTTGGTAGAGGCCAGAATAGCGTCAGAGACTGATTGGAAGAATGAGCAAAGTAATCGGGTAGAAACCTTTAATAATGCACTCGAAACACATCTCAATAACATGGCTGAGCGTGATGAAGAGCGTATATCAGCCATTGTCGGTAAGTTGGATGGCCTAGAAGAAACAGCTGCAGCGCATCTACTGAAACTTGGTGAGTCTTTAGAGGCTCCAATGAGCCGTTTAATTGAAACGGCGTCGGAAACGCCAAAAGCGGCAGCGGATGTTATTGAAAAGCTGCGTGAAGAAATTTCGAAAAATATTGAGAAAGATAATCATCTTCTAGAAGAGCGGCGCACTATGATGACGGAATTGAGTGCCTTGTTCGCGGATCTAGAGAAAACGTCTATCAGTCAGAAAGAGGCTATTGAGGCTTTAGTTAGCCAATCAACCTCAATGATGAAGGAGGTAAGTGAACATTTTGCCTCTCAGGTTAATAGCGAAGTGACTAATATGAACGAGATTGCGGATCAGGTTACTGCTAGTGCCGTGGATCTATCAGCGCTTAGTGAGTCCTTCTCTAGTGCCGTACAAATTTACAGTGAGTCAAATCAGTCCTTAGTGGAGAACCTAACAAGCATTGAGGATGCTTTAGAAAACTCCAACGCACGAAGCGACGAGCAGCTTGCTTATTATGTTGCCCAAGCAAGAGAAATTATTGATCACAGCATGATGTCACAAAAGGAAATTTTAGAAGAGATGCGCCAGTTAGGTCGCCAACCAGATCTTTTTGCGGCTGAGGCAGAGTAATGCAAGATCTAGAAGAAGGCGTTACTCAAGCACCTCCCATTTGGGCTATCTTTGGCGATCTTATGTCTGGCCTAGTGGGTGTGTTTGTGTTGTTGTTGGTATGGGCTTTGGGAGTGCAGCTTGAATTGTCTCAATCATTAGCTGAAGAGGTAGAAAAGCGACAATTAGAAGAGCAGCGGCGGATCGCATTGGAAGAAGCATTGGCGGGTCCTTTGGCGACTGGTAGGGTAACGTTGAATAATGGTCGCATTGGGATTAGTGGTAGTGTGTTATTCGCACTCAATTCCAATGAGTTACAGCCAGAAGGTAAAGCGCTCTTAAAATCTCTAGTAGTACCGCTCAAGGTTTATTTAGGTGAAAAGCAAGAGATGCTAATGGTTAGCGGTTTTACTGATGATTTGCCTATACAAGAGGATAATTTACATTATGAAGATAACTGGGAGTTGTCCGCCCAACGAGCACTAACGGTAACTCGCACGCTTATCGATCAAGGTATGCCTCCTGAAATGGTCTTTGCGGCTGCTTTTGGGGCTCAGCATCCAGTTGCTTCGAACGAGGACAATAAAGGTCGATCTAAAAACCGTCGGGTAGAAATGGCACCTGTACCTAAAGCAAAACGAACGGTTGAATACAATGAATAGTGTCGAATCCGATAATGATGTGTATCGGATTCTGGATGAGTTAGCTGAATCTGGAAAGAGCCGATTTGATCCTCTCAATTTCAAATATGCCAAAGCACTACTGGATAAAGCGCGTGCAGCTACACCCTCGGTAGCTCGCAAACTAGAGACTAAAGCCGCAAAAGTGCTTAGCACCTACCAGGAGAATCTTTCCAGTAGGGAGCCTCAAGCCAAGCAGCACCAAGCTTATTTAGCAAAGCATGGTGTCAATGTTGCAGAGGAGGGAGGCGCTGCACTTTCCCAATTTAATTACCATGAGCTGTCTCTAAAAGCGCAAAGGCTTGAGAGTAGGCTAGAACGCCAAAAAGCGGTAAGCTCTTTATCCCGGCTCTTTTCTGCAGTCGAGGAAGATCCCTTTGAGCAGCAGCAGTTATCATTTGATGATCTTCTACTAGACCATGAAAGAACAACTATTCGTAATTTGGTCGGTGAAAGCGATGAGCAACAGGCTCATCAAAGTGATAATCCATTTGGAGATTTAAAATCTCATAAGCTATTCAAAGACTCTTGGGTAAAAATACATGCTGAAAATTTAGTGAGTGAAGCCATCGAAGAAGCGCCTAAGGATGCGGGTCCACTGAATTCTCACATGCTTGCAATCAAATCCATTGAGGCCATGAAGAACTTATCGCCAGAATATCTTAACCGATTTGTGTCCTTCATGGATTCGCTACTATGGCTGGAAAAAATGGTAGAGCAGGAAGTTTCCGCTGGTAAACAGGCTCGTAAGACAAAAAAACGCTGATTATCTATTAATAATCCTCATCACTATTCTCAAAAGCAAAGCCACCTTTACTCAGTGTAAGTCGATGCCTGGGTCCTGCTTTATTGATATCTGTGTCACCATAGGCAGCGTCGCCTTGCCATAGGGCAACTGGGATCTTGTCATCGTTAAACATTAATTGTGTGCTAAAAAACTTGGGTTCGGCTGACTTAAATTTCGCCATCATCTCGCTAACTGTGGATCTGAGGCTTAATTGATATAGCGTTATCCAGGTTGGCGGTGCTAACTCTATTTCCCCCTTTGCTTGTAGCGCTAGTGCATCCTTTGGTGTAACCCAGCGGTGATTTAATATCTCGCCTCCATCCACTTCTATTTCACTGTCTAGCTCAATGCTAGCAGCGAAGAACCAAGTAGAAAAACGCTTCGGAGTGGAGGGAGGTGGTGTCCAATGGGAGAACCAGATAAAGTCTTTATCATTGAGCGTTAATTGGGTTTCTTCCTCTGTTTCTCTAACGGCTGCGTTTTTTGCAGCATCAAATAACTCTTGGCTATCAGTATAATCATCGTTATCGATTCGACCGCCTGGAAAAACCCACATACCCCCAAAGGCAATGCCTTTAGTTTTTTGTAGCATAAGAACTTCTGGTTGACCGTCTTGGGTTCTCAATAAGACCACAGTGGCGGCGGGTATCAAGGGGTTCTCAGGATTCTTGTTAGGCTCTTCTAGATTACCCAAAATGTCTCTTCGATATTCTGGTGGCGTTTTATTCATATTATGGCCTGATTCTGTAGCACGGTTCTTTAAAAGCTTGATGTTCATCAAAGGATACCACGGATCCATTGTTAAACTCAGAGTTCTATTCCTGCAAGCTCGCCTAACAATAACAAATGGGGTAACCCAATGAAAACCGTCGTCAGTATCAGTCTTGAAAGAAGCGATCAAGATTATGAGTTTCAAACCGAATTTTTGGGGCAGAAATTTGTTGTTAAGCGAATGAGTGCTCAGCAATCGGTCGAGAAAGCAGAGGACTTAATTAGCGAATGGGATGGCGATGCTGATGTGATTGCCCTAGAAGGATTTAGAAATCACCTCAACTTGGCAACCTACGAGCGGCAGCAGGCCACCCTCAAGAAACTAAAATCAATCGCTAAAAAAACACCGGTAACTAGCGGAGCACGTCTGAGGAATATTTTGCAGGAATGGACAGTGCGCCATACCCAAAATCAAATGCCGGGTTATTTTAACAACGCAAATGCGTTAGTGTTTTGCGGTTTAAATCACTATCGAACCGCGAGCATTCTTGCCGAGTATACAAACAACCTAAGATTCGCAGATCCATTACTTCAGCTTGGTATTCCTAAGTTTCTATCATCTTTACAAGCATTAGATTTATTTGAGCAAGGGTCTCATCAGGTGTTGCGTTGGACACCTCCTCAGGTGTTAACGCCTAACATTGCGCCGGTTAAAGAGTGGAACCACTACCTGATGCGTAAAGCATTGCACAAAACTGATGTGATAGTGGCATTCTATGAAGAGCTCGAGCAGTACGGTATTGAAGAGCTTGCAGGCAAGATCATTATTACATCGTCAATTTCGGATGAAAGACTAGAAGCGCTTCACGAAAAGGGCGTTAATGTTGTACTCGACTATTGCCCGCAACCTTTTGATGAGCAGACTATCAGTATCGGTGTTCTAGAGGCGATGATTCAAGGTGCTTTGGGTAAAGAGCATGAAAGAATAACCGATGACGATATTCTAGAAATCATTACTGATTTATCTTTAGAGCCTCGTATTCTTTATCCCGGCGGATTCAAACGTAAAAGCCGTTTTGCTTTTGTTATTCACCCCTTGTCGCAGCAGTATTTTCGAAACGCAAAGCCGCTGGATGTGATTACGAAGGTATCTCCACCTGTGGTTATGAATACCTTAGAGCGTATCATCGCTTATTCGCCTCCCTTTATATATTCACGAGTTACTGGGATTGAATCTCCAACTGGGGCTGAGGCCGAAGGATGGCTAATCACTGTTGGCGGTACGCCAAAAGAGATTATGTCCCATAGCCCTGAGTTTACCTACAAGCGTTTATTGGCGGCAGCCGACATGGCGAAAAAGCTGGGTGCACAGATCATGGGGTTGGGCGCATTTACTAAAGTGGTTGGAGATGCGGGTCTAACCGTTGCCAAGCGAGCGCCATTACCCATTACTACAGGCAATAGCTACAGTGCTTCCGGTGCCTTATGGGCGGCACATGATGCGATTCATAAACTTAATTTAGTAAAGGTGGGGCCCAGTGGAAAAATGGCGGGCAAAGCGATGGTTGTCGGTGCCACCGGCGCTATTGGTTCTGTATGCGCGCGTTTGCTTGCCAAAGCTGCGGATGAGATTTATTTGGTTGCCCCGGAACCTGCAAAACTACTTGCCTTGAAAGAAGACATCGAGCATGAGACTCCGGGTGCAAACGTTCATGTTATGGCTCACACCGACAAGCACCTGGGTGAGATGGATATGATAGTTACCGCAACATCAGGCGCGGGTAAAAAGATTCTCGATATTATGGAAGTTAAGCCTGGGTGCGTGATTACTGATGTGGCGCGTCCCTTAGATATACCGCCCGAAGACGTGGCGAAGCGGCCAGATGTTTTAGTGATTGAGTCTGGAGAAATTCGATTACCCGGTAATGTTAAAATGAAGGAAATAGGTTTACCGGAAAATGTGGTGTATGCCTGCTTGGCCGAGACGATTGTATTAACCTTGGAAGGGCGTTTTGAAAACTTCACCCTAGGCCGGAATATAGAATGGGCTAAAGTGCGAGAGATTTACAAAATGGGCCTTAAGCATGGTATGCAGCTAGCATCCATTTCCGGTGTCAATGGCGTAT
>JAKSAW010000564.1 GCA_022361455.1 Pseudomonadales bacterium | reverse complement strand
TTTAAACGTAACATCAGCACGAGAGCCAAATTGCCACCCGCAGAGTCCCCCCCAACTAAAAGCTTCTCGGGATTATGACCTTGTTCGAGCATTGCTTGATAAACCGCAAAACAGTCATCAGGAGCAGCAGGATAAGGATGCTCAGGTGCCAAACGATAGTCAGGCACAACCACCTTTGCTTGTAAGGTTTTCGCTAGCCAAGCAGTGAGCTCACGATGTGTCTTTGGAGTACCGACGCAAAAAGCGCCACCATGAAAATAGAGTAAGCTACGTTCTTCATGTACTTGTTCAGGCAGGACCACTTCGACAGGAACGCCACCGATCATTTCCTGCTGAAAACTAACCTCTGTGGGCACTGGCGCGAAACGATTCACCCGCTCGAATCGTTTTCTTGCCATTGGTACTGGAATATTCTCGTTAACAAGATAAGTAGAAAGGCCCCGAACCATCATTTTATTCATGGACTGGGCGGCCTTTGTCATACCGGCTCTAATCATTATTGTTCCCTCCCCCGAAGGAACCCATCATAGAGCCAAATGACGCGCTAGGAAATACCACAAATAAGCTAAGTGGATAAATTTAATTAGCTGTTTTTGCAGTCTTTTTTAGGTAATCCTATAAACCGCTACGAGTGTCTTTGCAACACGAAGAAGAATGGCCGACGCATACTCTTTAGATCCATAACGCCAATCACAGTATCTTCATCGAGTTTGCGGAACACATCATTGATAGGTTTGTGGTCATAGACCATTGTGGCGCTGACTTTGCCGCGATATTCCAGCATCCGCAAGCGTGCTCTGCTTTGCTGGGTTTTCATTAAAGGAGCAAGCAGAGCAAAAGCCTTGCGAGTAGCCGCTGCTCGGGCGAAGCGGCTATTGCGTGCATACTTCAATGGCATCCAAAGTGGATCGAGGGTTACTTGCTTATCTTCGCCTTGGGAAAACACCAATGGATGAACGTGTTCAGAGCTAACAAATTCCTTACCCCACCAGTTAAAGTTTTCTAACAAACCATCCATGGGATGATCCGTGGGAAATCCCGAGCCGCGCCAACGCCCAAGCATCTCATCCACTGTTACTGGTGCCAGCTCATCAAAGTAGGCTAACGCCTGCTCAGTGGAAGTTCCTTCAGAGATGATATGATTGATGTCCACTTGAATGTTCACGACTACTCCCAACGCTTAAAATTCGAAGTGTTTAAACTAGCAAATAGTACAAGTGGACACAGTAACCAAATGATTCAAAACCTAGTGACCAAATCGCTCATACCTAAAGTTTTAAGGGTGCAATAAATCGACTTTCCTGCACCACTCGCTGCCCAGGGTACACCGTAGACTCAACACTGAAAGTCACAGTCGTGTTGGGCTTTTCGATATCTTCGGGGGCCAAAGCAGCGCTGACGGGCACCACCACCAATTCACCGGGTAGCGCTCTTATAGTATCCGGGGCATTTAAATCCAGCCCTTCCACCCCATTCATGGTAATCACATAATGATTTTCTGATTGCGTCATATTCATGATCTTCAAGGTGTAGGTATTCTCAATAAGGCCTGTTGATGTTTCTCGATACAACTGATTACGATCGCGAATAATATCGAGTTCGAGCGGGACACGCGTTAGGAACACATAGCTAAATGCAGACATCATCACAAGGAGGAACAATCCATAACCGATCAATCTCGGCCTAAGGATATGAGTTTTACCCCCTTCCATTGCGTGCTCAGTAGAATAACGAATTAATCCACGATCATATCCAACTTGATCCATCATCATGTCACAAGCATCTATACACGCAGCACAAGTGATGCATTCATACTGAAGGCCGTTACGAATATCAATTCCCGTTGGGCATACCTGAACGCAAAGTTGGCAATTAATACAATCACCCTTGCCACTAGCCTTTATGTCTTCAGACTTTTTGCGTTTACCTCTAGGCTCACCGCGCTTTTCATCATAAGTAACTATCAAGGTATCTTTATCAAACATCGCGCTTTGAAAACGCGCATAAGGGCACATGTACATGCACACCTGCTCTCGCATCCAACCTGCATTGCCATATGTGGCTAATGTAAAAAATCCAAGCCAAAACAAGGCCCAGCCATGAACTTCGATATACAGTACATCAAGTGTTAGTTCTTTAATCGGCTGGAAGTAGCCAACAAACGTAAATGCTGTCGCGAACGCCACTATCAGCCAAAGACAATGCTTCAATGACTTGCGGAGAAATTTATTAGCCGTTAACTCTTGAGCGTCTAATTTGATCCGTTTATTGCGATCGCCTTCAGTAAACTTTTCGATCCAAACAAATACGTGAGTCCAAACAGTTTGCGGACAGGCATAACCACAGTAAACACGACCCGCAAGCGCGGTGACAAAAAACAGTGTGAAAGCTGAAATGATCAGCAGCCAAGACAACAGCACAAAATCCTGCGGCCAGAATGTAAAACCAAAAATATAAAATTTTCGCTCTGGCAAATCGAATAACAGCGCCTGACGACCATTCCAAGTTAACCAGGGTCCAAGAAAATAAACACTCAAAGTTAGCCAAATCGTGACTTCTCTGATCCTTTGAAAAGTTCCTGATACTAGTTTGCGATATATTTTTTCGCGCGCCTGATACAGGTCCTGTTGGTGCGCTGATTTATTTTGGGCTCTAGCAGTTTTGGCTGCGATATCCTGCGATGGGTTAAATAGCTTCGCACTACTGACTTCGGTGGGGCTGATATCTTTGATTTCCAATTTCTTGTTCATCAAGCACGGCTCTCTCGTATAGATTTAGTGTCTACATAAGAGATAGCAATCTACGAGCCAAAACCATTAAACATTAAGAACGAATATCAAATCCGCCCTATCCCTTGCCACGCAAGGGCTGCAGGCATATTTAGACGTTTGAAAACAGTCATCCGGTTGCGTTAATGACCGGTTTTTTTGCCATATTTGGCAAAAAAATGAAAACGGCGGTCAAGTAACACTATCTCTCTGCTCTTTAAGCTTTCGATAGAGAGATCGCACGCTAATACCAGCAGCCTT
>JAKSAW010000563.1 GCA_022361455.1 Pseudomonadales bacterium | reverse complement strand
TCGATCACGCCGAAGGGCTCCCCCTGGCGGACGGCGGCCCCGACCTCGGGCAGCTCCACAAAGACTACATCTCCGATCTTCTCCTGAGCATAGTCGCTGAGACCGCAGATATAGAGATCTCCCTCTTTTGCCGCCCATTCGTGGGTTTTTGCGTACTTGATTTCCATTGTCACCACTCTCCTTGTGCGTATCTTTTAAAAAAGCCTCAACGGTATGCCGGTCTGTAAAGGGGGCGTTTCATCACCTCCGCTTTTTTGATCCGGCCCGGCGTATAATAACCGTATGAAGCCAATGAAATATTATTTTCACCCAGCTTTTCAAGGATATCCTTTTGCTTGATCTTTTTCCCCGTTTTAAACGAAACCGAGGCAATGATGGGATTTTCTTTCAGTCGTACCGTCACGATATGCCCCTCGCCGATTTTCGCCTTTTCCGAATCCATTGCGATATCCTCGAAGAAACCCGTTTTCCAGAGTAACCGGAAATCCTCACGCAGCATCGATTCCGAATACACGCCACCTTCACGGGATTTCATATAAAACATCACCGTATCGTTGGAAACTTTTTCATTTCCTTCAAAACGGATCGTTTTAATTGTGTCCCCATAAGCCCCAAGGGTGAAGAGTTGAAAGATTGATAAGAGAATGCCTAACCCGGATTTCTCACAGCCCTGAAGTTTTTGAAGGTTTTATCCCAAATAATTGATTTTCCGCCAGCATATTTTTTCTGAGGAAGATTGACTGGCGTTATTGTTAATTATCAACTTGAGTTTCTTTGAAAATCGCAAAAATTACATAAAAAACTTGAAAACCTTCATACCTATCCCCTGACTGTTTGCATAGGGCATGGACTTAAAAGTTTGTTGCGTCTTTGGTCAGTTCAATAACGGGTAGGCCCTTTTTATGTTGTCCAAGACCCTCTCAAACAATTCCGAATAGGGATACCCCGAACCGAAAGCCAAATATACACGTCGAACACTGATTTTAACCAAAGCCCCTATCTTAAAGAGTTTTGTTCTGATGGTCCCTACTTGTGCGTTAGCCATTTGTGTCCCTTTGAGTCCCACCCGACGGAGTTCTGCCATTAAGATATAGGCCAAAGAAGAGAAGTAGAGCCTCAACTGGTTTGACCTTATTAACTCTGTGCTGGTACGGTCTGCAAACAATCCTAACTGCTGCTCTTTTATTCGATTTTCCATATCTCCGCGAGCGCAATAATGTTCTTCATAAAGTTGCGTAACGGATGCAAAGCCAGTAGGCAGATTAGTCACAATAAATCTGGGGTTTTCACCTTTTGCAAGATACTCGGCTTTACCTATTACCCGACGTTTGCGGCTCCAACTGTTAAGGGTACGATATCGGAAACACCGGAAAAATCGCGCGGGCTTACCTGTTTTGAAATACCTCCGTTTGGCTTTGGACAGTGCCTTGCCAAGTTTTTTTTTCAGACGATTGTTCTTCGCTAACCCAAGGAGATAATAAACCTGTTTTTGAGATTCACACCAACTCATCAAGCTGTCACGACAAAAACCACTGTCACCACGGATTATAATATTTACTCCCGGCCACCGTTTACCAATAACAGACACAATCCGCGATAATTCCTCAACCGCACCTTTGGCAGGATCGATATTCGAAGTCCTCAAACGGGAACAAAGCAGGTGATCACCACAAAAAACATACAGCGGAAGATAGCAATAATGACCATAGTACCCATGAAAGAAATTTCCCTCTTGTTTACCATGGGTCGGGTCATCGGTGGCGTCTATGTCCAAAACAATCCAAGACGGGTTTTTCGAACCCTTATAACTGTTAAGGAACAAATTTACAAAAAATTTATCGATTCTCTCCGAATCATACACGATCTTTTTGTAACGACTTTGTTCTGTTGCTATTTGAGGAGTCAATTCAAGACGATTCAAGGTGCTCTTACCCGCCAAGGCTTTACCCTTGTCTTTTGAGAGCCTACGATCTCCACCATCGGGAGAAGCCTTACCTACCAGAACTGCCAATAAAGGGTCCACACGTAAATCATCGTGATCATTCAAATCTTCATAACCCAAGGCAAGACCATAAACCCTTTGACCAACCAAATCTTCCACACTATGATCAATCTGATTACGGTTACGGTAGTCTTTGAAGCATTTTGAAAACCCATTGATTATTCCTCTCCCCAAATTAATCTCACGCAATAACAAACCACCACCGTCCGAAGTTATCTGGCCACCGCAAAAGTCAGAGACTATTTCACGATTAAAAAGACCTTGATATTTTAGCTTTTTTAAGGTACACTCTGTATGCATCGGCTATCTCCTCGTATATTAGTTATAATCGCTATATACCTAATTATACCATAGGCTGATGGCCGATGCTTTTAAAAACTGTGAGAAATACGGGCTAAAGCGTACCGGGGTGGACCTGTTGGCCGGGCGTGCGGTTCTACGCAGCATGCACCCGTTCATGGCTTCCGAACTGGGAGAACGGTTCGACCTCCCCCAATCACTGTTGACCGGACTGGTTCCCGTGGTTTACTTTGCCCGGAATTCGAACGAATC
>JAKSAW010000560.1 GCA_022361455.1 Pseudomonadales bacterium | reverse complement strand
CAGCAGTACCTATAAATGGCAGGAGCCAAAAATGCCTGTTTGATAGCGTCTTTTTGCTCTTTTGAGCCTTGAACGCCATGTATTATGTGCATAGACCGCTCAGACAGTTTGGCTTCCTTGCTGCCATGGGGCTGATCTAATAAGCCAAAGTACTTTAGGGCGGCAAGTATCTTTTTAGAACTTCCCGTCATCCCATTAAAACCAAGCTGCCTAAATAGGCTATCGATATTGACGGCGTGGCCCTTGGCAATAGCGTGAATCTTATTAACCTGGGCAACTGCTTTTTCTAGGTCAATGTATGGATAAGCGGGGCTTCGTCCGGCAACCATTTCATCCTCCAAACTCTTCAAAAGTGACTGAGCGGAATTATCGCTCAGTCTTCCGCCCATTTCAACCGCTCTAAACTAACATTTTTGTTTGACATGGGCGGCATGGTGAAATAGCATTCCAGTTAATGAGGCAATTTCTAGATTTAGGTATTGGAATGAGAAAAGAATAAGGCTGGTACAGCAGCCTATAACCAAGCAACAAAAAAGGGGTCACCCGACCAAGAGCACCCCTTTGATGTTGGCCTGTAAGGCCCATATGTAATGGTTACTTGGGGTTTACCCATTGCAACCGTGTGCGTGAACACATCTTGCAGTATATGGATGATAATGCGGTTTGGCAAATTCGCCCCATAGCTCCTGACAATAGAACGGAGTTAGGCATGGTAATTTGTGCATATCCAAAGTCTGTCTTTGTGCGTTCCTATATGCGCCGCCGCTTTGGGCGCTGGGAGAGCGTTTGCGCTCATTGTCGCAGCTACCCAAATGCTAAGCAGTTAGTTTTGTTTTAGGTAGCAGCGTAAATCGCATAACAAGAAAATTAAGCCGACCCCTGGCGGGTCGGCTTATTTAGGCGTTAGAATTCAAGGAGAGACATATGAGTACTGATCAGATTATCGAGCTATTAAAGGTGTTTGTATCTTGGCCGGTAGCAGCAATAGTCATCATTTTCTTTCTTAAAGATTATGTTCAAAAGTTTTTAGACCGTCTGCTAGATTCCAAAAACGGGGAATTAGAAATCGGCCCAGTAAAAGCAAAGCTTGGAGAGCTGGTAGAAAATGGCAGAAACGTAATTGATGATCTAGGCGAATTACAAATTTTACTAGCTGAAACGCGGCTTATCGAGTTGAAATTCGCTGAGCGCAATATGGGACATGGATTCAAACCCGAGGAAATCGAAAAATTAAAGTCACAAATATCGAAGCTGACCGAGCTTCTAAATTCTAACAAGTCAAGCAAGAAGGACGCGCTAAAGCGCGCCTCTTCTTG
>JAKSAW010000559.1 GCA_022361455.1 Pseudomonadales bacterium | reverse complement strand
TTTAACACAATCCAAAAATATAACCTCAAAACAACATAATACGCCGACAAACCTCCCACCACTTCTAGCTTATAGCAAGAAACACCCCCTAAAAATCCCAATTCAACACAACGCTTTACATCCAAACAACACATAACTATACTGTAAATACATACAGCATATTAAAAAGGACTCTAATATGTTTCTAAATATCGGGAAACTCAAAGAAGAAATACGTATCCGCCACTACAGCATTCGCACCGAGGAAGCCTACGTCTACTGGGTTAAGCGTTTTGCTAAATTCAATAACACCGTTAGCCCGGTGTTCTATAAACCGCAGCATATAGACAAATTTCTAACCTATTTAGCAATCGCCGAAAAAGTCGCTCCAGCAACACAGAATCAAGCGTTAAATGCCTTGGTCTTTTACTACAATAATGTTTTAAAAATCCGCTTCCCTGATGAGCTCCAGTTCGCAAGGGCGAAGCATCAACAAAAGCTACCTGTTGTATTAACAAGGGCTGAAGTAACCAATTTATTCCAGCACTTACAAGGCCGACATTGGTTAATGGCTGGTTTATTGTATGGTTCCGGTCTTCGCTTAATGGAGTGCGTGAGGCTTCGAGTAAAGGACTTGGATCTCGATCATAAATGCATCATAGTTCGAGATGGTAAGGGTCATAAAGATCGCATTGTGACATTAGACGATTCGCTCATTCCTCATCTTAAAGTACAACTTAATCTTGCTCGAAATATTTTTGATATTGATGTCGCCAGTGGCTTTGGCGAGGTTTATTTACCTTATGCACTGGAAAAGAAATATCCAAATGCTTGTCGAGAGTGGGGCTGGCAATATGTGTTCCCTGCTGAAAAAAGAAGCCTAGACCCTCGAAGCAATAAGGAACGCCGACATCATATTGGCGAGCAAACATTACAGCGTGCATAGGAAAGCGGAAATTAATAAACCAGCAACATGCCATACTCTACGGCATTCATTCGCCACACACTTACTAGAAAATGGATACGACATACGAACTGTCCAAGAGCAGTTGGGTCATAAGGACGTTAAAACCACGCAAATATATACCCACATCTTAGAACGCGGTGCAAATGGTGTAAAAAGCCCCTTTAGTGCTAGCGTGCGTATTGAAAATGATGAGATTAAAGAAAATCGGGCAACTTACTCTATTGCTGCTTGAAGGTCACTGCTTAATAAAGTCCAATGCTTTTTCAAATACTTGTTTCCGAATGCTTTCAGTTTCGTTGACTACTTGATGTCGCATTGGGGCAATAAATGATACTTTTAGATTGGTGAACTTTTCTTTGAGCAATGGTATGTTGTGTTCCCAATCGACAGTTTCATCTTGTTGCCCCTGAATAATATAGACTGGCCAATGAACTGGGGACGCTGCTTCTATTTTAGGGATCCATTTTTTTAATGCACCCACCCAACGGGAGGAAAGCATTCGCGATTGCAAGGAATCTTGATTTCTTAGGAAACTAAGGAATCCATGATCATGGCTATTAAACGTAAATGAGCGCGGTACAAAGTCTAAGAATGGACTAAGTACAGAGTGCATCAATCGGTTTCTTGGCCAGTTCATGGGTCTTACAAGCGGTGCTAACAAAACAACTTTTTTAAACGGAAATCGCTCAGCGGAAAATCGGTGATTTAACATAGCATCAATTAACACAGCAGCACCGGTGCTTTGTGCAATGGCAAAACAAGGCTGTGGTAATTGATCGATAACAAAGTTAATAACCGATTTTAGGACTTGTTGATAACGGAAAAAGTCTGCGATCACTACCCAGTGGCCACTGGACACACCATGACCAGGTAAATCATAGGCAACAACGGAATAGCCTTGTTTTAGAAAATACTGAATTGGTTTATCGAAGATACCAACATGGTCATAAAGCCCATGAAACACAAACACGGTACCTTTGGCCGCCTGCTTTTGAAAAACATGAGTAACAATATCAAAGCCAGCGGATTTAATAATACCAAGTGATGCTGTCACCCCCTCGATTTGGTTTTCAAAATCGATTCCATAGAACTTACGATAACGGGTCACCGGCAGTGCGTCAGTCACCGGTTGGCCAATTCTTAGAGTGGTTAACGCAGAGCGTATCTGGTCTTTTTTGAAAGGGAATTCATAGGAGCTCATCAGTTAAGTATAAGCTAGCTATGGAAAGAAACAAAAAAGCCGTTATCACATTGGCGTAATAACGGCTTTCTGGATACTAACGCTTAGTTATTAACTAAGACTGGCACTACGAATTACTTGATGCGAGGGTCAAGCTCTCCAGATTCGTATCGCGCATACATGTCTTCCAAGTTAATCACTTTGATCTTACTGGCATTGCCTGCGGTACCGAAAGACTCATAACGAGCGACACAGATTTCAGTCATCGCCGCAGTCGCTACTTTCAAGTATTTACGCGGATCGAATTCTGCAGGATTTTCACCCATAAAGCGGCGAATAGCGCCGGTAGAGGCTAAGCGTAGATCAGTATCGATATTCACTTTGCGTACGCCGTGCTTGATACCTTCTTGGATCTCTTCAACAGGAACACCATAAGTTTCTGGAATTTCACCACCGAATTCGTTGATCACTGCTAGCCAGTCTTGAGGTACTGAAGAAGAGCCGTGCATCACCAAATGAGTATCAGGAATACGTTCGTGGATCGCTTTGATACGATCAATCGCTAGCACATCGCCCGTTGGAGGGCGGGTAAACTTGTAGGCGCCATGGCTAGTGCCGATAGCAATTGCTAGCGCATCAACCTTAGTGGCTTTAACGAAGTCTGCAGCTTCTTCTGGATCCGTCAGCATCTGATCATGGGTTAAGGTGCCTTCTGCACCAATACCATCTTCTTCACCAGCCTGACCAGTTTCCAAAGAACCCAGGCAACCAAGCTCACCTTCAACGGATACGCCACACGCATGCGCCATTGCGACAGTTTCTTGAGTCACGCGAACATTGTAGTCGTAGTCGGTTGGGGTTTTACCGTCGGTTCCTAATGATCCATCCATCATCACAGAGCTAAAGCCCAATTGAATAGAGCGCTGGCAAACCGCTGGCGAAGTACCGTGATCTTGGTGCATACAAACAGGGATATGAGGAAACTCATCGATGGCCGCTAGGATTAAGTGACGCAAAAAGTTTGAGCCTGCATACTTTCGCGCACCGGCAGACGCTTGCACAATAACAGGGCTATCGGTTTTATCTGCTGCTTCCATAATTGCACGCATCTGCTCTAAGTTATTCACATTAAACGCAGGTACGCCGTATCCATTTTCGGCCGCATGATCCAACATCTGCCGCATACTAATTAGTGCCATAATAGCCCCCTAATATCCTGTCATTTTCAATTCGGTTAATAATCTAACACTGAGTTGTTGCAATAAAACAGCCAAGAAACAACATCAGCAAAACTTTTCATGCGCACAAACGAATTAGCCTTAGGCTTCCTTCGCACGCTCTTCCAACACGGCAACCGCGGGTAGCTTTTTGCCTTCTAAGAATTCTAAGAAAGCACCGCCACCGGTAGATATATATGACACCTTGTCTTTAATGCCATATTTATCAACAGCCGCTAAGGTATCGCCACCGCCGGCGATTGAAAACGCATCACTATTGGCGATGGCTTCCGATAATTCTTTAGTGCCTTGACCAAATTGATCAAACTCGAACACACCAACAGGCCCGTTCCAAACAATCGTCTTAGCATTAGCAAGAATGTCTTCTAACGCTTTCGAGCTATCTGGGCCGATATCAAAAATCATATCGTCGCTAACGACATCTTCAGCTGCCTTAGTGGTGGCCTCGGCGTTCTCATCAAACTCTTTACCCGTGATCACATCGGTAGGCACAGGAATATTGGTTTTCTCCATCAATGCCTTAGCATTTGGAATTAAATCTTCTTCATACAAAGACTTACCCACTGGCTTACCAGCCGCTGCCAAGAAGGTGTTAGCAATACCACCGCCCACGATTAACTGATCAACCACATCAGACAGTGATTCGAGTACTGTTAACTTAGTAGATACTTTAGAACCGCCTACAATTGCAACCACTGGTTTTGCAGGGTCTTTCACTGCCTTGGCCAAAGCATCCAACTCATTTGCTAGCAAAGGCCCAGCACAAGCGATGGGAGCGAACTTAGCAACGCCGTGGGTAGAAGCCTGGGCGCGGTGCGCGGTACCGAACGCATCCATAACAAACACATCACATAGCGCAGCCATTTTCTTGGCTAGCTCTTCATTATCTTTCTTTTCGCCCACATTGAAGCGCACGTTTTCGCAAAGTACTACTTCGCCGTCTGCGAGTTCTACACCATCCAACCAGTCTTTCACCAAACGGACTTCTTTACCCAACAGACCGCTTAGGTGAGTAGCCACTGGCTGAAGAGAATACTCTTCATTGTATTCGCCTTCCGTGGGTCGACCTAAGTGAGACATCAGCATAACTTTTGCGCCAGCATCGACGGCATGCTGAATGGTTGGTAAAGACGCTTGAATGCGCACATCACTGGTGACCTTGCCATTTTTAACAGGCACGTTTAGGTCTTCACGAATCAAGACTCGCTTTCCAGCCAAGTCCAAATCAGTCATTTTAATTACGCTCATGGTGTTATCCCCAATACTCACTCAAGGTTGTGTCTAGTTTCAGCCTTTATTAAAGCTTTCCACAATACTATCTAATAAATCGATTAACCGATGGGTATAGCCCCATTCGTTGTCATACCAAGCGGTGACTTTTACCAATTCGCCCAACAGCTTAGTTTGGGTGGCATCGACAATAGCCGACTCGCAACGGTGGATAAAATCCGACGACACCAACGGCTCTTCACAATAACCAATTAAGCCTTTGTATTCATTCTGCGCTTTTTCTGCGACCAATTGATGAAGCTCATCCACGCTGCAACGCTCACCAAAACGCATGGTTAAATCAACCGCCGCCACATTCACAGTAGGAACACGCATAGAGTAGCCATCGATCTTGCCGGCTAAATGAGGCAGTACTTTCTGCACCGCCCCTATACTACTGCTAGTCGTGGGAATCAGGTTCTGAGCACCTGCTCGGGCGCGCCGCAGATCGCGATGGGTTTTATCCAATAAAGACTGGTCACTGGTATAAGCATGGATTTCAGTCATTAGGGCTTCTTGCAAACCCCACTGCGCATCGAAAATCTTTAGTAGTGGTGCAATGCAGTGCGTAGTGCAGGACGCGTTAGAAATGATGGTTTGTTCCGGGGCATACGAATCATGATTCACGCCAAACACAATAGTGTTATCCACTTCATCAAAGCTAACCGCGCCAATCACCACGGTGTTAGCACCTGCTGCTAGGTGCTTAGCGGCATCGTCTCTTGCCCGAAAAACCCCGGTGCATTCCAGCACCACATCAATCTTCAAATCTTGCCAAGGACAGTTTCCAGGTGATTCATGATGAAAGATCGCGACCTTATCACCGTTTACCTGCAAATACTCTTGGCCTTGCTCTTCCAGCAGACTGATATCAGCTCGAAAAGCACCATGGGTCGTGTCGTAACGGGTTAAATGTGCTAGCGATTCTGCCGAACCCACATCGTTAATGGCCACGATCTTGAAGCCGTGACCCTTGTGGGCACCAAAGCACTGACAATTGGCGGTGTCTTCATAAAAAGCCCGCAACACATTGCGCCCGATGCGCCCATACCCATTAATGGCAACGTTTAAGGTCATTCAATTGTTTCGCGATTAAGCGAGAACACCCTCAACAGTGCTCACCACGTTATCCACGGTAAAACCGAAATGTTCGAACAGCACATTACCTGGTGCGGATTCACCAAAGCTGGTCATACCAACCACCGCGCCTTGTAATCCAACAAACCGGTACCAGTAATCAGCAATACCCGCTTCAACCGCTACTCGAGCAGTGATATCCGCTGGCAATACGCTTTCTTGGTAATCAGCATCTTGCGCAAGGAAAGCATCTACCGAAGGCATGGAAACCACACTCACATTCTTGCCTTTTTCAGCCAGCGCTTCTGCTGCTTGGCAAGCCAATTCAACTTCTGAGCCAGTGGCAATTAGAATCGCATCACGATCGCCATCCGCAAACGGCTTCAAGACATAACCGCCTTTCGCCACGTTAGCCAATTGCTCAGCAGAACGATCCATATGCGCCAAACCTTGGCGAGAGAAGATCAAACTAGTAGGACCGTCTTTACGCTCAATCGCAGATTTCCAAGCAACTGCAGTTTCAACGTCATCACATGGGCGCCATAGCGACATGTTTGGCGTTAAGCGCAGGTTAGCCATTTGCTCGATGGGTTGGTGAGTGGGGCCATCTTCACCCAAGCCAATAGAGTCGTGGGTGTAAACTTGAATGTTCTGTTGCTTCATCAAGGCCGCCATGCGCATGGCGTTGCGAGCGTATTCCATAAACACCAAGAAGGTGGCGCCATAGGTAATGAAACCACCGTGCAGGGCAATACCATTCATACAGGCAGTCATACCGAATTCACGCACACCCCAGAAAACGTAGTTGCCAGAAGCATCATCAGCACTAATGCCTTTGGCACCGCTCCACAACGTTAAGTTGGAACCCGCAAGGTCAGCGGAGCCACCCAAGAACTCTGGTAGCTCAGGCCCATAGGCGTTTAATGCATTTTGCGACGCTTTACGAGTCGCCACTTTACCGCCGTTGGCTTGAAGGTCTTCGATATAGGCTTGAGATTTCTCAGCCCAATCAGCAGGTAGATCACCCTTCATGCGACGCTCATATTCTGCCGCCAACTCAGGAAATTCGTTGCTGTAGTTACTGAACAACTGGTTCCAACGTTCTTCAGTTTTGCCGCCCTTTTCAGAGGCGTCCCAGCCTGATTTGATATCTTCAGGAATCACGAAGGCATCGTGTGGCCAATCCAGCTCTTGGCGCGCCAAAGCAATCTCGTCGTCACCCAGTGGAGCGCCGTGACACTCTTCTTTACCTTGCTTGTTCGGCGAACCAAAACCGATAATCGTTTTACAGCAAATAAGGGTTGGGCGGTCGTCATTGGTTTTCGCCATTTCAATGGCAGCACGAATTTGTTCGCTGTCGTGACCATCCACATTAGGAATCACGTGCCAACCATAAGATTCAAAGCGCTTGGGCGTGTCGTCGCTGAACCAGCCTTCAACCTCACCATCAATGGAAATACCGTTGTCATCGTAGAAAACGATCAATTTGCCTAAGCCCAAGGTGCCGGCTAATGAGCAAACTTCGTGGGAAATACCTTCCATCATGCAGCCATCGCCCATGAACACGTAGGTATTGTGGTCAACCACATTAAAGCCAGGCTTGTTAAATTGCGCGGCTAGCGTTTTCTCAGCGATAGCCATACCCACTGCGTTCGCGATACCTTGCCCTAGGGGGCCTGTAGTGGTTTCAACACCTGGGCAGTAACCATATTCAGGGTGACCCGCTGTTTTAGCGTGTAGTTGACGGAAGTTTTGTAGATCTTCAATGGAGACGTCGTAACCCGTGAGGTGTAACAACGAATAGATCAACATGGAGCCGTGGCCATTGGAAAGCACAAAACGATCGCGGTTTGACCAGTCGGGGTTGGCAGGGTTGTGATCCATATAATCACACCATAACACCTGGGCGATATCCGCCATTCCCATGGGTGCTCCTGGATGTCCAGATTTAGCTTTTTGTACGGCATCCATACTTAAGGCGCGAATAGCATTGGCAAGATCACGACGCGTTGACATGAGCGGCGGGCTCCTAAATAAATCAGTTATTAACGAAAGGTGGCGAGGCGCTGCCCTGACTTTGCTGACGCCAGGTACCGCGCGGGCGCTATTGTCGCCTACCTAAGCCTTCGCTTCAAATCGATTCCCCAACTTTTTGGCTATTTACCTATGATCTCGGATTCAAGGGCAGCCAAGGGGCCAAATTCAGCAGCTGTGCTAGGCTTTAAAGAGCACTCCATCGATATCGATATTCAGTCTTAGAAAATGACCCAAAACCCGGTACAAGTGCGGGCGCAACTGATCGCGCCCTTTCTGATTTTTACGCTGTTTATGCTGGTGGCATGGACCATGACCCAGTGGCATATTCTCGATCGCATGGTGCAAAGCCAGAAGGGTCACTTTGTCTCCAATTTAGCGCTGCAGTGGCGCGCTGCAGTGAAGGCCACTGCAGGTGCCCAAGAAAGCCTTATTTATCAAGTTGGTAACGATAAGCGCTTGCAAAAAGCCTTTATGAACGGTGACCGAGAAGCACTTCAAGAGCTGGCAAAACCAATGCTGGACTACTACAAACGCACCGCCGCCATTGGCCACTTTTATTTCCACAACCCCGACGGCAGCGTATTCCTCAGAGTTCACTTCCCAAGCAGCCTCGATGATAAGCCCAATCGATCGACCTTGCTCAACGCCCGAGAGTCGCAAGCCACTGTTTCCGGTATAGAAATGAGCACCTATGGGCACACCCTATTGCGCACCGTCGCACCCTGGCGTGTTGGCAACAAAATAGTAGGTTACATTGAGTTAGGCACATTTCTACAACCCATTGTCGATTGGGTAGCTGATGCAGAAGATGTTGAGCTGGCAGTCATGGTTCATAAAGAGCTATTAGACAAAGATCGCTGGGCGGCGATGAACGGCGAAAAAGCAAACAGCACTTGGGAACAGCATGCGAATCATTTGATGATTGCCTACAGTGGCACTCCTCCTGAAAAAGATGTCACCCCCTACTTTAGCCAAACTAAAATCCGCTTGAGCTTTGATAAAGAGGATATTGGTTTAATTCGCAGTCAGATTGGGCTGACGGATATGAACGGACGTATTATTGGCAATGTGCTCATTAGAAAAGACTTTAGCTGGCTGGTGGACGAATTCTCACTGTTGATCCGATCTATTATTGGTGTATTCGGTTTCTTAATCTTATTAACCACCTTTCTATACGCCTATTTCGCGCGGCGGCTCAATGCTCAACTGTCGTTAAGCTATCGCGCCTTAAGCACCGAAATCGACTCCAGAATTCAAGCAGAAGAAAGGTTGAGAGAGCATCAGAAAACTCTCGAAGACACCGTAAAAACCCGCACCAAAGAACTTCAAGCCGCCAACAAAGAACTGTTGGACGACATTGAGCTTCGCGAACAAACCGAGCGCCAGCTCGCGGAAAGCACGCAGAAATATCGCGCCCTCTTTAACGGATCTACCGATATTATTTTAGTTATTCGCGACAACAAGTTAATCGATGGCAATGTGACCGCCCACAGCATGCTTGATCTAGGTAGCATGACCATTGGCCGCCCACTAACGCTAGACAATTTCCTCTCCAGCACTGAAGAACCAGCCACCCATTCCAATCAATGGCTGCGAGAGGCCCAGGAAAATGGTGTTTTCCGCGAAGAAATGACGTTTCACGGTTGCGATCAAAAATTCCCTGTGGACACCGTGATCACATACATTAATGAAGACAACAGCAGCCTATTCCTCATTGCCTGTCGTGACATTTCCGAACGTAAGGCTGCCCAAGCCAAAGTGGAATACCAAGCGTTGTACGATCCGCTCACAGACCTTCCGAACCGCCGTTTATTTATGGAAGAACTGCAACGGGCACTTCAACTATGTCGCCGCCAAAACCAAAAAGGCGCCATTCTTTTTATTGATCTCGACCACTTTAAAAACATCAATGACACTTTGGGTCACTCGGTTGGGGACTTACTACTAGAGCAAGTGGCCAAGCGCCTGAAGGAATGCATGCGCGCCGAAGACACCGTCGCCAGATTCGGTGGTGATGAATTTGTCGTTATCCTGCCTTGCTGTGGTGAGGATAATGAAGAGGCAGGGCAGAACGCTCGCAGTACTGCAGAAAAAATCTCCCAGCATCTAATCAGTGCTCATGTGATCGGCGAACATCATCTGCATATCACACCCAGCATTGGTGTTGCGATTTTCCCCAAACTCAATGAAACAACCGAAGACATTCTCAAACAGGCAGATGCAGCCTTGTATGGCGCCAAGGGCGAAGGCCGCAATACGGTGCGCTTCTTTGAGCCGAAAATGCAGCAAGCCAATGAAGAGCGCCTGATCCTAGAGAAAGAGCTGCGCAAAGCCTTGGAACGCGATCAGATGTTCATCAATCTGCAAACCAAACACGATGCCAAAGGCAATGTGATCGGCTCTGAATGTCTATTACGTTGGAAGCACCCCGAGTTAGGCATGGTATCGCCTTTTCACTTCATCACCATCGCCGAGGAAACCGGCTTCATTACCCAAATTGGCAAGTGGGTGATTGAACAGGTGGCCCAGTGGATCGCCTACTGCAAAGATAATAATCTGCCCGAAGAGTACGGCCGAGTGGCCATTAACCTCAGCCCACTGCAGCTATTCCAAGCCAACTTCGTCAATGAACTCTGGTCTACCATTCAGAAATATGGCATATCGCCAGAGCTGATCACCCTAGAAATCACCGAGAACGTGTTGATCAAAGATTTTGATAGCGTGGTAAGACTTCTGCAGAAACTAAAAGACTTAGGGTTCATGATTTCGGTAGACGATTTTGGCACTGGTTACTCGTCTTTGCGCTATCTGAAGAGCCTACCCATAGACGAATTAAAGATTGACCAGTCCTTTGTTAGGGAAATTCATACCAACGCCAACGATCGCGCCATAGCCGACACCATCGTCAGCATGGCACGCCATTTGTCACTCAAGGTAGTGGCGGAAGGTGTTGAAATTCCTGAACAATTAGAGCTTTTGGTAGAACAGGGTTGTGAGCGATTTCAGGGGTATCATTTCGCTCGACCGATCACCACTGGCGAGCTTTTAGACAAAATCCAACAGGCTAATCGCTCTCAGGCATAAATCTATATCAAAATATTTTGATATAGATAAAATCCGCTGCTACACTTCTCAAATCCTTTATCGATAACTCAGGAATTAGATCGGGTATTTCCCTTTGAATCCTCCTTTAGATGGCACTAACAACAACTTGAACGCCGAAGAGCAGCTTCAGGCCATTGCCGCCCTCAATAAGAGCGGCGGCGATCCTTTGCGCTTGGAGATTCTCCGTGCTCTCAGTACCGATTCGTTTGGTGTACTGGAGTTATGCGATATTTTTGAAGCCAAGCAATCGGGCATGAGCCACCACTTAAAGGTGCTAGCCACCGCGGGCGCAGTCACCACCCGCCGCGAAGGTAATTCCATCTTTTATCGCCGCTGCCTGGGCAATGAACATCAGCCCCATGGCCAGCTTTTGTCGGCCCTATTCCAAGCCATTGATCAAATTCCGCTTTCGGAAAACACCCAAACCCGAATCGAACAAGTTAAAAATCAACGAGCCGAAGCTGCTCGCGCCTTCTTCAATAAGCATGCAGATCAGTTCCAAGCGCAACAGGAACTGATTGCCACCTTTGATCAGTACGCTGAAAGTGCTCGTGATTTACTACTGAAGGCACAACCGCAACAAAGTGATTCATTGTTAGAAATTGGTTCCGGGAGCGGTGAATT
>JAKSAW010000557.1 GCA_022361455.1 Pseudomonadales bacterium | reverse complement strand
CTTCACAAATTGTTTCTCAATATTGCAGATATATCGCAACTACAATAAATTCCTATCCTAAAGGCGCCGTGGTGATAATTTCTCCTAGGCGCCAACTTCTTGCAACTCGAGTTAATCTCTATGGCCAAAGGATGTAGTAATGCCATTAATTAGGGGCATCGTCTTTAATATTGGATATGTCATCAGCGTAATTCTATTCGGCACGTTTTCGATTATCGTTCTGCCTCTTCTGTCTTTTGAGAAGCGTTATTATTTAGCGAGCTCCTGGGTTTATTTTCTAGAGTGGTGGCTGAAAGTTGCCTGCGGTATTCACCATCGCGTGATCGATTTAGACAATCTACCAAAAGAGCCATGTGTCATCGTCAGCAACCATCAGAGTACTTGGGAAACCTTCTTTTTACAGCGTTACTTTGCTCCTCAAGCAACAGTACTCAAGAAAGAGCTAATGTGGATACCTTTCTTCAGTTGGGTAATAAGATTCATGAAGCCTATCGTGATTGATCGCAGCCAAAAGACCAACGCGTTAAAGCAAATTCTCGCCCAGGGGGAAGAGCGCTTAAAAGAAGGCCTATGGGTACTTATTTTCCCTGAGGGTACTCGTGTAGCCATCGGTGAGAAACAACCTCATTTTGCCGGAGGTTCAATGCTAGCAATAAGAAACTCTGTACCCATCGTTCCGTTGGTCCATAACGCAGGACAGGTCTGGCCGGCCCATAGAATCAGCAAATATCCTGGTACGGTAACGGTTAAATTTGGCAAGGCAATCGAAACAAAAGATCGTAAGCCAAAAGATCTTACACAAGAAATTCAGGAATGGATGGACGTCGAAAAGGATAAGCTCAGCTAGTCAGTCACAACACAAGACCATCGTTAGTTAGCAATCACTTACATTCGATAATATTAACAAAAAAACCGCTTGGCTATTGGTCTGCTTCAGCGGCTTTTTTGTTAATTAAACATCCAAGTTAGTTACATCTAACGCATTTGTCTCGATAAAATCCCTTCGCGGCTCTACTTGATCGCCCATTAGCGTGGTAAAGATCTGATCTGCAGCTATTGCATCTTCAATACTTACTTGCAGCATACGTCTTGATTCCGGATCCATGGTGGTTTCCCATAGCTGATCAGGATTCATTTCACCCAGACCTTTGTAGCGTTGAATGCTATGACCTTTACGTGACTCAATCATCAGCCATTCAAGCGCTTCTTTGAAGCTATCCACTTCGCGAGTCTTTTCACCCCGTTGTATAAAGGCACCTGCTTCAATCAAACCGGTGAGGCGATTGCCCACTGAAGACATCAACAAGTAATCTTCTCCGGTTAAGAAATCTTTATTCAACATGTATTCATGAGGCACTCCATGCGCCACCTGAATTACCTGAGGTACAAAGATATGACGTTCTTTATCTTCAAAGGCGTTTACTTCGTAACGCTCTGAAGGATCGGCTGATGCTGTGAGGCGAGTATTGAAGGATTCACACCATTCTTCTACCTTAGCTTTATCTTCAAAGAAACCTTCCTCAAAAGCTGGTTGATAAACTAGGTTCTCGAGAATGTACTCTGGGATTAAGCGGGAGCGTTTCGCTACCACACCCATCGCTGCGCGGTACTCTTTTACCAGCTCTTCCAATGGGGCACCGCTGATACCTGGTGCCTCAGGGTTTACAAACAATGAGGCCGTTTCTAACGCCGTATTGGTGAGATGTCCGTCTAAGGCAATATCATCTTTAAGGTAGGTTTCCTGCTTACCCTTCTTGATCTTATAAAGCGGCGGCTGAGCAATATAGATGTGACCACGTTCAATAAGCTCTGGCATTTGCCTGAAGAAAAACGTAAGCAATAGGGTTCTGATGTGAGATCCATCCACGTCCGCATCAGTCATGATAATAATGCTGTGATAGCGAAGCTTTTCAATGTTGTATTCTTCTCGGCCAATACCGCAACCAAGGGCTGTAATCAAAGTTCCAACTTCAGCAGAAGATAGCATCTTATCGAATCTGGCTTTCTCTACGTTCAGAATCTTACCTTTCAATGGCAGGATAGCTTGAGATTTTCGATCGCGACCTTGCTTGGCACTTCCTCCCGCAGAATCACCCTCCACGAGGTATAGTTCGGATAGTGCAGGATCTTTTTCCTGGCAGTCGGCTAATTTGCCAGGGAGACCAGCTATATCTAACGCTCCTTTACGACGAGTCATCTCACGAGCCTTACGGGCAGCATCGCGAGCACGAGCAGCGTCTATAATCTTACCGCAGATAGACTTTGAATCCTGTGGATTCTCTAAAAGGTATTCGCTTAACTTCTCACCCATCAACTGTTCGACAGCCGACTTCACTTCACTGGAAACCAACTTATCCTTAGTTTGAGAAGAAAATTTAGGATCAGGAACCTTAACAGAGACAATCGCGGTTAGCCCTTCACGAGCATCATCACCAGATGTGGCAACTTTCGATTTCTTTAGCAGACCTTCTTTTTCCATATAGCCATTCAAACAGCGCGTAAGTGCAGATCGAAAGCCAGCCAAATGGGTTCCACCATCACGCTGAGGAATATTATTGGTGTAGCAGTAGATGTTTTCTTGGTAGCTATCATTCCATTGAAGTGCGACTTCTACACCAACGCCATCCTCTTCTCTATCTGCATTGAAGTGGAAAACCTTGTTTAAAGGCTGTTTATTGGTATTAAGATGCTCAACAAAAGCACTCAATCCACCATCATACTCAAAAACATCTTCTGTACCGGTTCGCTCATCAACTAAAACAATTCGTACACCAGAGTTTAAAAAGGAAAGCTCTCTCAATCTTTTAGCTAGAATATCGTGTGAGAACTTGATATTGGAAAAGGTATCAGCGCTAGGCACGAAATGAACCATAGTGCCGGTGGAATCTGTTTGGCCTACCTCTTTGAGGGGTTCGTCAGGAACACCATGTCGGTAAATTTGTTCCCAAACCTTACCAGCCCTGCGTATTGTAAGTTGTAGAGTTTCACTAAGGGCATTTACAACTGAAACGCCCACACCGTGCAGGCCACCAGACACCTTGTAAGTGTTATCATCAAATTTTCCACCCGCATGGAGCACAGTCATAATAACTTCAGCGGCGGAAACACCCTCTTCAGGGTGAATATCTACCGGAATACCACGACCATTGTCAGATACAGTGATTGATTCATCCGGTCTAATGACAACTCGAATCTCAGAACAAAAACCGGCAAGCGCCTCATCAATAGAGTTATCGACAATCTCAAACACCATGTGATGCAAACCGGTGCCGTCGTCAGTGTCACCAATATACATACCAGGTCGCTTGCGCACGGCATCTAGTCCCTTAAGTACTTTGATACTGGAGGAATCGTAGTTGTTTTCTTCTTCACTCATTTAGGAGAGGCTCCGGATTAGCTCTTAAATATTTTTCAGTACACCATGTTCCACGTGGAACATCTCTGGTTCTAACATTTCTTTTATTGTCTTGGTCTGTTCACTCTCGGTATCAACAGCAGTTAACGCTGTTTGAATAGATACTTCTTTAAGCAAGGAGCAAACTTTTATTATCGAGTTTTTATCTAACTCGGATGGCATATCATCGATTAGTATAATTCCACTGCTATCACGTCGTTTATTAAGCATCAAAGCAGGGGCCAGCCTAACCCCATATGTTAGCAGTTTCTTCTGCCCCCGTGATAGGTAATCTTTAGCTATTTTCCCTTTACTTTTTAGTATGATATCCGCTCTGTGAGGGCCTAATTGAGTCGACTTAAACTTAGTGTCTTGTTCCAAAGATTGTTCAAGAAATCGAAGGAACTCATCCTGGTTCTGTGCTGATTTACAGCCATCAGAATATTCAAACGCCACATCAAGATCTTCTCCCAAAAATTCTAATGTCGCCCTGATACCGGGGGCTATTACTTCATCATAGAGTCTCTTTCTTAAAACATTCAGAGACCATGCCGATTCGATGTAGATAGGGTTCCAATATTTCAGATCAGACAAACTACCCCCCTTTCGTAAAATTGCATTCCTTTGTTTAAGGCTGTTTGCAAAAGCCTTGAAGGTATTTAAGTAGAGATGTTCCACGTGGAACATTGAGAAATCCAAGAACTTTCTTCTTTCGCTAGGAGAACCTTCTACAAAACTGACTGAATTTGGCTCGACTACATGAACAGGCAATAATCGGGTTATCTCTGATATTTTATTAACATTATTATTATCTTTTCGAATACTGACCTTGGCATTCCTGTGCCTTTGCAATCCTACATTCCCAGTTTTGGTCGCCGCTCGAATAATTGTCTCTTGCTCTTGATTCTGTATTAGTGTGTTTATCTGGGTTGTTCTAAAGCTTTTGCAGGACGATAAAAAATAGATAGCCTCAAGGACGGAGGTTTTACCTCCACCGTTAGGACCTAGTATTAAATTAAACTTATGGAGAGAGGCCCTAGCTTGAGAGATATTTCGGAATTTATATATATCGAGCTGGTCGATTAACATCTAGGGCATTTTGATAAAACCAATGAGACTAATTAAAGTCTCATTGGCATTACTACATACATTGCAGATTCGTCTTCGGCATCAGTTACTAGCGCGCTGCTATTTGAATCATTAAGGGCGATCTTTACGCTATCACTAATAACGACATTAAGTACATCAAGTAGATAATTAACGTTAAAACCTATTTCTAACTCTGGACCGTCATAATCAACACTGATGACTTCTTCTGCTTCTTCTTGCTCTGGGTTGTTAGCGACAATAGTGATAGTTCCTGCTAGAACCTTAATCCGAACGCCTCTATATTTTTCGTTAGAAAGAATGGCTACGCGCGAAAACGATTGCTTCATCTCTGATTTTTCACCGATGACAATCTTATCGCCCTTCTTAGGCAGGACTCGCTGGTAGTCAGGGAATTTGCCGTCTACTAGTTTTGACGTAAAACGAAGTTCACTGGTTTCTACTCGAATATGATTTTGACTCAAAGCAATCGCAACATCTCCATCCTCGTCACTAAACAAACGAGCGATTTCGATCACGCCTTTTCTGGGCACAATGGATTGGGTCGTTTCACTAACAGCTATCTGTGCTTCGCCATCACACAAAGCCAAGCGGTGACCGTCAGTAGCGACTGCTCGAAGTCTATTTTCGCTGAGTTCAAACAACATACCGTTTAAGTAAAAACGAACATCCTGCTGCGCCATCGCAAAACTAGTTCGATCGATAATTTGCTTTAAATAGCCTTGATTGATAGAGAACTCAATATCGCCAGTCGCTTCTTCCAAATTAGGAAAATCGTTAGCGGGGAGGGTAGCCAGAGAAAAGCGGCTTCGACCACTTTTTACCGTCATCTTTTGATCATTCAGTTCAAACGAAATGTCGGAATCGTTGGGTAGTGATTTGCAGATATCAACTAGCTTTTTGGCAGGTACGGTAATCTCACTAGATGGTAGCTCTTCATCCAGTTCAATATGGGCAACTAACTCTACTTCCATATCGGTTCCGGTGAGCGATAGGCGATTACCTTCAATCACCATTAATACATTGGACAACACGGGCAGTGTTTGACGTCTTTCAACAACCCCAGCAACCTGTTGTAAAGGTTTGATTAGCTTTTCCCGGCTAACGGTAAATTTCATAGCAATTCCCAACGACTATTCTATTTTGTTAGTGATTACTTACTTATATTATGTAGTTAACGAACGCAGCAGGTTTGTGTAGTCTTCCCTTACGTCTGCGTTGCTTTCTCTTAGTTCTTTTATCTTCCTGCATGCATGCAATACGGTGGTATGATCACGACCACCAAAAGCGTCCCCAATCTCAGGCAAGCTATGATTGGTCAGCTCCTTTGCCAAAGCCATTGCTATTTGTCTTGGCCTTGCAACAGAACGACTTCGGCGCTTCGATAAGATATCAGCGATTTTAATCTTAAAATACTCAGCGACTATTTTTTGAATATTATCGATACTGACTTGCTTATCTTGCAGTGCCAACAGGTCTTTCAAAGATTCCTTCACGAAATCCAGAGTAATTGGCTTTCCCGTAAAATGGGCATTGGCGATAACACGTTTTAGGGCACCTTCAAGTTCACGAACGTTGGAACGGATCCGTTGCGCAACAAAAAATGCAGCGTCATCTGGCAAATAGATCTTTGCCTCTTCAGCCTTCTTCATCAAAATAGCCACTCGAGTCTCTAACTCTGGTGGCTCTACTGCTACCGTTAATCCCCATCCAAATCGTGACTTGAGTCTTTCTTCTACACCACTGATTTCTTTTGGATACCGATCACAGGTAAGGATCATTTGCTGACCACCTTCTAAAAGTGCATTGAAGGTGTGAAAAAACTCTTCTTGAGAACGTTCTTTACCCGCGAAAAATTGTATGTCATCGATTAACAAGGCATCAACAGATCGATAGAAACGTTTAAATTCGTTGATAGCATTAATTTGCAGCGCCTTAACCATGTCAGCAACGAAACGCTCTGAATGCAAGTAAACCACCTTAGCATTAGGGTTATGAGCCATCATATAGTTACCCACAGCGTGCATAAGGTGCGTTTTACCTAAACCTACGCCACCATACAAAAACAGAGGATTGTATGCTTGCCCTGGATTCTCAGCCACCTGAGTAGCTGCAGCGCGCGCAAGCTGGTTGGACTTACCTTCAACGAAGCTATCAAACGTAAAGGTCTGATTGAGATTAGTCTTATGTTTAATGGAGCCACCGACATCCACCTCACGCTCTTTAGTAGCTGTGGTCTTAGGCTCTTGAATGGAAGGTCGCCTTGTATCTTGATCAACCACAGTTACTGATCGGCCTGAACGACCTTGTGAAGTATCCACTCTTGGTGAACCAGACGCACCACCAGTAGATAAACTTGCAGGGCTCTCCGTTGGCTTCTTTTGCGAAGGCTTACGCGCAACTCGGCGTGAACCAATAGCTAATTCAACCCTTGGTCCATGGTCTTGATCACAAAGCTCATCTAACAATTCGGTGATACGGCTTAGAAACTTCTCATTGACCCAATCCAATACAAAGCGATTAGGCGCCAGCAAACGCAAACTGTCGCCTTCTTCTTCTACCTGAAGCGGGCGAATCCACATATTGAATTGTTGAGATGGTAATTCTTCTTGAAGGCGATCAAGACACCGATACCACAGTGCATTCCCCACGCCGATGCCCTCTATTCTTATGTCCCCAAACAGCTCGATCTTAAATCGTTGTTTATGGCGGTGAATTTGTAAAAAGAGGGGAAATAATATACCCGGTCTCCAGACTTATCCACAGGAAAAATTGCTTTTTTTTGCTTGAAATTCTCAGCAGTTTCCACTTGGTAAAATTACCTGAATGAAATATCTACAGTGTGCGAAAAAATTAAAAAAAATTCTGTGGATAAGTATTTTGATAACCCTATGGAAGAAACCTGCTTAAACTGATGAAAACCTTGTGTATAGATAGCCCCCTCGATTTATCCACATTTCATTCAACCATTAATTATCAATAAATACAGTTTTAGAACACATAGTTATTAAAGAATTAAGCTACTGTTTTTTATAAGCTTTTAAAGCTTATCCACAGAATTAGTTAACACTAATAATCATTAATAATCATCTTTTTATATATAAATTAAATATATTTATATTGTATCCGAACCTAAAAATCTGACCCTTGAAACCTGTTTGACATTGGTGCCCTTTCCCCATAGAATTCCCGCTCTTTTTTCCAGCACTTCTTTTGAACGTTCAGATTTTGTGAGTTAGCAATGAAAAGAACTTTTCAACCTAGTAATTTAAAGCGCAAGCGTACTCACGGTTTTCGTGCACGCATGGCAACCAAAAATGGTCGTCAAGTTATTGCTCGTCGTCGTGCCAAAGGCCGCAAGCGTTTATCGGCTTAATTGAAAAACTGTAGGGGTGGAATCATTCGCTTTTAAGCGACACCAACGTCTGCTGACATCTCGGGATTACAAACAAGCCTTTGATCAAGCAACATACCGGTTTTCCACTCCTGCACTTTTGGTGCTTGCCGCCGAACGGGCACCAACCGAGCCATCTAGGCTTGGGATTGTTGCTTCAAAGAAGCATTTAAAGCTCGCCGTGCAACGTAATCGCTTTAAGCGAGTTGTCCGAGAAAGCTTTCGGCAGCATCAGCAACAACTTGTAGGGTTAGATCTCGTCGTTTTGGTCAGGGCGGGGGCGAAAAATACCGAGAAGCAAGAGCTTCGTAATATTCTCGCCAAGGCTTGGCCTTATATTGTCCGCAAACGCGAAAAGCAACGTTCGCAACAGGGGACGGACAAAGACTAAATGCATGAGCTCCTTGAGCTTGCAAGTCTAAAACGATAGCTCTGGGATGGAGGCAACAGGTGATTAAAGCCTTACTGCTTTACCTGATTAGGTTTTACCGACAATGGATCAGCCCAATGATGGCCCCACATTGTCGCTTCTACCCTTCCTGTTCGAGTTATGCACAAGAAGCTATTACCCGATATGGGGCGCTCAAGGGTGGGTATTTAGCAATTCGACGTCTTTTGAAATGCCATCCATGGCATCCAGGTGGCGTAGATTTAGTCCCCGACGATTGTTCCTGTTCCGGTAAAAACTCCTTAAAAACAAGTAAGTAAATGCCATGGATTTGCAACGTACGTTCTTAATAGTTGGTCTAGCCATAGTTTCTTACCTGATGATCCTCCAATGGCAAGAGGATTACGGCGCTACTCCTCCACCGCCTCAAGCACAAAATAATACACAAAGTTATCCACAGGGTGGTTTCGATCAACCTGATGTGCCTATCGCTCAAAATGAAGATATTCCCTCCGCGCCTGAAGATGAGATTGTAAACACCAAAGTTAGCGAAACAGCTAAGCCTACTGGGCAACCAATCCAAGTCATTACCGATGTGGTAAAGGTTCTAATTGATCCAGTGGGTGGTGACATTATTTCGGTGGATTTGCTTGATTATGCCTATTCAGTAGAAACGCCGGAAATTCCTTTCTCCCTGTTAGCACAAAATCGTCAACACACTTATATCGCTCAGAGTGGCCTTGTGGGCAAAAATGGTCCTGACGCTAGCCGCCAAGGTCGTCCACATTACTCTTCGGATCAAACGTTATATGAAATGGGTGAAGATGGAACTTTGGATGTCGAACTTAGCTTCACTCAGGCATCTGGTGCGATCATCATTAAACGTTTTACCTTCAACAAAGGTGAATACTTAATCAACGTAACTTACGATGTTAATAATCAAAGCGGTGCTGAATGGCGTGGCGCTTTGTTTGGTCAAATTAAACGAGACGGAAGCCCTGATCCTGGCACTAAAGATGCCACTGGTTTTGGCTTGCCGACCTACTTAGGCGCTGCCTATTGGGATACAGAGCAGCCCTACAATAAAGTCGATTTTGAAGATATTGACGAGCAACGTCTTAAGAAGAAGATTCCTGGTGGTTGGTTAGCCATGATTCAGCACTACTTTATGAGTGCTTGGATTCCTGATCAGGAGTTATCTCATGTCTATGAAACCCGCAAAGTTAAAGGTGATTATATTATTGGTTTCACCTCTCCTTTATTGACGGTTGAAGCGGGTAATCAAGACAGTATCTCGGCACGTTTTTATGCCGGGCCTAAGATTCTAAAAATCCTAGAAAATATAGAAGGGGCTAAAGGGATCGATGTAGCCATTGATTATGGCCCGCTGTTCTTCATTTCAAAGCCTTTGTTCTGGTGCTTGGATCTATTCCATGGTTTCAGTAATAACTGGGGTGTTGCGATTATCTTACTGACTTTAATGGTTAAGCTTTTGTTCTTCCCATTATCTGCAGCGAGTTATCGCTCGATGGCGAACATGCGACGTATCCAACCTAAGTTGGTGGCAATGAGGGAAAGATTTGGTGATGACCGCCAAAAAATGTCCCAAGAAATGATGAAAATGTACAAGGAAGAAAAAATCAATCCACTCGGTGGTTGTTTACCAATTCTTGTGCAAATGCCTGTTTTCCTCGCTCTTTATTGGGCGCTTCTAGAAAGTGTGGAGTTGCGTCAAGCACCATTCTTCTTGTGGATAGTTGATCTATCCGTGATGGATCCTTTCTTTGTGTTGCCACTTTTGATGGGTGGCACAATGTTCATTCAGCAGCTTTTAAACCCTGCGCCACCTGATCCAATGCAAGCGCGAATGATGAGAATGATGCCGATAATTTTCACGGTGTTTTTCCTATGGTTCCCGGCAGGTCTGGTTCTTTACTGGGTAACCAACAACGTGTTATCTATCGCGCAACAATGGTACATCACTCGATCCATTGAAGCTGCTGCCGGTACTAAAAAGTAGCTTGAGCAACTTCGGCTAATGAGCGCTACTGACTCTCAAGCCCATTTAGACACCATCGCGGCCCAGGCTACTCCTGCGGGTCGAGGTGGTGTTGGCATTATCCGCTTATCTGGACCTCAAGCCTCCTCCATTGCTTCATCTATGTGTCGGCGAAATGCGCAACTGAAACCTCGTTTTGCACACTTTCATCAATTTTACGATCAAACAGGCACTGTTCTTGATGAGGGATTAGTTCTGTTTTTTCCTGGCCCAAATTCATTTACTGGAGAGGATGTAGTCGAACTGCAGGGCCATGGTGGTCCAATGGTGATGGCATCGCTGCTCAAAGAAACCCTTCAGTTGGGCGCTCGATTAGCAAACCCGGGTGAATTTTCAGAACGTGCATTTTTGAATGACAAGTTAGACCTTGCTCAGGCAGAAGCCATTGCCGATCTTATTGATGCTGCTTCGGAGCAGGCTGCTAAGAGCGCGGTGCGCAGTTTGCAAGGTGCATTTTCCGAGCGCATTCATGGCTTAGTAGAGCAGCTTACTCAACTGCGTATGTATGTCGAAGCAGCTATCGATTTTCCAGAAGAGGAAATTGATTTTATCTCTGATGGAAAAATTGCCGCTGATCTTTCTCAAATTGTGAGCCAGCTGAAAGCGGTTCTCGAAGAAGCCAATCGTGGCGTTCTTCTTAAAGAAGGTATGAAAGTGGTGCTAGCCGGCCGCCCTAACGCAGGCAAATCCAGCCTATTGAATGCTCTCGCCGGTCGTGAAAGCGCCATCGTGACTCCCATTGCTGGTACAACCCGTGATTTGTTGCGCGAACACATCCATATTGATGGTATGCCGCTGCATATTATTGATACAGCAGGGCTTCGAGAAAGCGCTGATGAAGTTGAGCAAGAAGGCATAAGGCGTGCTTGGAAAGAAATTGAGCAGGCAGACAGAGTGTTATTGCTGGTTGATTCAACTCAATCTACAGAGACAGACCCGAATACGATCTGGCCTGATTTTGTAGCGAGACTGTCTAATCCAGACAAGATAACCGTTGTTCACAATAAAATAGATCTTGTAGCTCAGCTACAAGATACAAGTGTTAGTGATCAATCACTAATCCGTATTTCAGCTAAATCTGGGCTTGGTATTGATGCGTTGCGCTCCCACCTCAAAGAAGTAATGGGTTATCAAGCGGTGTCAGAGGGTGGATTTACTGCCAGGCAGCGGCATATTGAAGCTTTGCAGTCGGCACAAACTGCATTGCATGCTGGTCGGCAACAGCTGAATGAACACGGAGCCGCCGAGTTGTTAGCGGAAGACTTAAGAGCTGCCCAGGATTTCTTGGGTGAGATTACTGGTGAAGTAACTCCAGATGCACTTCTAGGGCGCATCTTCTCTACATTCTGTATCGGCAAGTAGCTCTTCAATCACTTGTTAGTCTGAATTCTGTTTAATTTTTGAGCTGGATCTTTTCTTTCCGATAATAGCTCGTATACTAGTGAGCCCCCAGGGTTACTGGGCTTTCAGCCTTTTTTGAATCGAGGAAAATTGAGTGGATTATCCCAAGCGATACGGTGTCATTGTGATTGGCGGCGGTCACGCAGGTACAGAAGCTGCGCTGGCGTCTGCACGCATGGGCGTCTCTACGCTATTGCTCACTCATAACATAGAAACCCTTGGTCAAATGTCATGTAATCCAGCAATTGGTGGTATTGGCAAGAGCCACCTTGTGAAAGAAATTGATGCTTTGGGTGGCGCTATGGCATTGGCTACCGATAAGGGTGGCATTCAATTTCGGGTATTAAATTCGAGAAAAGGACCAGCTGTTCGTGCTACTCGTGCCCAGGCAGATCGTGTTCTCTACAAAGCGGCTATACGTGAGATTTTGGAAAATCAGCCGAATTTAGATATTTTCCAACAAGCGGCAGATGATTTAGTCATGGAAGGTGAATCAGCTCGAGGGGTTGTCACCAATATGGGTGTTCGCTTCCATAGTGATACTGTGGTGTTAACAGCAGGCACTTTCTTGGGCGGTCAAATACATATCGGATTACAAAATCATTCCGGTGGTCGTGCTGGCGATCCTCCTTCAATTGCGCTTGCTAATCGTCTGCGTGAATTACCACTAAGAGTTGACCGTTTAAAAACCGGGACACCACCGCGTATCGATGGCAAAACTGTAGATTTTAGTGTCATGAATGAGCAGCCAGGTGACACGCCGACACCAGTGATGTCTTACCGTGGTTCACTTGAAGATCATCCTCAACAGATTTCTTGTTTTATTACTCATACCAATGAAAAAACTCACGATATTATTCGTGGTGGTCTAGATCGCTCTCCCATGTATACGGGAGTGATTGAAGGGATTGGTCCACGTTATTGTCCATCCATCGAGGATAAAATTCATCGCTTTGCTGATAAATCTTCACATCAAATTTTTGTGGAGCCTGAAGGTCTTACTACTCACGAACTCTATCCAAATGGAATTTCAACCAGTCTTCCTTTTGATGTGCAGTTGGATTTAATCCATTCCATTCGCGGATTTGAAAACGCTCATATGACAAGACCCGGTTATGCCATTGAATATGATTTCTTTGATCCTCGCGATTTGAAATACACATTGGAAACAAAACATATTCAAGGTTTATATTTTGCTGGCCAGATTAATGGCACTACCGGTTATGAAGAAGCAGGAGCGCAAGGTTTATTAGCCGGATTAAATGCAGCATTACGTTCTCAAGATAAAGATGGTTGGTATCCGAATCGTGACAATGCCTATTTAGGTGTATTAGTCGATGATCTAATTTGTTTGGGAACAAAAGAACCTTACCGAATGTTCACTAGTCGTGCCGAATATCGTTTGTTACTAAGAGAAGATAACGCTGATACTCGATTAACAGAAGTGGGTCGTGATTTAGGTTTGGTAGGCGATGAACAATGGGAAGCATTTTGTCGAAAACAAGATGCCATTGCCCAAGAAGAAGAGCGTATGAAATCAACTTGGATTCAAGCTGGATCTAAAGAGGCTGAATCTTTAAATCAATATTTTGATCGACCACTATCTCGTGAATATAACTTGATGGATTTATTGCGTCGTCCTGAATTGGATTATGAAAAAATCGCGACTGCAACTACCTTTCATGTGGGTGATAAAGCAGTTGCTGAGCAAGTTCAAATTGGTGCAAAGTATGAAGGCTATATTGCGCGCCAGCAGGAAGAAATTGAAAAGTTACGACGCAATGAAAATACAGAATTACCCGAAGATTTAAATTTCGATGATGTCAAAGGCCTTTCTAACGAAGTTAAGCAAAAACTAATTGAGGCAAAGCCTGAGACCGTTGGTCAAGCATCTCGAATTCCAGGAGTGACACCTGCTGCTATATCTATTCTGCTGATTCATTTAAAAAAGCGATCCATGCAACAAAAGATTAGTGCTTAAAAAGATGATGGCAGAAGATTGGAGTACCGAAGCATTATTGCTTAAAGAAGGAATTGAAGAAACTTCTCTTTCTATAAGCGATCAGCAACAGCAACAAATGATTGAATATCTAAAGTTGTTAACTAAGTGGAATAAAGCATTCAACTTAACTTCGATTACAGATCGTAAAGAAATGGTCATCAAGCATTTGCTTGATAGCTTAGTAGCTTTACCGTGGATAAAAGGCACAAGTGTTCTTGATGTTGGAACTGGAGCTGGAATTCCTGGAGTACCGCTCGCTATTGCTAAACCGGAATTGAGTTTTACGGTGTTAGATAGTAACGGAAAAAAAACTCGTTTTATTAAGCAGGCGATTTCTGAATTAGGTATTCAAAACGTGCAAGTGGCGCAAGCGCGCACGGAGAACTTCCACCCTGAATCACCTTTTCAACAAATAATTTGTCGAGCCTACTCATCTTTAACGAAATTTGTTGAGCAAACTGGAAGCATGATGCATCCTTCCATAGAGCTGCTAGCAATGAAGGGGCAATTTCCAACTAGCGAGATTGAAGAATTGCCTAACTCAGTTGTAGTTGAAGACCAAATTGAATTATCGGTGCCATATTTGCATGAGCAACGACATCTAATCATTTTAAAACCAAGAGATGCATGAAGCCTCTGGGAGTATAACAATGGGGAAAGTCTTAGCAGTTGCTAATCAGAAAGGAGGGGTAGGTAAAACCACCACGAGTGTTAACCTAGCCGCGTCTCTTGCTGCCACTAAGCGCAAAGTATTATTAATCGATTTAGATCCCCAAGGTAATGCCACCATGGGTTCGGGCATTGATAAGCATGAGCTCGAACTGTCGATTTATGATGTCTTGGTTGAAAACACACCTATTTCAGAAGCTAAGCAACCAACTGAAGCTGGATTTGATCTTATTGGTTCCAATAGTGATTTAACGGCCGCCGAGGTGGCGTTACTTGAAGTGGACAATAAAGAGCGTCGCTTGACTAGCGCTCTAGCCCAAGTTCAAAATCAATATGATTATGTCATTATTGACTGTCCGCCATCACTTAACATGCTTACAGTAAATGCGTTGGCAGCAGCAAGTTCTGTTGTGATCCCAATGCAGTGCGAGTACTACGCACTAGAAGGCTTGTCTGCACTATTAAATACCATTGAAACCATCAAGTCCGTTTTAAATCCTACCTTAGAAATCGATGGCTTGCTTCGTACTATGTACGATCCACGTAATGCGCTTAGTAATCAGGTATCAAGCCAATTGACGGATCACTTTGGCGAACGTGTTTACCGAACCATCATTCCAAGAAATGTTCGTTTGGCGGAAGCTCCAAGCCATGGTTTGCCCGTGATTGAGTATGATAAAAAATCACGGGGTGCCGTTGCTTACTTGGCGTTAGCTGGTGAAATGATTCGTCGCTCAGAAAAAAGCCAAGCTGAACTAGCTTAAGATTGCGTCGCATTGTGTAATCAGCAAACCGGTTTATAATCTTTCCTCTCTTGAAACCTTTGTTGTACTCGATGGTTTGCCCGCAACAATAATTACAATAGGATTGTCATGGCTAAAAGAAAAGGCCTTGGACGTGGTTTAGATGCACTCATCAGCAGTGCTGCGCCACCCAAACAAGAAGTCGCTACCACCGAAGAAAAACTCGAACCTGCTAGCCAAGAAAATATCGATGGTGTGTTGCGCCACCTTCCTATTGAGTTTCTCGAGCGCGGTCAGTATCAGCCTCGCCGTGATATGGATCCGCAAGCCCTCGAAGAACTTGCTCAGAGTATTAAAACTCAAGGGGTGATGCAGCCTATAGTGGTTCGCCCTCTTGGAAAGAACCACTATGAGATCATTGCGGGTGAGCGTCGTTGGCGAGCGAGTCAGCTAGCTGGACTTGATAAAGTGCCTTGTGTTATTCGCGAAGTGGCGGATGAAGCAGCCATCGCGATGGCGCTTATTGAGAATATTCAGCGTGAAGACCTTAATCCCATTGAAGAAGCGATGGCATTGCAGCGTTTTCAAGACGAATTTGAGCTCACGCAGCAGCAAGTAGCTGAAGCAGTGGGCAAATCCCGTACAACCGTCACCAATTTGCTTCGCTTAATGAGTTTGAGTAGTGAAGCCAAGACTATGTTAGAGCATGGTGATATCGAAATGGGCCACGCTCGCGCCATTTTAACCCTAGAAAATCTTAAGCAAACCGAAGCTGCCAGAAATATAGCGTCGAAAGGCCTATCTGTGCGTCAAGCAGAAGCCTTGGTAAGACGTATGCAACAAGAGGCTACGGCGAAACCAGAACATAAACTCGATCCCAATGTTAGAAAGTTGCAGGATGATCTTTCCGATAAGTTGGGCGCGCCGGTCATGATCCAACACACTGCCAAGGGAAAAGGAAAGTTAGTCATCAAATATGGCAGCTTGGATGAGTTAGATGGCATCCTGGATCATATCAAATAGCCTCTTTGTTCTATTGCTTGCCCTGGTGAAAGTCACTATAATCTGCACCGCTCGACACCTCGGGAGCCTTATTGTGCTTGCGAGGTATCAAACTGCTGAATCGCTAACGACAGTGAAGTAGTCGTTAACAGAGCTAGTAATTGGTGAGTTTGTGATAATGCCTCAAAGCCTAAACGACAGGCATTTCGCAATCAAAGTGTTTGTAACACAAGCACTGCTTTCCTCATTAATACCCCTGTTGACACTATTAGCCGCCAACAAAATGGTTGCATTAGCAGCACTATGCGGGGGATGGATAGCCACGATCTCGAATGGCTATTTCATAATTCAGGCTTTCCGTTATTCGGGGGCCCGCGCTTCCTCCCAAATGATCAGAGCGATTTACCGTGGTGAAGCTGGTAAGTTTATGATTGCAGCAGTGCTATTCATTGCTGCCTTCAAGTACTTAGAAAGTGCAAGAGAACACGCGCTAGCACTTATTCTGACTTACACAGCAGTACACTGCTCGACTTGGTTTGTTCCTAACCTTGTGGGTAAGTCGGATCGACAAAAGAGCGATAACGACTAGACCTACACATTGAGAAAAAGGCATTCAACTTCATGGCAGGCGGAAGTTCTACAGATTATATAAAACACCATTTAACAAACCTTGTTTATGGTGAAAAGGCAGATGGCACTTGGGGATTTGCTACCACAGCTGAAGAAATCGGTGAAATGGGTTTCTGGGCAATTCATGTGGATTCATTGGGCTGGTCCTTTGCAATGGGTGCGCTTTTCTTATTGGTATTTACCCGCGCTGCTAAACGTGCCACCGCTGGGGTTCCTTCAGGCTTACAGAACGTTGTAGAAGTCGTTGTCGAGTTTGTTGATAAAACGGTTAAAGAAGGTTTTCATGGTCGTAATCCACTGATTGGACCATTAGCCCTGACTATTTTTGTATGGGTTTTCCTAATGAACTCGCTGAAGTGGGTTCCCGTTGATGTGATTCCTGGTATTGCCCATGCTTTGGGTGCACCTTACTTCAAGATTGTTCCTACCGCAGATCCTAATGGTACCTTTGGTATCTCGCTGGGTGTGTTTATTCTAATTATTTTCTACAGCATCAAAGTGAAAGGTGTAGGCGGCTTTGCTAAAGAGCTTTCTTTAACACCGTTTAATCACTGGGCGTTGATTCCGTTTAACCTTTTCTTAGAAATCATTGGCTTAGTCGCCAAGCCAATGTCACTGGCCTTACGTTTGTTCGGTAACATGTACGCTGGTGAAGTTGTATTTATCCTTATTGCCCTTCTGCCTTTCTATCTCCAATGGACGTTAAATGTGCCATGGGCAATATTCCATATTCTGGTGATTCCGCTTCAAGCGTTCATCTTTATGGTTCTGACGATTGTTTACATGAGTCAGGCTCACGAAGATCATTGATGCTAAATTCACAGACTGATTTAAACCTTAATTAATTTTTACTTAAAACTAGGAGTCTCAAATGGAACTCGTATATATCGCAGCTTCAATCATGATCGGCTTGGGCGCTTTGGGTACTGGTATTGGCTTTGCCCTTTTAGGTGGCAAGCTACTTGAAGGTACTGCACGTCAACCAGAACTAGCACCACAGCTTCAAACCAAAACTTTCTTGATGGCAGGTCTTCTTGATGCTGTACCAATGATCGGTGTTGGTATCGCGATGTATTTGATCTTCGTGGTAGCGCCAGCAGCAGGTTAATTCAGGTCATGATCGGTACTGAACTATCATGATCCGCAGGCAACCCTATCTACTACTTATACATGAGGTGATTTGCTGTGAGTCTTAATCTGACTTTGGTTGGTCAATTAATTGCCTTCGCTATTTTTGTATGGTTCTGCATGAAGTTTGTGTGGCCACCGTTAATTACAGCGATGCGCGAGCGTGAAGAAAAAATTGCGGGCGGCCTGCAACAAGCAGACAAGGCTGAAAAAGACCTTGAGCTAGCTAAGAAGAAAGCAGCAGAAACTTTGCATGAAGCAAAAGCAAATGCTGCTGAACTTATAGAGCAGGCGAACAAACGAGCTACTCAACTAGTTGAAGAAGCAAAGGATCAAGCACGAGCTGAAGGCGAGCGAATTAAATCCGCTGCTCAAGCTGAAGTTGATCAGGAAGTAAACCGAGCGAAAGAAACTCTTCGCGCACAGGTTGCTCTACTTTCTGTTGCAGGTGCTGAAAAAATCCTTGGCGCTTCTGTCGACTCAGAAGCTCACAGCAAGATGCTAGATCAACTTGCATCGGAACTATAACGGAACATTATAATGGCAGAACTAACGACAGTTGCTCGGCCTTACGCGAAAGCAGCTTTTCAGTATGCGGACGAAAATAGTTCGTTAGCTGATTGGTCTGATATGTTGGGTTTCGCAGCAGGTGTGGCACAGGATGAGGCCTTTGCAGGTTTTATTGCTGACCCAAAAACGACTGCTGCTGACCAAGCAGAAGCATTTATTAAAGTTGGTTCCGAGAAATTGAATGAAGCTGGACAAAACTTCATTCGATTATTAGCAAGCAATAAGCGTCTAACCGTATTACCGGAAATCGCTAGCCTTTATGAGCAGTTGAAAGCTCAAAAAGAAATGAGCGTAGACGTTGAAGTAACAAGTGCTTTTGCATTAACAGACGACCAGGCAAACAAGCTTGCCGAAGCTCTCAAGCGTAAATTGGATCGCGAGATCACGATTACGTCACAAGAGGACAAGTCATTAATTGGTGGCGTAGTTATTCGCGCCGGTGACTTAGTTCTAGACAGCTCGGTTAAAGGCAAGCTCGCTAAATTGGCCGAAACATTGAATTCTTGAGTTTGAGGATCCTAGCATGCAACAACTCAATCCATCAGAAATCAGCGATCTTATTAAGCAACGTATAGCTGATTTGGATACAAGCTCTGAAGCGCGAAACGAAGGTACTATTGTAAGTGTATCTGACGGTATCGTGCGCATTCATGGTCTTGCCGACGTAATGTACGGTGAGATGATTGAATTTGATAACAG
>JAKSAW010000273.1 GCA_022361455.1 Pseudomonadales bacterium | reverse complement strand
TTAGTATACTTTTTACCACCACAACTTCATAACTTTTTTATATTTCAATAGTATACTAGTAATGGGGTGCGTAGATTATTATGGTAGATGGTCTAGACTTTGATGAGATCATGCGGGTACAGCGCATGATGGCTTCAAGGGTTTTGGAAGAGCAGCAAACAGATAATAAGATCAAGGTAATGAACATTATAAACGAAATGACCACTGGTAAAAAAGACCGTGTTCAGAAAGAAGCTGTTTTGATAGAAGCCCAAAACCAAGGCCTAGGCGAAGCCCAAACTGAAAAGATTCTAGAAGAACTGGAAGAAGACAATTTCATAGTTGTTGTTGGCGGATTTTTGAAGAAGGTTTGAAAGTGAGAAAAAGAAAATATCTTCACCAATATTTAGTAGGGTTAATATCGGGCGCCGCGAGCGGAAGTCTTGTTGCACTTTCTTTCGCATCAGATTTAACTTCGAAAGAAAAAATTCTAATAGGGATTTTTACAGCGGTATTATTCGCAGCTTTTTTTGATTTATTAGATAAACACGTATTAATTTAAAAGTTCCCCAAACTCATCTGAGTTGAACCTTTCAAAACGTCTTCGAAGTTTGTGTCGTAGAATGTCAGGATTGCGTCGGCGATTGGTTTCAATTGTTTCTCAATATAATGCTCGTAGTCAATTGCGTGCTTTATTTTAGAGATTGGCTCGGGGCCATCGGTTGTCAGGACATATTCTATGACATTTGAAGTAACATTATCTAACTTCCGTGCAGCTTTGACGTGAGGTGGAGTTGTTTTTGTATAATCTTCAACGCCTTTACGCAATGATTTTCTATAAACAAGTAATTCATCTTGCTTTCCTTTTTTCAAACCGTCAACAAACTTCTTGATAAACTTGGTTGGATCTTCACTATTGAAAACTTTTGTAAGGACTTGCTCTTGGAATTGTTTCGCCAACTCTGTCCAGTCTCTTCTAACGAATTCAAGGCCAACGAATTCCATTCTTTCTTTCCCGTCCTTTTCAACTAAGCCTGCGTATCGTTTTTTAGAACCTGCGTCGCTGCCGCGAACCTTAGGCATAAAGAATTTTTTGTAAGTTTTCTCAAACTCCAAATCCAAG
>JAKSAW010000809.1 GCA_022361455.1 Pseudomonadales bacterium | reverse complement strand
TTCTAATGGAAATAATGGTTCTGACAGCTCCGGCAACAATTCTGGAGACAATGGTGGCTCAGATAGCGACAGCTCCGATAATGGTGGCGGTGATACAGGTCCATCCGTTGCGGTTCCTGGTCGAGTTGAAGCAGAAGACTATGTTGCCTACAACGACTTAACCAATGGTCATGAACCAGGTTCTCTTAATCAACGTAATGATGATGTAGACCTGCAAAACACTGACGATACGGATGGTGGTTTGAATGTTGGTTGGATTAGTTCCGGCGAATGGTTAGAGTATCGTGTATCGGTAGCCGAGGCTGGCGAGTATAAGTTTTTCTCTCGTGTTGCCGCTCAGAGCAATGGCAAGAGCATGAGCTTCTCCATCAGCGGCCAGAACGTTACGGGTTCTATGAACGTGCCTAATACTTTCGGATGGCAAAACTGGAGAACCATTCAAAGCAAAACCTTTACTCTGCAACCTGGTACTTATACTGTTCGTGCGAACTTCGGATCCAATGAATTCAACTTCAACTACTTCGAAATCGTAACAGCCGATACAGAACTTGAAAATCAAGGTCCTGTATCGGGAGGCACTATCGGTGACTCTATACCAACCGTTGATAGCCCGATACAGTACACCAATAGCCAAGGCTATCGTGTAACTCGCTTCGGTGGTCGTGTTCGAGACCGTCACGCCCGTGAAGATTTCTTCCACGCTTATCAGCACTTCGTTCCAAACTACTTCCGCAACCGTACGTTCGGTGTAGAAATTATTGACCGCACGCCAACAGGTCAAAGCAGCATTACGTTCAATGTGACACCCGAGCATGACTGGGTAAATACACCTAACTTCCGTGCATTCTTTACCGGCGTGAATACAGTAGCGGAGTACCATCAGAACATGGGCTTGAACCGCGTGCACAGCAGATTATGGACCAAGACTATTACGTTCTCTCCAGATAGTAATCACCGAATTGATCCGGGCGAGATGATTGAATTTGAGATCGGTGTATTCATGCAACCTGATGGTGGTCGCACAAGTTACTACTCCCGTGCGTTCTTGTATCACGCTGGCCAGGGAGGTCTAGAACCTTGGGCACCGACAGGTCGTCGTGGCGACTCCGAACCGTTACCACAGAAGGCAAGAACCGGTGGTGATCTAACGATCTCTGATGATACTTCAGACGAGCCTGATCAAATGTTAATGCAACTTGCCTTGAACATTGCACCTGAACACGCACAGCCATTCGTAGAAGGTCGTCGTATTCATCATAGTGATTTATCGACGGGTAAACATTCAGAAGGAGGTATGGGTAACTTTGGTGAAATGCGTAATAAAGTAGGGCCGCACTTCATTAACTCAAGCTGTGCAAACTGCCATGAGAAGAACGGGAAAGCCGATCACGACACCAATGACATTACGAACATGGTGTTTAAAACTGATGACCCTGAGTTCGGTAGCCAGATTCAAACTCGCAGAAATGGCAATATCGAATCAGAAGCAACGATTAACCGTACCAACAATGGATTTAGCTTCAGCGGCAAGCAGCCTAACAGTTTCTCTGCTCGTACAGCGCCTTCGTTAATTGGTGTGGGTCTAATCGATGCGATTTCTGATGAGACTTTAATGGAATTGGCTGATCCGAATGATAAAGATGGTGATGGCATCAGCGGTAAAGCGCGCATTGTATTCGATCCTGTATCCGGTACTGAGCGTGTGGGGCGTTTCGGATGGCAGGCTGGTGTTGCGAGTTTGAGGTATCAGATTGCAGCAGCGTTGAATGGTGATATGGGTGTTACTAGTTCATTATTCCCAGAGCTTGAATGTGGCAGTAGCCAAATAACCTGTAACCAGGTGAAGGACAATCGAGGTATCGAAATGTCCGATGCCAATATGGATCGCTTGGAAGTTTACAACGCGTTACTAGGTGTACCACCCCGCAGAAATTTCAATGATGGTGCAGTTAATCGTGGTGAAACCATCTTCCGTGACATCGGCTGTAATGATTGTCACGTTGAGCAGATCGTAACAGGTGATAACCATAAGTTCCCCGAACTTAACAACCAAACGATTATGCCCTACTCTGACTTCCTGCTGCATGATATGGGAGAAGGGTTAGCTGCAACATTTGCTGAAGAAGGCACTTTAAACACTGAATGGCGTACTGCTCCATTGTGGGGAATTTCTCGAAGTGAAGATATCCACGGTGATCCTCAGTATTTACATGATGGCCGTGCTAGAAATCTTCATGATGCCATTATGTGGCATGGTGGCGAAGCAGAAGAAAGTAAACAATCTTATGCTGGCCGATCATCAAGTGATCAAAGCGCTTTGCGTCAGTTCTTAGAATCTTTGTAGTATTTATCCATAAGTAATAAAAAGGGCTAGTCGTTCTAGCCCTTTTTTTTGAGGGAAGTTATGTTCTGTTTTCTTAGTATTTACTCGAATAAAATATTTCTCGTGCGTGGCATTTTTATAGCGTGCCTTCTATCGGCTTTATCCGGTTGCAAGGTTGCTGATGAAACAGTTGTGTACCAAAGCCAATTTTTTCCCACAGCCGAGATCTATCGTATCCCTTCCTTGCTCAAAACTGACAGCGGGACCCTATTGGCCTTTGCAGAAAAAAGAAAGTCCTATTTCGATCAAGGTGATAAAGATATTGTTGTAAAGCGATCCTTCGATGAAGGCGAGACTTGGCAGGAAATGAATATTGTTGATTCTAATGATAATCATAGTTCGTCAAATCCTGTTCCGATATACGACGAGATTAACGACAGAATTGTGCTCGTATTTAGTCATTACTCTGGTACGGAATTAAATTCACGAGACAACCGAATTTATGTCACGTTTTCGGATGATGAAGGCGAAACATGGAGCGAGCGACAGGAAATTTCCTACCTTATTCCCAATCTAGATAAAGTATTTTTAGCTGGGCCTGGTCATGGAATACAGCTTAAGAACTCATCTTTCAATGGGCGATTAGTGGTACCTGTATGGGGCAC
>JAKSAW010000067.1 GCA_022361455.1 Pseudomonadales bacterium | reverse complement strand
ATCAGCACCGGCGCGGTGAGGAACCATTCCGGTTAAAGAAAGTACTCGATCTCGATGCTCACTCCAACTATCCAACTGCTCTTCTGACAAAAGAGTGTAGATTGACTCTAACTTGAAACGCTGTATCACGTGAGCTTCGTAAAACAACAACGCTAACCAACTGCGATCCACGCCCCAGCCATCGGTGTAGACAGTTTTGTTTTCCAGCAAGCTATTGAGTTCCATAGCCACTTCTCTGGGATCACAACCTTCATTCACTAAACGCTGTCGGGAAATGCCATGCACCTGTTCCGCACTTTCTTGCCAGTGAGTCCAATGATCCATCGGTTTGATCAATCTAGCTAGTAATCGACCATCACCTAATGCAACTCCAATTTCTATGGGATAACTACCAGAACCGAAGCCTGAGGCCTCAATATCAAGAATAATGGGGTATTCAGTGGTTAATGCGTTCATTCTGTCTTTCACGTCTCAATGCTTACTATAAGCATAGCAGTTATCAGCTTGCTTTTTAGGCAAACCGCAATATTTCAGTTTTCCACATTTTCTGTGGATAACTTTGGGGATTGATTTGGGTTAAATGCTCACATGCACCGTGTTATCTAGACGCCCAGCTAATTGATCAAAAGAACGTCAATTTTTTTAACCCTGAAAATCAATCACTTATTTGTTGATGAAACTTATCAACAGCGTTATGTCAATTTCGTGACAGGTATAGGGTGTCAACAAATCGCTTGTGCATGAAACACCAATTCATGGGCTTTAGCAAGCAAGTAAACGCTGACATACGGTTAAATTAAAGGCACCACGCGCGGAGCAACATAAATACTCGTGACCCCACCAGAAACAGCGCTAACAGCAGGTATGTCTGTATATTTAGACAGCTATCAATCCGGGCTACTTCTTAACGCTTTTATTAAAATCTTTAAATTCAGCACTCTGCTCATCCAACTGCTTAGTAATACCCATGGCGTCCTGCAATTTGGCGTCAAGGGGGCCTAACTTTTCAGTTAATTGAGCGTTGAGCTTTTCGGTCAACTCAGCCTTAAAAGCGTTAGTCTTTTCTTTAATCACACTACCCAAGGCAGTCTTAAGCACATCATCGAGATTGGATTTTAACCTTAAACTGGGATCGGAAATAGTACCATCAGCAGTTCCTTTCACTATCAGCTCTGACAATTGTGTCAAAGCCGATACGATAGCCTGCTGCGACTCCCCTTCACCACCAGCCTCCAAATCCAACGATTTAAAAACACTATTAAAGTTAATATCCAGCGACTCGAGTGAGGTAATAGAAGCCTGTGCATCCAAATTCACCAGTGCCTTTTTGAGTAATAAGTCTAAAGACTCTGATTGACTCAATTGGAAGTTATCCAGTGCTGTTTCCACCATCTTAAACGCCAACAGATCTTTTTCTTTTCCAGGCTCTAAATGGTCGATGGTGCCAGCCAAACTAATCTCACCCAATTGACCTCCCATCGCCTTTAGATCGATTAACATAGGTTTGCCGGCTAATGCGGGTGCATCGGAAAAGTTCTTTATTGTTCCTAGGATCTCTCCCTTTTGGTCACCTTGGGTAAATGGCCCACTTAATTTTGTTAGCTCAATAAATAAGTTCGGCGCTGTCTGTGGAGTAACGTCATTCGATTCTTGGCTACTGGTAGCCTCTCCTCCTGACATGAGTTTGTAGTAGTTAAATCCCTTCTCAATCCAGACTCGCATGGGCCCCTCTAACATGTTGGCTCCCAAGCTCGCGAGCTTTGAATCTTCCAATCCTAACGTGGTGACAATCTCGGCGAATGATTTGTCCGGTAAACTTTTCAGGTTAGCGATATCAGTTTTTAATCCCTGGAAATCAGACTTAATCTGCTTTTTAGCTTTATCAAAGGCCTTGAGATCTTTCTTAATATCTTTAGAAAGTTGCTTTAAATCATTAAGTGCAGCAATACGCGCCAATGGATCTTTGTTCTTTTTAAGCTCCTTTAAGCGGGCCTTATACTCTTCTAATTTTGCTTTATCTGGGAGGCTTTCTTGCAAGGCTTTCCATTCTTTTTCTTTAGCATCGATAGCGGACTGAACGTCTTTAATCTTCTGCTCGTATACTGCTTTTTCTTGTTCTACTAAGGTTTGGGTATCGGGTAGCTCCACCCCTGGGATCGAAAAGCCACCCTCGTCTTCACCAAATAAACTAGATCCAGCCAAGCCTGGCACAGCTCCGCTGGAAGACCTTGGGATATCTAAAGCGATCCCTTCTATAGCTACTTCATTTAAATAAACCTCTCCGGCTATCAACTCACCAACGTTCACTTCTGTGGCGATATTATTGAGAGCCAGCATATTAAACATCGGCTTTTGAGGATCGGTCACGGCAAGATCTTCAATAGCAAGTCGAGCCGACAACCAAGAAAAATCAACGCTCCCCACATCGACTTTGGCTCCTACCGCTTGCGTGCCATATTTTTCGATACCCCACTTAATTAGCGGGCCAGGT
>JAKSAW010000379.1 GCA_022361455.1 Pseudomonadales bacterium | reverse complement strand
TTCGCATCACGGCCGATCGCGGTTACCTGTTCGGCTATCAGCCGGAGGACTTGAGCGCCGTCGGAGAGTTGATCGACGGGCGCATCGACGTATCGCGGATCAGCGGCGAGCTCGCTCGCGGGGCCGCCGAGGTTCGCGGCAGCGTCAATCTGATCTCCCGGCCGATCGGCTACGAAGGTAGCGCGGAGCTTTCGAACGCGGACTTGACCGCTTTGCTGGAGCCGTTCGCTCGTGAGAGCTGGGGCGACTCGGCGGGGCTCGCCGAACTCGAGTTCACGTTCAGCGGCGAGGGGATGACCAAAGCCGAGACGCTCGCCGCGCTGGTCATCGACGGTACGGTGACCGTCGACCACGGCCACGTCTACGGTTCCACGCTGTTTGCAGAGATCAGCGACGCCACCGGCATCGACGAGTTCCACGCGTTGGACATCACCCGCTGCGGTGGCCAGCTCTCGATCGCCGACCAACGCGTGAGCTCGCCGCGCCTGGTGCTTGGTGGCAACGACGCGCGCCTGATCGCGACCGGTAGCGTCGGCTTCGATGCCAGCCTCGATCTCGAGGTCTGGGTAGGTTTCGGTCCCGAAACCGAGCGGCGCATCTTCTCGCGCGGCATCTTGCTGCCTTACGTGACCGACCGACACGGGTGGACGAACATCCCGACCATCGTCACCGGCACCATCGGCGAGCCCAAGGTGCGTGTGGCCTATGATGCCTACCCGGGCACGGCCGTACGCGCCGTACCTGATGCGGCCGGTCGCATCGTCGACGAGACGGCGGGCAACGCCATTCGCGGGAGCGTTCGCAGCTTCAAGCGTCTGATCAGAGGGCTGGGATCGGTGTTCACCGGCGGTTCGAGCAGCGACGGAGACGGCGCCGAACAGGAGATGGAGTCGCTACCACCGTTGCAGACCGATCCGATGGAGCTGAGCGAGACTGAATGATACAGGTCGTCGCACCCATGCAGGCTCCGCTGTCGTCAGTCCTCTCTCGTGCCTATCACAAGCGTGGCCGATCGGCGTTTGCAGCGAGTTGCCTGGCTGCGGTTTGCTCGGTGGCGGGCTGTGCGGGGGAGTCGACGGTCGAGGAGCCGGCCCCGCAGCGGAGTGCCGTGGTCGAGCCCGAGCCCGAGGTCGTCAGGCGAGCCTGGGGAGTTCCCGAGTCGCAGCCCGGCGGCGAGCCCTTCGCCCGAGATCTGCAAGAGCGGCTGCGGCACGCGCTGAACACGCGGCCGGAGGGCTACGAGCCGCGCACGCATCATCTGTCCGACGACGGAGCTCCGGTGTTCACCAACCGTCTGATCAAAGAGAGCAGCCCTTACCTGCTTCAGCACGCGCACAATCCGGTCAACTGGTACCCCTGGGGTGAGCAGGCATTCGACGACGCCCGTCGCCTGGGGCGTCCGGTATTGCTCAGCGTCGGCTACTCGACTTGCCACTGGTGTCACGTGATGGAGCGCGAGTCCTTCGAAGACGTCGAGATCGCAACCTTCATCAACTCTCACTTCATCGCGATCAAAGTCGATCGTGAGGAGCGCCCCGACGTCGACGCCGTCTACATGGACGCCGTGCGCACGCTGACCGGCCGCGGCGGCTGGCCGATGACGGTGATCATGACGCCCGACCGGGAACCTTTCTTCGGCGGAACCTACTTCCCCGCGCGCGACGGCGACCGCGGATCGCGTGTGGGCTTCCTGACGATTCTCACGCGCCTTTCCGATCAGTACCGCGACAACCGCGAGCAGACCCTGGCCCAAGCCGAGAAGATTTCGCGCAGGCTGCAGGCGGCAACCCAGCGCGGGCCGGCCGGCGATCTGGTCGGTGCCGAGGCGATCGAGAGCGCGGTGGCGTCGCTGTCGCGATCCTTCGACTCGGTCCAAGGCGGTTTCGGGCGTGCGCCGAAGTTTCCTCGCAGCGTCACTGTCGAGCTTCTGCTGCGCTACCACCGTCGCACCGGCCACGAGCAAGCCCTTCACATGGCCGTCTACACGCTGGAGAGGATGGCGGCCGGCGGGATGTACGACCACGTCGGCGGCGGCTTCCATCGCTACTCGACCGACGCTCGTTGGCTGGTCCCTCACTTCGAGAAGATGCTCTACGACAACGCCCTGCTGGCGCGCCTCTACCTCGATGCCTGGAAGCTCACCGGCGAGCCGTTCTATCGCCGCGTAACGGAGGAGACGCTCGACTACGTCCTG
>JAKSAW010000138.1 GCA_022361455.1 Pseudomonadales bacterium | reverse complement strand
ATATGGAGTATAAATAATGGATTACAAACTAATAGCAATTGCAGGTTTGACGTATTTTGTCTCGATAGTTTTAACCTTCTTTATAGCTAAAAAACTCTCTGATAAGAAAATTAGAGGCTATAAATCCATTTCAGAAGCGTTATCCAAGAGTAGTAGGGAACTCTCCGAATTAGACGAGAGAATATCTGCGTCTAGAGAAATATTCGAAGACTTGGATCAGAAGACCAAAGACCTTCAGAGCCTTCAAGCAAATGCTGAAGATATCGAGAATCAGCTTAAAATGGATAGTGACGAACTTGAGTCCGTTAGCGCGAGGATTAAAGAGCAAATAGCGAATTCGAACCGCAAGAGCTTAGAGCTTAACGAACTAATGCAAAAGCTCGACTTATATTCTCGTATTGATGAGTTGTCGTCTTATGGACATTTCGAACAGCCTCAGTATTTGCATGAAACTTCATTGAGATTTTCTGAAGAGATAAAAAGGGTTCGTGAAGATCAAAAGATTCTAATAAAGAACAATCTCGCTGTTAGATACCCATCTGAAACTGTCATTTCCAACGATAAGGCGCTTAACAATACGATATTAAAAGGTCAAGTAAAGCTTATGTTAACTTCCTTTAATATAGAGTGTGATTTTCTAATAGGAAAAGTGAACCCGAGTAATTATTCGAAGACACTCGACAGAATTGAGAAATTGGCGAATACCATAGAAAAATCCGCCGCGACTTTACATTGTGGGTTTGACATCGAATACGTTGAGTTGAAATTCAAAGAATGTCAATTGCAGTACCAGTACGTACTTAAGAAACAAGAAGAGCAGGCCGAACAAAAGCTAATTAAAGAGCAGATGCGGGAAGAGCAGAGGGCTATAAAAGAGTATGAAAAAGCTATGGCTGCTGCAGAGAAAGAAGAGCGAATGTACAGGGATATGCTAGAAAAAGCTCGTTCTGAATTAAGCAAAGCTTCTGAAGAAGAAAGAGAAGTTGCTGAACAGAGGATTGCTGATCTAGAGAGACAGCTGTCTGAAGCAGAAGCTAAAGAAGAGCGGGCAAAAAGTATGGCAGAGCAAACTCGAAAGGGACATGTGTACGTTATTAGTAATATTGGATCCTTTGGTGATGATGTATACAAAATAGGGTTAACACGAAGATTGGAACCGATGGATCGGGTTAAGGAGTTAGGCGATGCTAGTGTCCCATTTTCATTTGATGTCCACGCGATGATTTATGTTGAAGATGCTCCGGCTTTGGAGGCCGCATTACATCGAGAGTTTACACATACCAGAGTGAATGCAGTTAACTTAAGAAAAGAGTTTTTCAGAACAGATCTGAAGTCCATCAAAACAGCAGTAGAAAAGCTGATAGGTGAAGATGCTGAGTTTAAAACTACAGTGCTCGCAGAGGAATATTATGAGTCTAAACGACTACAAGGGGCTGAGGTAGCAGTAGCTTAAGTTTAAATGACTCCCAATTCGGACTCCAACTGAACTAAGCTTATTGAAGATATACAGATAGATGAGCAGACAATGCTTTTCAAGCCTTTTTCCGAGTAAGACATCGATGTGGATTAACTAAGCTAAAGAGGCCGAAGTCGTTGTAGTAGTGGCCAGGAGTACGATCAATCTTCGCGTAATAGCATATACCTGTCCCCAAGTTGGTTACCATCCGAACGTCCGCTAATGGCCGATTTTAGTACTTCCCTACGATATAGACTGCTCCAACTTATCCATCTCCTTCCGCCAATTCAAAGGCGACAAGCCTGTTTGCTTCTTAAACGCATTACGAAAACTAGTCGCATCACAATACCCAGTCTTAATGGCAATCTGTTCAATCCGATAATTCCGATTCCGCAAATAATAGATCGCCATATCATGGCGAACACTTTTTAAAAGATCCCGAAAGCAGATGGACTCTTCTCTTAATCTCCGTCTTAAGGTTCGCTCAGAAACCGATAACCTAGCGGCGATGCTCCCAATCGAAGGCCCAGATTCAAGGTCCGTTGCCAACATACCTTTAATACGTTCAACCAAGTTTTCTTGCGAATAGATGCTATCAAGCTCAGCATCACACTGCTGCACCATCAGTTTAAAGTTCAACTCGTTAGCAGTTGTAATGGGTAAAGATAAAGACTCAATCGGTAGGTGAAGGCGGTTATGTTCCTGATCAAAGCGAATAGGGCAACTAAAATAGTCTTTATAAAGATGCTCATAGCTGGGTGGT
>JAKSAW010000069.1 GCA_022361455.1 Pseudomonadales bacterium | reverse complement strand
CTGATCCCGTGATGGCAGAGATTAGGGCCGCTGAATCTGCTGCCAAAGTAGGTATAAGCCGTGAGGAACTGGCTCGGAGAGAAGCTGAGGTTGAGCAGGTCTGTGGCGGAATTAATGACGCTCTTGTCAAGAATGAAGCGTACATGCGGCGGTACGGGCCATGTTACGACGCGATTATGGCGGGAAAGCCCTGGCCGTAGAAATCAGGTTTTAAGGCTGAATATTGGATTTGGGTGGGATGACAATGAAGATCGGTTTTGACTTTGGTACCAGCTTTTCGGCATTGGCCGTCTATCGTGAGGGCAAAATCCACCGGATCATGTTTGACGGTGAGCCGCAATTCCGCACAGCCATTTACTTTCCTCCCTATGTGCCGAGCCCTGATCTGTTCAATGCTGAAGATCATCAGCATGAGATTGCTTCTATTCGGTCTGCTCTTGTCCGCTCGGAAAGTCAGGCCGAGAAGAATTACAAGGAACGGGTAGAAGAAGAGCGATCAAGAGTGGTTGGCCTGACCAGAAATGATCCGGCCGGTTATGTGATGGGAAGGGAGTTGTCCCCAAAGTATCGAGCGATGCTGACGGAGGCGGTCAATCGTATTCCCGTACCCGAGAAGACGACAGCAGAAGAAAAAGACCAGCAGGCATTCGAAACAGCACGAAGACAGTGGCTGGAAGCTGAGGCACGAAGGGAGCGGGTGCTTGGCAATCTGGATGACAGTCAATTGGATGGGGCTTTATTTGGTAATGCGGCTGTTGATGCCTACCTGAACAATGATCGCAGAGGCCTATTGCTCTATAACCCGAAGGCCTTTCTGGCGCATGACCTGCCTGCCAAGTTGACGGCGCCCCTTCAGAGAGTGATTGGCAGTCTTTTCAGGAGGGTGGCGGATGCTGTGGAGCGGCAATTTCCGGGAGACAGGATCTCTGGAGTCGTTATCGGCAGGCCGGTCAACTTTGGTAAAAAGCAGAGTGATGCAGAGAATAATCGGGCCATCTCTATCATTTCTGGCGCTGCCGAGCTGGCAGGAATGCCGAATGTCTCCTTCATGTTTGAGCCCAGCGCGGCGTCCTATCAATTCCATGTTTCACACGATGCCCCGAGAAAAGCGTTGGTGGTCGATCTGGGCGGCGGTACTGCTGACCTCTCTTTGGTGACTTTGGGTGGCAGCATGCCAGCCCCCACCCCGCACCGTCAGCAAGGCTATTTGTTGGGGGGGAATGACGTGGACAGGGAGATCAACAAGTTCGGTTTTATGCCGTTCTTTGGCAAAGGGCAGGCAGTAAAGGGTTTGCCCGCCCTGAATTCATTTTTCGCCTATGCTGCCAACGTGCAGCACATTGAGTACCAGAAGAAATTCATGATGACCGATCTTCGTTTGATGCCGGAGCCCTACCAGTACCGGCTCAACCAGTTGAAGGTCGCTGGAAATACCATCCGACTAAACCGGTTGGCCGAAGAGAGCAAGATCGAACTGGGGAAGGCAGAACGCTGCCACAAGGTAATCGACTTCACTGATGATGTTGGCGAGATCACCCTTGATCACGGCACTTATGCTGATGCGATGGACCGCTACCTGGAGAAGCTGGAGATTCTGTTGAAGGAATTCTCCGATGAAGATTTCGAGATGGTCTCTCTGACCGGGGGGATGAGCCGTGCGAAGGGGGTCAAGGCGCTGGTTCAGAAGGTTTTCCCCGACAGGGAGGTTCAGAGCTCTGATTCGACCCTGGATGTGGTTTCAGGATTGGCGATTTATGCCGCCCAGCGGTAGTCGTTGTGCTGGTACGATGAGGAGGGATGCCCCATGACGTTGAATGATCACAAATTATTCAAGGCAATCTATCTGTTGCTGGATAAATACCATCGGCTTTACGGCCTTGAGATCTACCTGTTCTCGGGCGGTCACGGGCCGGGATACTGTGGCTTCCAGATTGCGGCGTCTCCTTGCTATGGCGAATTCGGTGATCAGCTGAATTACTCTAAAACCGGTGTCAGTGACGGCCCGTACGGTGCGCTGGTGACTTATGTGACCGGCACAGCCGGGATTCCGGCCTGGGCGAATCGAGGCCAGCAGGTTGAGTTGAAGGACTGGCAGCAATGGCGCACACAGACGCTGTTGGCCTGGTTTGAAGCCAACATGGGCTTCAAGGCGCTGTTTCGTGATCATAAGGAAATGATTATTCGCTGGCGCGTGGGCTACACCGTTGAGCAGAGCGAAAAGTATCTATTGATGGTGAATCTTGCTGGGCTTCTGGCCAGGCATCTTGATGACTTTCCGCGCCTGCCGTCTCAGTGTCTTTCAGGCTATGAGTCGGATTCCCTGGCGTTGCAGAATGAGCAGCTACGGAGACTGGGTATCTCCAGCGAGCATGAAGGTGTGATGGGGGTGCCAGGGATCATGGTGGCGCGCAACGGTAGAGCCATAGCCGGGCAGCAGGATGCTGATGTCTGGGAATGGTATGTCTCGGGTTTGTCAGCGCCGGAGAT
>JAKSAW010000363.1 GCA_022361455.1 Pseudomonadales bacterium | reverse complement strand
ATGTATATAGCATCAGTCAGTTGCATGCGATAGAAAACAAACATGCGAGCTGAAAACGCAATTCAGGGGAACTTTGTTTATTACTTGTGCTATGGCAGAACAATGCAAGCGCCTATGCCAATTGAGCACTGCAGCTGAAGAGCATGTCAGTGGATAACGCTACCCATGGCAAATCGCAACGTACAGGTATGTAGAATAGACTGGACAGAAAGGCTGGACAGTAGCTCAGGCCTGCTGGCACAGGGTACATCTCCACCTAGCTTTGATGCACATTTGCGTGAGGCGTCCACCCCAAAATGAACACAAGATATACTGCCTCAATGTATCAAGAAAGAAGAGAAAGGGCTGAGGTGTCCTCATCTCAGGCGCAAGAAAGTCTGAGTTCGCCATAAAGGGAGAAATTGAAACTGCCGCCAGGGACAACACAGCTTGGGAATCAAAAATCAGAAGTGGGCACTCCTCTCTGCCAATGTGCCTTGGCTCGAGACTGGGAGCCCTGGGCAAACATTGCCTTGGAAAGTCTGCTGACCTGTCTTCCGATTCAACTTCCATGGCTCAAGGAATTGAAGAGGCAATCCGATGAACTGCTGGTTTGAGCTTGAGCAGCATGAACGCCTCTGGGCAACGCAGCTGCGCAGGCCACCTGACGTCACTTCGCTGTGTGTCCACCTGAACACCATACCCAGAGCGTCAGCCCACAATGCAGCGACAGCAAGGGGAATACTGGGTCCCACTGCTGGAAATCAGCGGCGCAACGTCAACAGCCAGAACCTTGCTCAGAGCGTTCCCGTCTGCCAACGAGCAGAAAAATCCCAAATTTAGAGATCCGCAGTATGCAACCATTGTGGACGCAGCTGGTCGGCACCCCACGGCGTGCGACGGAGACTACATGTGCAGTGCAGCGATCCCAACCCGACCACCTTCGATGCTGTTGCGCAAACAGAGCCACTCCCGCCTGGGGATGGCTGGCGCCTCGTCGCCCTCTTCCCAGATTCAATCACCCCGAACCCCCATCTGCAGTGCGCTCAGCGCCCTTCCGGAGACGATCGCCCCCCCAGGGTGAATGCAAGTCTTCCCCGCGGCTGCCGAACAACGGCTCGACGACATCACCTGAGGCCAGTCCGCAACGGCTTGCCCT
>JAKSAW010000310.1 GCA_022361455.1 Pseudomonadales bacterium | reverse complement strand
TGATTTAACTTAAAGCTACTGACTGATTTATAAGTCTGCCGGTGGGCTATCGTGCACGTGCACGAGACTTTTGTTCTCTGACCAATTTGGTGCGGATGCGCTCGCGCTTTAGTTTGGATATGTGGTCCACAAACAGCTTGCCATCTAAATGGTCAATCTCGTGCTGAACGCATACTGCAAGCAGGCCGTCACAATCCATTTCATAGGGATTGCCGTCGCGATCAAGAGCTTTTAGGCGAATCCTCTCGGCGCGTGTTACGGTCTCGTAGTAGCCCGGTACCGACAAACAACCTTCATCATAGTCCTGCTCACCATCGATCACTTCGTATTCAGGATTGATTAACACCATTGGCTGATTTTTTTCTTCCGAGACATCAATCACAATGACACGCTTGTGAACGTTGATTTGCGTCGCCGCTAAACCAATACCTGGGGCTTCGTACATGGTTTCCAACATGTCATCGATCAGTTTGCGAATCCCATCATCAACTTGGCCAATGGGTTTTGCTACAGTGCGCAGTCGCGGGTCGGGAAATTCGAGGATTTCTAGTAAAGCCATCTTAAGTTTTAAACTTTTACCGGTTTTAGTTAAAAAATAATGATAAAAAGCCTGCTAAGCTATTGTGATATACGAGATTTTTGACGATCCTTAATCCCGTAGGCAGCCGTAACAACCGTGATTTGGTTGGCTATTCTAACGGAAGTCTATCGATTAGGGGAATTTTCGTAAAATATCCGTCTATTATTAAGAGATAACCAAGAAAGTAAGTGTATTCCGCAGGAGAATACCAATAACACGGCCCAAACCCGCCAAATAGGGCTGTGACAATACAAAGGATCAGACAATGATAAAATCGATTCTCAAATTTGTGGGTGCCGGTGTGTTGGGAATGGCCATAAGTGCCCAAGCAGCGGAGCTACGCCCCGGTCACCCCAGTTCCTATAACGTGAAGGAAGGTGACACACTCTGGGATATCTCCAGCACCTTTTTGAGTGATCCTTGGTTATGGCCTGAGCTATGGCACGTTAATCCTCAAATTGATAATCCACACCTAATTTATCCAGGCGATACCATCAAGCTTGTATATATCGATGGTGAGCCTGCTTTCGAAATCCAGCGTGGTCCCAAGACTATCAAGTACAAGGCTGGCGATACCGTTAAGCTAACGCCTCATGCTCGTATTACTCCATTAGATACGGTAATCCCAGCAATCCCGCTGGAGTATATTCAACCATTCTTGGTAAATAACAGAGTATTAGAGCTGGAAGAACTCGAAGCTGCTCCTTATATCGTCGCAGGTGATGAATCTCATATTTTGATGGGTGCGGGTGATTTCGCCTATGCTCGTGGTGATTTCTCTAATCCAGAGCGAGCTTATGGTATTTATCGCAAAGGCATCATGTATGTGGACCCAGAATCTGAAGAAATCCTGGGTACTGGCGCGGAAGATATCGGTATTGCCAGATTCGAGAATGTAGAAGGCGATATCGCCCGCCTGAAAGTACAAAGCAGCACCTCGGATGCGCGTATTGATGACCGCTTGCTACCCACTGAAGAACGTCGCGTAGATTCCACTTTTTATCCAAAAGCCCCTAAAATGGACGTAGATGGCCAAATCATTCACGTGTTTAGTGGAGTGCGCAATGTAAGTCAATGGAACGTGGTTGTGATCAATCGAGGTGAGAGAGAAGGGATTGAAGTGGGTGATGTGTTGGCTATCTTTACTAAAGGTGAGGTAGTTAAAGATCGCAATACGAACGAGCGTATTCAACTCCCAGATCATCGTCGAGGTATCATGATGGTGTTTCGAACTTTCGAGAAAGTGTCCTATGGCCTGATTCTTCGTAGTAGCGCTCCTTTGAAAGTTCTAGATTCGGTGCGCAACCCATAAGCGCTTGAACTAATCGATAAAAAGTACTTTGAAAAGGCCCCAATTGAGGGGCCTTTTTATTTCCCCAAGATCTTTAAATCGTCACTGTCTCTTTATAACCTTTAAACTCCAATCTTTTCGATGAAACCTATGGACGGGTGTCTTCTCTATGCTGAATGATTCAGATCTGCCTTATTGGTTAGCATTGTGGCGTGTGCCTCAAGTTGGGCCAGGGCTATTCAAACAACTACTGCAGCACTGCGGTGATATTAGCCGTTGTTTTCACATGTCTGCGGACGAGCTTCTTAAGTTGGGTTTAAGCGAGCATCAGATTGCCGCCATTCATGGTTTCCAAATGGGGGTAGATCCCCTTTTGAGTAAAGGGGTTGATGCCGATCTTGCATGGCTTCAAGAGGAAAATAGCCATGTGATTACTTTTGAAGATCCCCTTTATCCGGCGTTGCTAAAAACTATACCCAGTGCACCGCCCCTGTTGTTTGTGAAAGGCGATGTGGGTCTACTCAACTGGCCTCAGATCGCCATCGTGGGTAGTCGCCAGCCCACTCGTCAGGGGCTGCAGAACGCCAAGGACTTTGCAAAGCACTTCGTGCGGGAGGGGTTTGCTGTTACTAGTGGTTTGGCCATGGGGGTGGATGCTGCCGCGCATATGGGTGCAATCGCTGGTAATGGACCCACCATAGGCGTAACCGCCCATGGGCTGGACAAGATCTTTCCCAAGCGCAATCGACCCCTCGCTGCAGAAATGCTCAATAAAGGCGCTTGGGTATCTGAGTTTCCGGTGGGTGTTGTTCCGCGACCGAACTACTTTCCACGGCGCAATAGAATCATTAGTGGCTTAAGTCTGGGTGTGTTAGTGGTCGAGGCTGCGGTTAAAAGCGGATCACTGATTACCGCTCGCCAAGCCATTCAGCAAAATCGAGAGGTGTTCGCGATACCTGGCTCTATTCATAATCCGTTAGCCAAAGGCTGCCATTTGATGATCCGTGAAGGGGCCAAATTGGTTGAGCAGGCGCAGGATATTACCGAGGAACTTTTACCGTTGCTGAGCTACCAGCAAAAACAGTTAAATCTTAGTTTAGAGAGCGTCGAAACTGTACAACTAAAGGTGCACTCTGCACCGGGCTATGGAAAGAAAACATCAGAATATCAGGTGCTTAACGTACTTGATCAGGACCCTATGTTAGTTGATGAGATTGTTGTTAGAACTGGCATGAGTGTAGCTGATGTGAATGCAGCGCTGGTTATGCTAGAGATTGACGGAGCGATAAATAACCAGCAAGGTGGGTATACACTTGCAAGAGCGAGTTAACTGGGGTAACTTGCGCCGGCTTCAGGGCCACATATTGGGCTGATAAAGTCGCGCTTTAATCCCTAAAAGGGTGCAACTATGTCTGAACTTTGTGTTGTCATTCTAATGGGCTTTGATTTAGATCTACCCAAACTAAGGCTGAACAGATTCTTCGTTTTTAGTATCCATGGCATCCTACCGACACTTGATAGAAGCCAACCGTGTTATGTCTACAGGTGGTGTGATCGCTTACCCAACTGAAGCAGTGTACGGATATGGCTGTGACCCTTTTGATCAGCAAGCAGTACTGCGCTTGTTGAGCATCAAGAAGCGTCCATGGCAAAAAGGTTTGATTCTTCTAGCTGCCAACGTGACTCAAATTGAGCCTCTATTGTCTCCTTTGACTGATTCCCAGCGTAAACAGGTGCTCAGTGCTTGGCCTGGGCCTGTCACTTGGCTATTGCCTGATCCTCATCACTGGGTGCCAAACTGGATTAAGGGACAATTCTCTTCAGTAGCAGTGCGAGTGACTGATCACCCAATTGCCAAGCAACTATGCGAAGATTGGGGTGGTCCTATTGTCTCTACCAGTGCTAATCGATCCGGAGAGCCGCCCTGCTATCAAGAGCTGCCGTTACGTTTACGTTTGCAAAAAACGCCAGTGGTTCAGCGACCAGATTTTATTGTGGGTGGTCCTACATCGGGTTTATCTAAGCCCTCAGAAATTCGTGATTTGAAAACCGGTAATATAGTCAGGGCCTAATAACATAATCACTGGCGAACATTCAAAAATAAGAGATTGAACGAATGAATATCGAAGCGGTAAAAGACTATTTACTGGAGCTCCAGGAAAGTATCTGTAAAGCACTAGAGGCTGAAGAAGAAAGTGGCCAACGCTTTGCTGAAGACAATTGGACTCGAGAAGCTGGTGGTGGTGGTCGAACTCGCGTCATGGAAAATGCCGAAACCTTTGAAAAAGCCGGTGTTAACTTTTCCCATGTGTTTGGCGATGGTTTACCACCTTCAGCAACTGCAGCGCGGCCCGAATTAGCCGGTCGCAGTTTTCAGGCCATGGGGGTGTCTTTAGTGATTCATCCCCGTAATCCCATGGTGCCGACCTCCCACGCCAATGTGCGCTTTTTTGTTGCTGAAAAACCAAGTGAAGAACCTGTATGGTGGTTTGGTGGTGGCTTTGACTTAACCCCCTATTACCCCTATGAAGAGGATGTGGTGCATTGGCACGAAACTGCGCGAGCGGCCTGTAATCTTTTTGGTGAAGAGGTTTATCCGCGTTATAAAAAATGGTGCGATGAGTATTTTTATCTTAAGCACCGCCAGGAAACTCGCGGTGTAGGCGGATTGTTTTTTGATGATCTTAATGAAAAAGGTTTTGATGAAAGCTTCGCGTTTATGAAGTCCGTTGGCGATCACTATATTAAGGCATATCAGCCAATAGTGGCCAAGCGCAAGCAAGAATCTTTTAGCGAAGAGCAGCGTGAGTTTCAGCTGTATCGTCGAGGTCGTTATGTAGAATTTAATTTAGTGTTTGATCGTGGAACCTTGTTTGGGTTGCAAACAGGTGGTCGTACCGAATCAATACTAATGTCGTTACCGTCTTTGGTCAGCTGGAAATATGCATGGGAACCGAAACCTGGTAGTGACGAAGAAAAACTGTATCAACGTTATTTAAAACCACAAGATTGGTTAGGAATAGAGAAGTAAATGGATCGCTATGCAGTGATGGGTAACCCCATCAAACACAGCAAGTCTCCGCTAATACATAAATCTTTTGCGGAACAAACTGATCAAGAGCTCACGTATGTGTCGCAATTAGTTGAACTCGATGGCTTCCAACAAGCCGTTAAAACATTTCAACGAGATGAAGGTAAAGGAATCAACATTACCGTACCTTTTAAGCAGGAAGCCTACGAATTTGCTGATGAATTAAGCGAGCGCGCAGAGCTGGCTAAGGCAGTGAACACCTTCATTTTTCGTAAGGATGGAACCATCCTAGGCGACAATACTGATGGCGTTGGTTTAGTTCGAGATATTCTCAATAATCATGATGGTAGGCTAACCGATAAACGCATATTGGTAGTCGGTGCTGGCGGCGCTGTTCGTGGAGTACTTGGACCATTGTTAGCGGAAAAACCGAAAGAAATTATTATCACTAACAGAACCGTTGAAAAAGCATTCCAATTGGCTGAAGACTTCGCGCCTTATGGACATCTAGAAGGTGTTGCTTTCAATCGTGTCCAAGGTGATTTTGATTGGATCATTAATGGAACAGCAGCCAGTTTACAGGGTGAGGTTCCACCTTTACCGACGCATATTATCAGCGACAAAACTTGCTGTTATGACATGATGTATTCCAAGGAAATCACACCTTTCAATCAGTGGGCTTTGGATCAAGGCGCTAAGGCTGTTTATGATGGTATTGGTATGTTGGTAGAACAGGCCGCTGAGTCGTTCAGAATGTGGCGGGGGATAATGCCGTCTACGCAGCCTGTTATTAATGAATTAAAAGCCTAGTATATTACTAGCTAGCTGAATTTATTTGAAAGCGCCGCTGAGTATTTAATTAATTTCAGCGGCGTTTTGATTTTAACGCTAACTCGCTAAGTAGCCTCTTGTTCAGTTTCTTCAGATTCCAAAGTTACGTCAGCTAAATACGGTTGAAGATATTGGAGCGAAAAATCCCATAGCTTATCCGCTAATGGTAAATGGCCACCATAATAGGAAGTTTTTTCCTCATTATTGTCAGCAAAGTATTTTCCACCGACATTGGATAGCTCAGGGTTCGTCGCTACGTAGCATTGGGTGGATGAGCCCTGTGGTATAGTTTTACCAAATACATTATTCATCAAATAATCTGCGAACGGTAATTTTAAAAGCGAACCAAATACGCCATCGAGGTTTCTAGATAAATTAGTGTTAATAACACCAGGATGAATAGCATTCGCTCTCACCCCAAATGATTGCAGGCGCTGGTCAAACGCTTTGGCGGTGAGTAAGTTTGCTAGTTTTGACTGACCATAGAATTTCCAACTGCTATAGCCTTTTGATCCATCTAGATTATTGAAGTTTATTCCGCCTTTAACCGTAAGCTGATGAGCAGCGCTAGAAAGCATCACTATACGCCCTTCGCTTGCCTGCTTGAGCTTTTCTTGTATTAAATAAACCAGTAAGAAGTGGCCCATATGATTAGTTAGAAATTGCATTTCTAAGCCGTCTTTCACCGTTAAATCTGGTAGGGCCATAATGCCTGCATTGCATATCAACACATCTATCGGCGACTTCAGTTCATTGATTTGGTTCGCGCATTCTTTCACAGAATTAAGATCACTTAATTCACAAGCAAACGGTGTGGTTTCTCCTTCCACGCTTGAGCAGGCTTTTTGAGCTTTTTCTAAGGAGCGTGCAAGGCCGATGACATGGGCGCCCCTTGCAGCCAGAACGCGCATTGATTCATAGCCCAAGCCAGAGTTTACGCCCGTTATGGCAATGGTCTTGCCAGTAAGATCTATCCCTTCAGTTACTTTTTCAGCGGTGTCTCTTCTTGAAAACATGTGACCTCTCCTTATGACGCTAGGGGCTTGTTGGCACTTCGGTAGTGTGTTGATCTAGAGTCTACAATCTATAGTAATCCGGTGCGTTAGCAAAGAACGCCATTTTGGATTCATAAAGTGTCTTGGTTTTAAGAGTTATGAGCTTGTTCGGGGACCTTCGCAACGCTAGTATGCGCCCCAGGCTTGAGTTATTGGCTATAAAGAGGTGAACCCATGAGTCGTGAAAGTCTAATTTTGATTGGTATGCCTGGCGCAGGAAAGAGCACCCTTGGCATATTGTTAGCGAAAGAGTTGGGTTTGGACTTTTTGGATACCGACGTGGCCATTCAAGTCAAGGAAGGAGACACCTTGCAACACATTCTTGAAACGCGAGGTTATCTAGAGCTAAGAGCGGTTGAAGAAGCGGTGTTACTAGAAACAGATTGTCACCAAAAGGTGATAGCCACAGGGGGCAGTGCTGTCTATAGTCAAAAGGGCATGGAATACCTAAAATCATGTGGCCCCGTTGTTTATCTAGAAGTGCCCTTGGATGAATTGCGGCGCCGTATTCATAATTATGAAACTAGAGGCATTGCCCGTCGCCCTGATCAATCCTTTGCAGAATTATTCGAAGAGCGTGCAGCACTTTATCGCCAATATGCAGACATTACTGTTCGCTGTGATGATCATGGGCCAGGGGAAGTTATCGAACAGGTAATGCAGGCGCTAAAGTATTCATAAGCTTTAACGCTGCAATAGCTGGTTTCAGTTGATCAGCTATTCGATGCCCAATTTGGACCTTTATAGAACACGCGTAAATCTTTAAGTCGATAGAAATCTCTAAACATGTGGCCCCACTTGTGAAGCTGCAAATTATCGGCGCTTGGAAACTCGTGGGCTTAACCATCATCAACTTCTTAGAAATACTCGAATTAAATTGGCGAAGCTATATCTAGCGGACGCCAATTTAAACTTGAATGAAGTGCCTTTTCGAGAGCCTTTAAAGAGTGGCTTGGTATTACTCCAAAATCGCTATCGCGAAACGCTCTAGTCCATGGGTTTTCGAGCCACGATAAAATAGACTAGTTTACTGCTTTCTGGCACCCAGCGTCTTTCGATACTAAAGCCAACAGTCTCTAAACTTGTCTCTAGTTGAGATCTTGTGAATACCTTAACCAACGGTATGAGACCAAAGAATTTTCCTATTGGCGCAATATAGCGAAAGTAACCCATGCTATCTCCTAGGCATGCGGTATTGCTGACAAAAACTCCACCGGGTTTTAACAGCTCGTAAACTTTTTCAATGGCTTTATTTCGATCTTCTAATAAATGCAAAATGCTAAGGCCAAGAATCGCATCGTACGTTTCTTTTGCAGCGTTTAGGTTATCTAATGTGGTCACCTCGAAATCAATATTATTCAAGTTAGATTGACTTAACTTGCTCTGCGAAATCTCGATCATTTTGGGAGATATATCGATTCCCAAATAATGCTTTACGTGAGGTGCATGCAGTAAAGCAGTCGAACCGGTGCCGCAGCCGAACTCTAAAACGTTCATAGAAGGGGCCAGATACTGTTGGGTGATCGCTAATTTCTTTTGATAGCTATCTTCATCATTGATGGGTTGTTTGGCATAACGTTCCGCGATTCGATCCCAGAATTTATATGACTGATCCATAACATCCTCGTAGGTTGGCTGAGTATTTATGGCTATTCTAGCTATGCGTATTTATACTGGGTATGGCCAATATTGTATTGTTGTTATGCGTATATGAATGGCTTATTGGCCAAATTCGCGGCTTTTGGCCTCGAGTGCTGGGCGGTCGATAGAGGATGTTATGGATTGGCGATCGGTAAAATTTGATTGGAATCGTGCTAGAGCCTTTTTGGTCACGGTGGAGGAAGGTTCCTTATCGGGTGCTGCACGTGCTCTAGGTATGAGCCAACCAACGCTAGGTCGGCAAGTGAGCGCTTTAGAGGAAGAGCTTGGTGTTGCTTTGTTTGAACGGGGCAATAATGGTTTAGAGTTGACCCCAAGCGGTGTTGAGCTGATAGAGCATGTGCGAATGATGGGTGAGGCCGCTAGCAATTTTTCACTAGCCGCTAGCGGTCAGTCGGACACCATTGAGGGTAGCATCTGTATTTCGGCCACTGAGGTAATGGGCACTTTCATATTGCCGCCGATCTTGGCCAAACTCAGGCGTTTGCAGCCGGGTATTCACATAGAGGTGATTGCTACTAATGAAGCTAGTGACTTGAAGCGTAGAGAAGCGGATATCGCCATTCGTGCATTTCGACCAACTCAACCAGACTTGATTGCTAAAAAGCTTGGCAACTTAATCGCTTCTCTTTACGCCACCCCTAGCTATTTAAAATCGTTAAATCGGCCGCTACATCCAAGGGATTTTTCGCAAGCGAATTTTATTGGTTTTGCCACCAACAATAATGAATACGTAGCGGCATTGAGTGAGCAAGGATTTAAACTTGATGCAAGTAACTTCCCATTAATTGC
>JAKSAW010000180.1 GCA_022361455.1 Pseudomonadales bacterium | reverse complement strand
CGACCACGAAGACCCAGCCGTGTGTGCCCTCCACGAGTTCGTAGCAGAGGAATCCGGCAACTCCGGACACCAGAGCAGTCGCCCCCAAAGCCCGTGCAACAATCGCACGCTGGCTCCCAATCTTCCGCATCCGCTGCGCCGCCGTCGCCCGCATCGTCCACTTCCGCCAGCTCCTCCTCGGGTTCAGAGGCCTCCGGGGCGCAGTCCGCCGCAATCCCTTCGTAGCTGGGACTGCAGACCGGAACCGCTTCCTCCGCTGGAGAGTCCTCCTCGCCCGCCAACGCCGCTGCCACCGCCGTGTCGTCGAGCGGCTCGTGGATGGGGACTCGCGCCACGAAGAAAGCGTGCACCAGCACGCGGTCCCCTCCAAGGCGCTGGGGCGGTGCAGCGTGCACCCACTCGAAGCCCTGGGCCTGAACGGCCGCACGGGCTCGCCCCAGCACCTCCGCCAACGTCGTCGGTGCAGCCATCGGCGAGTCTGGGCACAGAGCGTGGTTCCTGCGGCAAACACTCGGCAAAACAAAGGCGCAGTGCGGGCTTGCGGCAACAGCCGAGCCGCGTCTTATTTCAGGAAGCGCGCGCGCGCGCGAAACGCTCGTCGTACACGTCCAAGGCAGTATCGGCAACGCCCAGCGCGGGCTCGTGACAACGGGTCAGTCCGAGAGTCGCTACAGCCAGCGACCTCGGCGCGAACGAGCAGCAAACGCGCTGCAGCGTCGTTCGGCGTGTCCAGCGACCCCTCTCGGCGGCAGTTGCCCCCCCTGCGGACGTGGCGTCTCGTGTCGGCGTCGAGCACGCGCGGCGAGCTGGCTCGGGCTGGCTTCGGCGGTCCTTCTCATTGTGACAATTCAGCGGCATTTATCTTTAAATGTGGCGTGAATTTGTACAGTGGGGGCTACCGTTTCACTTGATCACAGGTCTACACCGGTCAACGCCAGCCAGCGCCCCGCCTACGCCACGCTGCCCGACCACGATGGACCTCTCCTTCCTGCGCGAGCCCGACGCTCTTACGCTGGAGCTCCGGCGTGGCGCTGGAGCTCCAGTTGGAGCTCGTGCTTCCTCGAGGAAGCACTCCTGCGAGCCCGCGACGGCCTGGCCGACCAAGGCCTGTGGTTCATGATGGCGAACGCGCCGACGCGCGTGTCGAAAGGTGGGCCGGTCGTGCTCACTCTCTACGCGACGGCGACCGTCCATCCAGACGCCGACATCGGGATCGAAGCCCCGCGCTCGGCGCTGCACGTCCTCGAAGTGACGCCCTACCAGTG
>JAKSAW010000071.1 GCA_022361455.1 Pseudomonadales bacterium | reverse complement strand
TGAACTGCTTTCCATTTCGAATATTACGGCAAAGACTTCCAAGTTTGTGCCCATTGAAAAACAAATACTGGGTGTGAAGTTATTAATCGGCTTAAAGGGCAAAATTTTTGGTAGCCAGTTTGTGCCTAAGTTTGATGATACCCCCTTGCCGGATGTTAACGATGTTCCCTTGAAAGATATCGATTTAAGCCACCCCATGCTGTATCGCCAGGGTAAAAGCGAATCCTATTACAAACGCCTGCGGGATGAGTGCCCGGTGCACTATCAAAGCAAAAGCCCTTTTGGGCCTTTCTGGTCGATTACGCGTTTTGAAGATATTAAATACGTGGATACTAACCACGAGCTGTTTTCTTCCGAGCCCATGATTATTGTGGGGCATGAACCGGAAGGCTTAAAAGCTGAGATGTTCATTGCCATGGATCCGCCTAAGCACGATGTGCAGCGAATGGCGGTGCAGGGTGCAGTTGCCCCTAAGAATTTAAAAGAAATGGAAGGCTTGATACGTAGCCGTACTCAGGAAGTGCTAGATAGCCTACCGGAAGACAAGCCGTTTGATTGGGTGGATACCGTTTCCATTGAATTAACCACCCGTATGCTAGCGACCCTCTTTGATTTCCCTTACGACGAACGCCGTAAGCTTACCAAGTGGTCTGACATGATTGGTGGCGCGCCAACCGCAAGCGGAAGCGATATCGATGCCAGCGCAGTGTATGACTGCATGGCAGAGCTAGCGAGGGACTTTTCGAAGCTATGGCATGAAAAGGCTGAACGAAAAGCGCAAGGGCAGGAAATGGGATTCGATTTGATCAGTTTATTGTTATCGAGCGACGATACAAAAAACATGATTGAAACGCCCATGGAGTTTTTGGGGAACATGGGGTTATTGATTGTGGGTGGTAACGACACCACCCGTAATTCCATGACCGGTAGTGTTTATGCGCTGAATAAATTCCCAGACCAATTTGAAAAACTAAAGAGCAATCCCAAATTGATCCCGAGCATGGTGTCGGAAACTATTCGTTGGCAAACACCGTTGCCACACATGCGTCGTGTAGCGACTCAAGATATTGAGATGAATGGCCAGATCATACGCAAAGGCGACAAAGTGGTGATGTGGTATGCCTCCGGCAATCGCGATGAGCGTGTTATCGAAAATCCTGATGACTTTATTATTGATCGCAAGAATGTTCGTAATCATTTGTCGTTTGGGTTTGGTGTTCACCGTTGTATGGGGAATCGTTTGGCGGAGTTACAGCTGCGTATTCTTTGGGAAGAGTTGTTGCAACGTTTCGACAAGATTGAAGTGTTACAAGAGCCGGAGTTGGTGCAATCTAACTTTGTGCGTGGGTATAAGAAAATGATGGTTAAGGTGAGTCGGGTTTCTTAGTTGCAGTGGGGAACTTGATCTCTATTTAAGTTGTTTTGGGCATTCAAATGAATGCCCTGTTCTGGCTAATAGGCCTTTTTTTGCGTTTAGTTTTAACGTTTGCCGACCTTAACACTATTGATTTCCAAGAAATGTATAAAGGCCCGAAGTTTGAGTGGAATGTGGCTCCGCGATGGGTAAACCATATATAAGCTACGTTCTTCAAACCACCAATCCTCTAAGATTGAAACTAGTCTACCTTCCATAACATCATTTTTCACGACGCCATTTGGTAATTTGGCAATTCCTAGGCCGTTCAGCGCGGCTTGATGGGCGAGGGACAATGATGGAACGGTGAGGCGCCCCTCAACTTCAAATTGCGCCACTGTCTTACCCTGAGTAAATTGCCAAGGGCCGTGATAGCCATCGATATTAATATCAATACAATTAAGGTTTGCGAGATCTGTGGGATGCCTTGGTAGTGATTTACCTTCCAGGTAAGCGGGGCTAGCGTATAAGCGATCAATTAAGCGGGACACCCGTTTCGCAATTAAGCTTGAGTCCGGCAATGGGCCCAACATAAAAGCAACATCAATACCTTCATCTAGCCGCGTTTGTGTATTCGCATTGACAATAATCTCAATTTTAATTTTCGGGTAGGTTTCAAGAAACTTCTCAATTAATTGATGATTGAACATCATGCCAGTGTTTTCTGGCATTGATACTCTAAGTTTACCGGATGGTACTTGCTGAGAGTTCGCCATGACTAAATCAGCGGCTTCTATCTGCTCCATGATTTGTGAGCAATGTTCAAAATAGACTGCACCCGCATCGGTGAGGCTTAAGGAACGTGAAGTACGGTAGAGTAGTTGTACTCCAATACGATCTTCTAGTTCCGCGATCTTTCGAGACACTGTGGATTTTGGGATATCGAGTTCTCTTGATGCCCTAATAAAACTCTTACATTCCACAACCTTTGTGAAGACTCTAATTTGGTTGAGATCTTGATGCATGGCTGATAACTCTAACAAATTAACATCCCGTGCATGGGATATTAGATCCTATATTAGGTATCTTTAACATAATTTGGGATGGTTTAAAATGAAACGACAGTACAAATAATAATGACAACGTATAAAAGGGAACCAAATGAACATTCGATACTTGGGGCGGTGGGCAGTAATTATTTTTTCATTTGTTGTATCGGCATGCAGTCCTCCGGGTGAGCTTAAGTGGGATTCTCCCAACTCATCTCATTATACAGAGCTGCCGGACATTCAATTTGAGTGGGTTAATAATAGCTTTTTAGATTTGTATCCCATGGTGTACTTAAATCAGCGTGATATCACCGAGCAAATACAATGGACCCTCTACGATGAAGAGCGACAGGTTCTAGGCGAGGCAGAAATTATTGCGCGCGGCAATGCAGATGGTGTCACTATTGCGGGAGTTGTGTCGAGACAAGCGATACAAGCGCATACTCATCAGGGCGGTAATGTAATCTCTGTTGAATTTGGCGAAACCGCCAATATTAAAAACTTTATCTATGATACCGAAGCGCCCGAGATAGTCATTCTGAAATCAACGGCTCATGATCCAAATGCGGACCCAGTAAAAATACACGCTGTTGCACTTGATGCGAGCGGGTTAGAGCGGGTGGTGATCAATAACCAGCAAGTGTCACTGGAGGACGACGGTCGATTTGAGGTGGAAGTTCCCCGTTCTGATATTTTCAATTTCTTAGCTACGGATATTCATGGTTATCAAACGACTCGACAATTTGCAGATCTTTACAACGAATAC
>JAKSAW010000072.1 GCA_022361455.1 Pseudomonadales bacterium | reverse complement strand
TAATCTTCGAAAAGCGGCGTTAGCTTATCAAGTGCTGAGCAAGAAAGATCGCCAGTGGTTACTTGATAGCCTGGGTGATTCACAGCGGCAGGCTCTTTTAGATGCCGTGAAGCAGGCCCGAAGTTTAGGAAATTTAGACAAGCTCAGTTTTAGCGAACTTTTGTCGGTTTATGATGCTGACGAAACTAGTCAAGATTCTGATTCGGAAAATACGGGTTTTAATGAGCTGGCTTTCCATCAGCAAGTCAATATCGTGGAAAAGCTGTCAGTAGAATCTATTTGGGCTTTGTCCTATTGGGATCAATGGAGAAACAAGGAATCTGTGCTCTCTGCGCTATCAGACCGCAAAAAGGATTCTTTAAAGGCCTATTACAAACAGGTGTCTGGTGTGCCCAATCACTTTGTTTTAAATACGCTGGTTGAGTATGTGGAGGCTAAGGCAGCAGCATGACATCTTCCAGAATTATACGGTCGGCTTCAGTGCAAGGTATTCGCAAGCTAGGTGAAAGAACTAAGCAGCCGAATCAACCTAGAAAAAAGCCCAAGGACAATGAGGGTGCTGCTCCACAAACTAACAATCAGTCCTCGCTCGCTTATGAGCGCCCAAATAGCCATTCGAAGGTAGAGAAAGACTCTAAGGCTATGGAGAGCGAGCAGGAAGTTGAAGTTGAAAGTTTTGCTGAGCCTATGGAGCAGCCGTTTAATCAATCAGTTCATAATGTGCTCTTAGAAAAGCATGAAGCCCTTGAGCAGCAACATCATAAGTTGCAAGAGAAATTCGAATCGACACAAGCTGAGCTTGCCAAGTATGAATCGGATATCGAAGCATTACGAACCTCGGCTATTCAAGAAGGCCATGAGCAAGGTGTAAAACAGGCTGCGTTCGAGCATCAAGCGAAACAACAAGAGCTTGATAAGGCGTTTGCTTTGTTCTCTAAGCAATTTGCATTTGAGCAAGAAAATGCAAATGAACTTGCTTTAGAAATTGCATTAGCGGCATTAGCCAAAGTTTTGGGCGAGGAATATAAGAACCCTGAATTTGTGAAAGATGTGATAGTGAATGCATCGCGTCAATTGCGTGAAACTAGCAAGGTAAAGATTAGATTGAATGAAGGTGACCTTAAATTTCTTGAGCCTTACCATGATCAACTAAATAGCGAAGTTGCGGGTGAGTGCGAACTGTCGGCCGATGCTCGAGTATCGGCTGGTGGCTGCATTTTGGAAACCGACGCGGGTAATTTCGATGCAAGATTAGATGCACAAATTCAATTAATTTGTGATGCGTTAATGAACGCGTTAAAAGCGAGATAAATGATGAACCGTTCAACCCTACTAAATGTAATACAGCATTGCGACACGATTCGTCGTACTGGTCGTGTATTGCAATTTTATGGGATGGCGGTTGAAGCCAGTGGCCCGGATGTTTTTATTGGCGAAATATGTGAGATAACCACCCCTAGCCAGGTGCGACCTGTTAAAGCAGAAGTGGTTGGCTTTAAAAATGGCAATGTTGTATTGATGCCGTTTGGCAACTTACACGGTATTCATGTGGGCAGCGAGATTGTGGCTACTGGAAAGTCTGCCACGATACCTGTTGGCAAAGGATTGTTAGGGCGAGTCGTGGATGGATTCGGAGTTCCGATCGATGGTAAAGGCCCTATTATGCGCCAGGCCGATCGAAAGATTTATCAAGACCCCATTAATCCTCTATCAAGAGAAGCTATTGATGAGCAACTGGATACCGGTGTAAAGGTGCTTGATGGTTTTGCGCCAGTGGGTAAGGGCCAGCGTATGGGTATTTTTGCTGGTAGTGGTGTAGGCAAGAGTACCTTGTTAAGTCTGATTACCAAAACAAGCTCAGCAGATGTGAACGTAATCGCCATGATTGGGGAGCGCGGTCGTGAGGTGCTTGAGTTTATTCGCAACGGATTGGGAGAAGACGGCTTAGCGAATACCGTTATTGTCGCTGCCGGGGCCGATCAACCTGCTTTAGTACGTTTGTATGCAGCATACGCTGCCACGGCTATCGCTGAGCACTTTATGGAGCAGGGCAAGGATGTGGTATTGGCGATGGATTCAATTACTCGCTTTGCCATGGCCCAGCGCGAAATAGGCCTTGCTATCGGTGAACCTCCAACAGCCCGTGGTTATACGCCTTCTGCCTTCGACAAAATCCCCAAGCTAGTAGAGCGAGCAGGAAATTTTGCTAATCAAGGAAGTATAACGGCTTTTTACACGGTGCTTGTTGAAGGGGATGATTTTAATGAGCCTATTTCCGATCACGTTAGAGCCATTTTGGATGGTCACATCGTTTTAGATCGTCAGTTAGCGGAAAGGGGAATTTTTCCTGCGATCAATACACTCAATAGCATTAGCCGTTTAGCGCGTGGTTTGCTTGATGAAGGTGAGTATCAGATGGTGATGCGAGCTAATAAGCTATTAAGCCGCTACGAGGAATCAAAAGATATCTTAGATATTGGTGGCTATCAAAAAGGCCAGAACCCTGATCTAGATAAAGCTGTGGATTTCGTTGAGAAGTTTAACGAGTTTAGAGTGCAAAGTAGTGAAGTTATCGGTGCTAAGCAACAGTTAATCGATTGGTTGGCGAAGGTGTTACCAAGATGATTAATAAACTACAAAAGAAAATGAGAGTGCTTGATGTTGTTGGAAAGCAACATGAGGTGACTAGGAATGCATTGTTGATTGAGCGTGATCAATTAAATGAGCACAAAGTTGAGTTGTTGTTAAACATTGAGCGCGATTTCAAGTCATTACAACGTGTTCAGGATCAGGTCAGAAAGGCCATCGAGCTAGGATCACCACTGCAAAGTGATGTGCTCTTATCATGCCAAGCGTTTATCGCTAGAACAAATGAGTCCATCGAGCTCACTAAAGCCGAAGCTAAAAAACTAGCAGATCAAATTGATCAGGTTAACGACCGTATCAAACAGTTAACGCTTCGAATTGAAAAAGCAGATGCTGTTAGGGGCAATACCTCGCAAGCGCTGCAAAAGTTTGTTGAAGAGAATGAAATGAAGAGCATCGAAGATCTCTATCTTGCCAGGGGACTACAGGGTTGATCTTATGAGTATGATACTAATAGATACAGCGGCATTGAATTCTAAGGAAGGAGCATCTTTAGAGGGTTCTTCATTGAAATGGCTTCGAGCAATGGAAGCTAATGGTTTCGATCAGTTTAACCAGTTTGATTCCCATAGTGCTGATGGGAAAGCATCGAATAACGAACATCAGCAAGATGAATTAAAGCGAGAGTCAATTGATGTTGAAGGGCCTTCTCGCTCTTTGAATACCATCAACCAGGTAAATGCTGACGAAATGGCAGTTAGGCTTACGTTGTTGTCAGGGAATAACTCCAACATGCCTCCATCCTCAGTTAACAAGGTTGATATTAGAACACCTCAACCTACTGGAAGCTTTATGCAATCAGGTCCTACTTCTAATGGCCGGATTGCTAATGGGAAGCCTTTAAATCAAACGATGGTGTTTGAGTTAGTTAAGAAAGATATACCAGAAGAATTTATTAAAACGCTAGAAACACCAACGGGTATTACGCTGTTGGTGCGCAATTATTTTAAACAAGATCAAAGCGAACTATACCAGTGGGTCTATAAGCTTAGAACGCTTATTAAAGACGCAACCGGAGAAGATCCGATGGTGTTGGTAAACGGTACATCATTGGATTCAGTTAAGGAGAAATAAATATGCCAGTAGATTCAATAGGAAGAGTGACAGATCCAAATGCAGGACTTAATCAAACGGCCGTTGGTTTAGAAGATTTCTTAGATATCTTCTTGGCGCAATTGAATTTCCAGGATCCGCTAGAGCCGGTTGATAATCGGGAATTTATTGCTCAACTAGCGCAGTTTTCATCACTAGAGCTTGCAAATCAGACAAATGATAACGTTGAAGGCTTGCTTGACGTTGAATCGATTAATCAATCGGTAAACCTGCTGGGTAAAGAAGTAAGCGTTCAAGGGGAGAACGGACTTGTGATCGGTCAAGTAACTTCCGTGAGCCTACAAGGTTCACAACCTATTTTAACGGTGACCGGTCCAGATGGCCCAGTAGTAGGAATAAATCCATCTCAGGTGACGTTAATTCGTTAAGACAAGGAGTCTAAAATGCTGACATCATTGTACAACAGCCTCTCAGGCTTGGTTGGCTTTACTAAAGCGCTGGATAACCTGAGTAATAATGTAGCGAATCTAAATACACCAGGTTTTAAAGCTAACGATATCTTTTTCCGAGAGCTGAATTCGCAATCTGGTTCTTTTAATGGTGAAACCGGGCAAGGCCTGCATGATGATATTGGCAGTGGCGTTGATGTTGGTGGCACAGCTACCCGATTTACCCAAGGTAAGATTCAGGATACGGGCGTTGAAACTGATCTAGCCATCGACGGCCGAGGTTTTTTCGTACTTTTGGATGGCAGTGACGAATACTACACTCGAACCGGACAGTTCCGCTTCGATGAAGATGGTAATTTCATAGATCCAACCACTGGCTTTAAAGTGGCTTTTGTTTCCGAATCTGGAAGCTTGGAGACACTCAATATCGATCGATTGCAATATAGTCGTCCTCAACAAACCACTGAAATTAGCCTAGAAGGCGCTCTTAATAGCAATGATGAAGTTGATATAGTTTATGAAGGTACCGATGAAAACTCGCTAGCCTTTGATGTATTTGATGTCGATGGAAAGGCACACACACTTCAATTTGAATTCACTAAGCTAGAGGGTGATGTTTGGCAGATTGATTTAGTGAATGAACAGGGAGCTGCTGTTACCTATTCTCGCACCATTGAATTTACTGGTTTAGGTTCTCCGGTAGAGGCGTATAGATCATTTCAATTCGACCTACAGAACTTTGAAGTACTAGAAGAGAGTGAGCTTCGAGATGCATTTACGCCGGGCGAAGCAGTTGAATACACTGACGGCTTAACGACAGATGTTGAAGTAAGCTTTGATTTGGGTGATGCCGGTTTGATTCTAAGGACTGAATCTAGCTTTTCTTTAACCGATCAGACGAGCTTTGTCTTTAATGAAGATGGTCTATTAATAAATGCGTCTACTCAAGAAATCGTTGCTGCCCGAACAGATAGCGGCGAACTAATCGATTTTTCAGTTGAAGACAAGCTGACTACACCAGCTGTTGCCACAGAAAATGTCACTATCTCAGGTAATCTAGATTCAGCTACCGAAGTTAATGCTGAATTTCCAGCTGAAGATGCCGACCCTATAAATATCGAATTTATTAATGCTGAAGGCGAAGAAGATACGTTATCCATCCGCTTTTTAAGGGAAGCCTCTTCGTGGACTCTAGTGGCCACTGGTTCTGATGATAACAATCTGGAAACTCAAGGAAGTCTTAATTTCGATGATAATGGCGACCTGATTGCCTCGTCTTCAGCAATCGCCATTGTTGTCGGCGATAATGATGAGCGCATTGAAATCAAGATTACCGATGAAGACGGCGAGCCATTAATCACTGCTAAAGATTCGGGTGAGGCAGTGACTCAAACAGACTCAGATGGAAAGCTTCAAGGCGAGATTACCAGTATCGTATTTGATGACGATGGTATTGCCACGATTACCTATTCCAATGACGATGAAGAAACAGGTCCACAGTTAGCAATCGTTCGCTCAGAGGGTAAAGCGGTTGAAGATGTAACTGTTGACCTATCTAGTCTCACCGCTATCTCTGGTACCTCTACCGCGAGTGTTGAAGAATCTGATGGCCGTGCTTCCGGTCAAATCCAAGGTTTTTCATTCGATGATTTCGGCAAGCTAACGATCAACTATTTTAATGGTGATTCAACTGAAACTAATGCGGTGGCCATTGCTCAGGTTGCTGACGCTTCGCGTTTAAATTCAATAGGCGGTACGTTATTTAATCTAGAATCAACTTCTGAAAGAGTCATCGGGCGCGCCGGTAAAGGTGGTATGGGAGTTCTAGCCACTAATAGTATTGAATTATCAAATGTTGAGTTATCGACGGAATTCGCTGACATTATCGTAGTACAACGCGGTTACCAAGCAAGCTCGCAAGTTCTTAATGTCACGAATGAGTTGATAGAAGAACTTTATAATAGTGTGAGAGGGCGTTAATCGATATGGCTTATTTATATCGTGCCTATTCAGCAGAGCGTATGGAAAGCATCCGACAAAGTTTGTCTGATGCGCTGTTAAGTTGGGCTGAAAATCTTGGCTTGGGTGAGTGTCGAGTTACAAATATGCAAGCTTGCACTGAGGAAGTATCGCAGGATCTTGCTCAGTTTGGTGATGAGTTAGTTCAAGCCGAAGCTGGCTTGGCGCAATTCGAGATTGTCTATCGAGTAATCTATAAGAACAAGCATCTTAAGTTAACCAGTCCTTCAGAAGACCAGATTCATATGATGAACACTTTGTTTTCTAAGCTCAAAGGAGTTATTGGAAATTCAACAATCAATCAGACTGGCATTGCAGTATTAGAAGATGCTCATCGGTTTGGATCTGGATGGTTGATCGCAAATGTTGACGTGGCTGGTTGTGAGATCACATTGCGGTTATCACCAATTTTGTTTGAGAAGCGAGCCGATAAACCTGCCGACACTATGGATATGGGCAAGCCGCTAGATCTATTAGATAACGAAAAAATACAGCTTAAGGTTTCTTTAGGTGCTGCCACCATTTCTCTTGGTGATTTAAGGAATCTAGATGTTGGTGATGTGGTTACCCTTAATCATGGTGTTAATCAGCCGGCTCAAGTTGAAAACCAACAAGGTAAAGTTTTATTCAAAGGGCGATTGGGCTCTAAAGATGGCCAAAGAGCCTTGGCCCTAGTGAAATAAAGGATATAGTGATGACACAGAAAACAATGAGTATTGAAGAGGTGGAGCTTTCCCCATTATCGGATTCGCAAACCGGCGAGTTATTAGTTGGCAATAAAATGGATCTGGTTAGCGATGTTAAAGTTGAGCTAACTGTGGAGCTTGGTGATGTCGAAATGACGGTTTCCGAGTTGTTTGCACTTGAAGAAAACTCCGTCGTTGCCTTAGACAAGCTAGTGAGTGAAGACTTAAAACTAATGATGAATGGCCAATGTGTCGCTGCTGGTAAATTGATGGTGGTAGATGACAATTTTGGTATTCAAGTGTCCAAAGTATTTGCGAAGTAACTTGATGCGTTTACTAGCTTATCTTTGCTTGATCATATCGATGCTTATTCCGGGTGTTGTACTAGCGGAAGACGCTATAGTTGCTTCCCCGGATACCACAGAGAAAGCGCTTGATCTTAGTAACGAAGACAATAAGCCGCTAGAGTTCAAGCAAGATAATCCTAAGGTTGAAAGTAGTTTCTGGAAAAGCCTGGTAATACTGCTTTTAATTGCCGGTGCATATCTAGGGTTTCTTTATTTCAATAAGCAGAAGACAGGCTTAGAAGGTGTAGCGAGTTCTGATGAGATTAAGGTGCTATCTAGAAAAACACTATCACCGAATATGGTTGCCTATAGCGTGCTCATAGATGGTCAAAAATTTATGATCGTCCAGGATAAACAGGGCCATAGCGTAACCCCTCTACCTAAAGGTGAACAGGATAAGCCGTAGTATGAAATGGATTTTTGCTCCTTTATTAATGCTGATATCCACCGCACTTTTTGCTAGTGATATCTCCTTGCCTGGCGTGTCTATCGATATTCAAGGTAACGAACAAGAAGAATACAGTAATGCCATTAAGGTGTTGGCGATTCTTACGGTGTTATCGTTGGCGCCCGCCATGTTGATGATGCTGACATCATTCACTCGAATCATTATCGTGCTAGCCATGTTAAGGCACGCGATTGGAATGCCAACAACACCACCGAACACGGTATTGATCACGCTGGCGTTATTTTTGACGTTATTTACGATGACTCCCGTGCTTGAGCGTCTTAATGAGAATGTTTTGATCCCCTACGAAAATCAGCAACTAAGTGATAAGCAAGCTATTGAAGTTACTAGTAACGAAATCAAGACTTTTCTGGTATCGCAAACTCGAGAGAAGGACATCGGGCTGATTCTTAATTTAGCAGAGAAGCCAGTTCCAGATAATATCGATGATATTGAGCTGTCTACTTTGCTACCTGCGTTTATGTTAAGTGAGCTTCAGACAGCGTTTCAGATTGGCTTTATCATCTTTTTGCCATTTTTAGTGGTTGATTTGATCGTTGCGAGTGTATTGATGTCGATGGGGATGATCATGTTGCCGCCCATGACGATTTCGTTACCGATAAAAATTCTGATGTTTGTTTTGATTGATGGTTGGGCTTTGGTTACCGAGGCTCTTGTGGGTAGTTTTAAATAGGCTAGGTTGCATACAGGGACGTTATGACCGGCGAAGAAAGACCCGATCCAAATATTGACGATACTAGAGATCTTTGGCGTAACTATGCCAAGACAAAGTCTTTGGCAATGCGAAATCAGTTGCTAGATACCTATTTGCCCTACGCCCGGACAATGGCAAGTATATTCTATTCGAGGTATGCCAACGCAGGTGTTCAAAAGGATGATTGCATGCAGCTCGCATCAATTGGTTTAATGAAGGCAATTGAGCGCTATGATATTGAGTTTGGTGTTAAATTTGAAACATATGCGGCACATTATTTGAAAGGTGAAATTCTAGACGGGATTGATCAATACTCAGAGGCTTTTTGCTATGCGAGCCAGAAACGTATACTTGAACGAGACCGGCGCAAATCGCTGGGATCTGTTAGAGCTAAAACCCTTGACGAATTTGTAGCTCTTACCTTGGATCTGACAGTATCGGTATTAATTGATAAGTTAAATGTAGATAATGTTGAATATGAGTCGTTGCTATATAAGCCAAAGACTGATGATGCATTGATTAGTAAACGAGTACTAAAAAGTATTGATGAACTTGAGCATCGACATCGGCAGGTATTGAGCATGCATTATTTTTATGACCAAAGTTACGCCGAGATTAGTCGATCATTGAATATTTCTAAAACTAGGATTTCACAAATCCACAAAGAATCGATTCAATTGATTCGAGAAAAATTACTAGCTAAAAGCACTTTCCAAATGGTGATATAGATGTCGACGAATATAAAGCTTGATGTAGATGAATTGTTCTTCTTAGCTATTAAAGCTAGTGAAAAAGGCGATCACGAAAAGGCGATTTTATATTTAAAGGAGGGATCCGAGATAGAAGGGTCTGCGCGTTTTTATTATTTATTGGGTGCGGAGCATGCTGAAATTGGCATGTATGATCGTGCTATCGAAGAAATTCAGAAGGCTTTAGATCTCGAGCCAACTATTTGGGAAGGATGGTTTCAGCTTGGATTGCTTAACAGTATGTTAAATAATATGGAAAAAGCTGAGATAGCATGGAAGTCTTTGGATCAATTAGGTGAAAATAATCCTCTCTATTTTTTCAAGACATCGATTTTGTTGGCTTCCCAGGATAAGTGGGTGGAAGCTGAAGAATGGATGAATTTAGGCCTTGAGAAGGAACAGTCTAATTTGGCTTTGGCTAATGATATGAGGCGGTTGCTGGAGCAGTGGCAACAAAAACGAGGTACTGAAAAGGAAGAAACAGAGTCAAAAGATTCGGAGGAGGATCATCTGTTTCTGTCAGCTTATAAGTCGACTCACTAAGAGTATGAAATGGTAAAGCACGTTGATTCTACCTCTGGGCGAATCGTTAGAATAACTTCTACCCAGGAATCAAAGAAAGGAGGTAAGGCTAGTGCAACAAGTCGAGCCCTTGATTCTAGCGATCGTTTGAAAGATATAATTCGTAAAGCTAGTGCTGAGGGTGCTCCAATCTCTGAGGTGGTTGATCATATTCTTGATGAGTTTTTTCAAGGAGAGGCGTTAAGTGAGGAGCTTAAGCAAGCCTTAATCAAATCTGTTGGCAACCAATTATCGGCTTTAGGGTATGAGGTTGCTAATCTTAAAAAGCTAGATTAGCTGTCTCTTTTATAGCTGTGTAAGTCTTGGCGGCTTACTTCCCAGTTCCGAATTTGAAAATAACCGAAAAATTTGCTGAACGATTCCGGTTTTTCTTCCCATATACCTCTAGTAACAGTTTTATCCCCCTGACTGAGTGATAAGAATAACTAGGAGTAAAGGATGACAGCCATAATCAGCGGAGAAGGTTTAGGCCTATTTAACACATCTGCAAACGCCATAAACGCTGTTCCTGAGATCAAGTGCTTGTTGCTCAGGGGGGACGATAGCAGTGTGCTAAGAACCTATAATAGCCAAGGCAGTTTTCAGACCAAAACCAAGACAATTTTGGTCCAGTTTCTCGCAATGCTTAAGTTCTCTGCTGGTAGCTCACCTGTTCATAATCAAACAGTGGTGAGGACGGCAAGTGATGGATTTGAGACAGCTTATTATTGGAGTGATCATTATGAGAGTTCTGTAGGTGATGGAACGGATGACTATATAGTCTATGATTCTGCAACTACTTGATGCCATCTTCCAATTCTGTCGGATTCTTTGTGCCTCGTGCTTTCCAGACCCGCTCATACCACAGAGTCGATAGTTGTATCGGTAATAACTAGTTGGTCGCTTTTTACCAATGCTCGAGAAAGTACTTTCATGGCTTCGTCGGCATTACAAGGCGAGTTAATATACCAGCAGTTGCCGAATATTGGGGTAACGTCTCCCAGCGAATGAAGTAACTTTTTCAACGCTTCTAGGTTATTTGTCTCTGCAGAAAGCTCAAAGTTGACAAATAAAGTATCTTAAACTGCTAACTAATGCTGTGTGTTTGAGAGTGGGTATGACCAGCAGCCAAGCAATCTATTGTGTGATAATCGCTTCGCGGCAGTAGCGTAGGAAATAAGAGGCCAGCAGATGGTTTGAATTTATAACAACTAAACAGGTTATCTCCTTACAAGCGTGTCAGCACTTCGCTGTTTCGAAGCGAGATTGTTATTCTATATTTGATTCGTCCTTGTGCGTATTTTGCAATGGTAGGATTACATTCGCAACCGTAAAAAAGTAAATATATTTTCAGGCTATGTTTTAGGGGTGAGCATCATCGCTTAGATCCAATTGCTCAATCACCTGCTGCGCAATCTGCGCAGAGCCATTGGGTGCAGGGTGATAGTTATCCTGCCCAAATGGACTGACCTTCTGAATCACAGGCAAGCCAGCTCCATAAGTTTCTACAAAATGAATATCATCATGCTGCTCTGCAAGCGCGCGATATTCACCATTTAATTGCTCCACATAAGGAAAGCATTCACCAATAAAGGAATCTAAAGTTTCAGCGGGGTAGTAAGCTACTAAAGCGATCTCTGCATTGGAATGTTCACGAACATTATCGATTAATCCATTCATGCGACTGAGAATATCTGCCACTTCTTGTACGCAGGCATCATGATTGGTATCGCCATTACAATCACAAGGTGTTGCCTCGGGCGCACCGACTTTTTCGCGGGCGATCAAATCGTTTAAGCCGCCATTAATAAAAATATATTCGTAGTCTGATTCACTATCGATCGCAGCTTGAAACTGTTCTTCGATCTCATGGACTTTTGCGCCTGTTGTTGCTCTTGTTAACACGCGCTCGTCGGTAGCTAGGCCAATTTGATGACCTACACTTTTGCAAGTGATGTTGTGATACGCAAGAATAGAATCACCGATGACTTGGTATTCATAGTCTACTTCGCCATCGAGATTTTGATCGCGTTCAGGAATTAATTCATAGCTGTCGCATAAGCTATCGCCATTACAGCCAGCCAAACCAAACGATATGAAAAGAGCAACCATCCTGGTTAATGCTTTCATTCTGAATCCTTTTACTTCTTTTTCCGAACGCGGCCATCCTAGCGCGTTAGTCCAAAAAGTAAATAATCCAATTGGCTAATCAGGTTACGGTTTGTAAACGTGGTAAAAAGATTTCAATTTTCTAGAAAATAATAGGCTTTCGTTTAAGGGTATTTCGAAAATAATGGGGAAATATAAACACTATGCAGGTTTAAATTTACTAAAGGCATAGGCCATAAGTTTTTGTGAGGATGTTGGTAAAACCCTTTTAAAAATCTCAAAAAAGATAGAGTCTTTACCAATTAATAATCGCTGCTTATTTTTTAATACCGCATTAATAATTTTATTTGCGGCTACATCGACCGGTAACGCGAACTTCATTGCCAAGTCCATGGTCTTTCTTGCTGTTTCGATATCGTCAGATTCGTTTAAGGTGGCTTTCATAATATCGGTTTTTATGGCGCCGGGGTGAACGCTGGTAACACCAATACCTTCGCATTTTAATTCTGTATATAAACTTTCGCTAAAGGCTTTAACGGCAGCCTTTGTAGTGCAATAAGAAGATTGCACAGGTAAGCCCATAAACCCAGCCATACTCGACATGTTTATGATATGTGCGCCATCCGCTTTTCTTAAATGGGGAAGAAAGGCTTTGCAGCCATAAATCACGCCATACAAATTAATATCAATCACTCTTTCCAAGTCTTCAATGGTGTGGGAAGAAAATTGCTTTTGCAGAGTGATACCAGCGTTGTTGATCAGTACATTGACTTTGCCATGTTCAGTAACGGTGTCTTCGGCAAATTGAAAAAGGTTTTCTTTGCTACGAACATCTACTTGATGGATAGAAACCTTTACAGGGTATTGATTGAGCAAGCGCTGCGTTTCTTCTAGACCTGACTGATTAATATCGCCCAACGCTAAATGGCTGCCATGCTTTGCGAAACCAATGGCTAATGCTCGACCGATACCTGCGCCGGCTCCAGTAATGGCAACGACTTTATTGTTTAGATTCTTCATAACGCCCTTATTTATTCGGAAATGTAGCCATGTTACATAAGGAATGCTACATACAAATGAGTAGGCTAGCAACTGATGGCCCCTTCCATTCAGACTACTAGAGGTGGTGTAGGGTTTAGGGTAGGTTTGGAGGTGTGTGAAGAGATCAAAAAAGGCCAGGTGAGTCTGGCCTTCATATTAGCTTCTTGAATGTGCTTGGGCCAAAGCTACTCGCCTCTGCCCAATGTTGCATCGCGCACAGTTTCCGCAACTGCCGCTGCTTCCCCAATTAGTTCGTCAGAGACACCGAGTTCTTTTAATGTCGCACCAAGATTTTCCACAACTGCATCAAAATGGGTATCGTTCAGGCCCTTTTCCTCTACCAATTTGCGGTGTGCAGCGGCCATGCCACGGCCAGAATAGTTATTTGGGCCGCCAAACGCGAAGGTTAAAAAGCCTTTTTGCATGCGGTGTTGTTTTTCCATGTCCACGCCATCGAAGAAGTGTTTGATGCGGTCGTCTGCCAAAACCTTCTCGTAGAACTTGTCCACCGCAGCGTCAATTGCGGCTTCCCCACCAAGTTGCTCGTATAGTGAACTCATAATGTACCCTCTCTCATTTCGGTTGAATTAATTAGGTTAGATGAGTTTTAGCGGAAAGGCAGCCGTTACGGGCGCGAATGCTAGTGATCTATGTCAGTGACATGGTCGAAACATCTAAGCTAAGGTTAGTCGCAGTAGGATAAGCAAGAAGAATACCAATAACAGTACAAATCGAGAGGTTAAACATGAGCGCGGCCCCCCTTAATTTAACGAACGTCGAAGCCTGTGTTGAAGAGATTATTAAAACTGTGGGCAATGACATTGTGTTAGGCGTGCCACTAGCCCTGGGTAAGCCTAATCAATTAGTTAATGCCGTCTATCGCCGCGTTAAAGATGATCCCAAGCTAACCCTTAGGATTATTACTGCACTTTCGTTAGAGCGTCCTAAGCCTTCCAATGATATTGAAGCTCGTTTCTTAGATCCTTTTGTTGAGCGTTTGTTTGGAGACTATCCTGCTTTGGAGTATATGGAAGCGATACGTTCAAATAGTTTGCCTAGTAATATCACGGTATCCGAGTTTTATTTTAAAGCAGGCTCAATGAAAAATGTGCCAACCGCGCAATGTAATTATATTTCTACTAACTACACCTTTGTTGCCCGCGATTTGATTGATAATGGCGTAAATGTGTTAGCTCAGATGGTGGCAGAAAAAGAAATTGATGGTGAAGCCAAACTAAGCTTAAGTTGTAATCCTGATGTGACCTTAGATATTCAACCTTTATTGCAAAAAGAAAAGGAAAAAGGTCGAGCGATTCTAACCGTGGCAATGGTACATAATGAATTGCCATTCATGTACAACCGCGCAGTGGTAGAACCTAGTGAATTTGATATTGTAATTCGAAACGACGAATACAGTACAACCTTGTTTGCGCCACCTAACATGTCAGTACCTCCACAAGATTATTTGGCAGGATTGCATGCCAGTACATTGTTAAAAGATGGTGGCACTTTACAGATCGGTATTGGCTCTTTAGGTGATGCCATTGTTTATGCCGCTAAGTTACGCCAAGAGAAAAACGAGTTTTATCGAAATGCGATTGACACCATTGGTCAACATGAAACGTTGGTTGATTCAGATGGTGGTCTTGAACCTTTCGAAACAGGTTTATATGGCTCTAGTGAAATGTTTGTTAATGGTTTCCGTCACTTGATCGACGCAGGAATTATTAAGCGTAAAGTTTATGATGATCTGTCCATTCAAACCATGTTGAATGACGGCGACATTAGTGAAGAAGTGACTGAGCTTACTTTAAAACGATTAATTGACGCTGGTGCAGTGGGACAATCCTTCACAGAAGAAGATTTGGCGTACTTAAAACTCTGGGGTGTGTTGTCTGATAAGGTGGAGTTTAGTGATGACCAAATAGTTGCCGATGGCGTGAAAATTGAGAATGATTTTCATAATCCTGGTAACTACCAGCAACTATGCGAGCATGGCTTAGGCACACAACTTAAAAACGGTATTTATATGCATGGCGGCTTTTTCTTGGGCCCCCAAGATTTCTACGAATACCTAAGAGGCATGCCCTATGAAGAAGCGCAAAATATTTGTATGTCCAGCGTTGGGCATATAAATCAGCTGACTTACGACTCACCTTTACTTTCTGCGCAACGTAAAGAGGCGCGCTTTATTAATACCGGCATGATGGTGACGTTAAGTGGATCTGTGGTATCAGATGGTTTAGAAAATGGCACTGTTGTCAGTGGCGTAGGGGGGCAATATAACTTTGTCGCTATGGCCCATAACTTGCCAGACGCGCGATCTGTCTTATGCGTTCGTAGTACTCGTGGAACTGGCAAAGATACCAAGTCCAATATTGTGCCTTTCTATGGGCATATTACGATTCCTCGGCATCTGCGCGATATCATTGTCACAGAATACGGTGTCGCTAATCTGCGCGGCAAAACCGATGAAGAAGTGGCAATTGAATTAATTAAAGTTGCTGATTCGCGTTTCCAGGATGAG
>JAKSAW010000073.1 GCA_022361455.1 Pseudomonadales bacterium | reverse complement strand
TAGCGGATCGCATTGTCGATGTGGTTGATACTGGTAATACGCTTCGAGCGAACGGTTTGGAGCCCACAGAATTAATCAGTTATGTGAGTTCTCGCTTAATCGTCAATAAAGCGTCTATGAAGATGAAGCATGGACCAATCCAATCACTGATAGATCAATTGGCGCAAGCGGTAAAAAGTCGTCAGCAGTAATCTTCGTTTTCACTTTTGCATTAAACATTTAGCATTGTTAGGAAAAACCTATGGCAGCTGTGATTAACCGTCTTTCAGATTCGCAAGCGGATTTTGATCAAGCACTAGACCAACTATTAGCGTGGGAGTCGGTATCTGATACTGGTGTGCAGCAAGCGGTTACCGATATTGTTAATGATGTTCGTAATCGAGGCGACGCCGCGCTAATCGAATACACAGAACGATTCGATGGAGTTAGTGTTTCTCATTGCGCTGATCTCGTTGTTTCTAAAGAGCGTTTGTTACAGGCACTCGACGCTATTGATGCGGAGCAGCGTAAAGCCTTGGAGATTGCTGCAGATCGAGTGCGTAGCTATCACGAACATCAAAAGCAAGATTCTTGGCAGTATCAAGAAGCTGACGGCACTGTATTAGGTCAAAAAGTCACACCACTGGATCGAGTTGGTTTATATGTTCCCGGTGGTAAGGCGTCATATCCTTCATCTGTTTTAATGAACGCTTTGCCTGCAAAAGTGGCCGGTGTCGAGCAGGTCATCATGGTGGTGCCCACACCTAAGGGTGAAATCAATGAAATGGTGTTTGCTGCTGCGGCCATTGCTGATGTTGATATGGTGATTACCGTGGGTGGTGCTCAGGCTGTAGCGGCACTTGCTTATGGTACAGAGACTGTGCCGAGAGTGGATAAGATTGTTGGCCCCGGCAATATTTATGTGGCTACCGCAAAGCGCATGGTATTCGGTCAAGTGGGCATTGATATGATTGCTGGTCCCTCTGAAATTATGATTGTGTGTGATGGCAAGACGGATCCTGATTGGATCGCTATGGATCTGTTTTCTCAAGCAGAACATGATGAGGATGCGCAATCAATCTTAGTTAGTCACGACCAAGAATTTCTTAATAAGGTTGAGCAATCGATTGAAAAATTAATGCCTACCTTAGATCGATCAGACATCGCGGCTGTGTCACTAAAGAATCGCGGCGCTTTAGTGAAGGTCGACTCTCTTGATGCAGCAGTAGCGCTAATAAATCGTATAGCGCCTGAGCATTTGGAGTTATCATTAGAAGACCCAGATGCATTGCTTCCCAGCATACGTCATGCAGGGGCTATTTTTATGGGGCGCTATACGGCAGAAGCATTAGGTGACTATTGTGCTGGCCCTAATCATGTTTTACCAACCTCTAGCACTGCTCGCTTTTCGTCGCCTCTAGGTGTTTACGATTTTCAAAAACGCAGTTCTTTAATTAAGTGTTCTGCGGAAGCTGCTAGTAGTCTGGGGAAAACAGCGTCGGTGTTGGCTAGAAGTGAAAGCCTAACTGCCCATGCTCGATCTGCCGAGTATCGAATTAAGTAGTTATCATTTTTATTCTGAAAATATAGAAGTTAAATCAAGAGAGCTTTGCTATGAGTAAGGGAGTTGAGCGTTGGGTTCGTAAAGACATTCGTGATTTGTCTGCTTACCACGTTGCGGATGCGTCTGGGTTAATCAAATTAGACGCTATGGAGAACCCTTATCATTGGCCTGACTCCTTAAAGCAAGAGTGGCTTAAGGAGTTAGAAGTCGCTGAGCTTAATCGCTACCCTGATCCAGAAGCTCATGATGTTAAAAGTGCTCTACGAGCCTGTTTTAATATTGATGAGCTGCAAGATCTTATGTTGGGTAATGGTTCCGACGAAATTATTCAATGTATTGCCATGGCATTGGCAGAGCCGGGTAGGAAAGTGCTGGCACCTGAACCAAGCTTTGTGATGTATAAGATGATCGCCACTTTTGTGGGCATGGATTATGTCGGTGTTCCTCTAACCAAGGATTTTCAGCTAGATATGCCTGCGATGTTGGAGGCGATTGAGCAGCATCAGCCAGCGCTTATCTTTATTGCTCAACCCAATAACCCCACTGGGACTGGTTACCCTGAATCTGAGTTGCGCGAGATTCTATCCAAAGCCGAAGGATTGGTGGTGATCGATGAAGCCTACATGGCATTCACCGATACGGATTCATTACCACTATTGAACGAGTTTGATCATTTGGTGGTAATGCGCACTTTATCAAAGGTCGGTTTAGCGGGGCTGCGATTAGGCTTTTTGGTTGGAGCATCAAGCTGGATTCAAGAATTTAATAAGGTGCGCTTGCCATATAATATCAGTGTGCTCACTCAGGCTACTGTGACTTTTGCCTTGAAGCATTTCGAGGTTTTGCAGCAACAAACTGATGCCATTACCAAAGATCGGAATATGCTTGCTCAGCGTTTGGAGGGTATTGGGCTAGATCGCATTTGGCCAAGTGAAGCTAATTTTATTTTAGTGCGTACTCCCAAAGACACTGCCCGAACTATCTTTGACGCTATGAAAGATCAGGGTGTGCTGGTTAAGTGTTTGGATGGCGGGCACCCTATGTTGAAAGACTGTTTGCGTTTAACGATTGGTGCACCTAAAGAGAACGAATCAATGTTCTTAGCGTTGCAAAAAGCCTTGCAGGCAGTGCTTCGCAAGGCTTAAGTAGCGGCATTGTTTTAACGGTGTTTAATTGGGGGTGGGGCGCTCACCGACAGTTGCGTTAATGCGGTGTTGTTTGCCCTTTCTAATCACCGTGATATCTACTTTTTCGCCAGGGCGCTTGTTGGAAATAAAGTTCAGAGCATCTTTAGGGTTTTCTATCGGCGCGCCATTAATTTCTGTGATCACGTCCCCAGGGGTAACACCAGCTTGATGCGCTGGTCCGTTTTTAAAGACACCTGATACCAAAATCCCCGGTATAAACTTTATATCCAATGCGTTGGCGAGCCCTTGGGTTAAAATTTGTGGCTCAATACCAAGCCAGCCTCGCACCACCGAGCCATGCTCTACGATTTGAATCATGATTTGTTTGGCAATGTTCACCGGAATCGCAAAGCCGATTCCCTGTGAGCCACCAGATTTGGAATAGATCGCTGTGTTAATCCCCATTAACTCGCCATTGGTGTTTATCAAGGCACCACCTGAGTTGCCTGGATTAATCGCTGCGTCAGTCTGAATGAAATCTACGAAGGTGCTAATATTCGCTTGGTTCCTGCCTAAGGCGCTAATGATTCCTTGAGTGACTGTTTGGCCCACACCAAAGGGATTGCCGATAGCTAATACCAAGTCACCGACACGGGTGTTTTGATGATTCGCAAGGGTAATAGCTGGTAAATTAGGAAGCTCCACATATAACACGGCTAAATCGGTTTCAGGATCCGTACCGACAACAGCGGCTAAGGCTTCTCTGCCGTCTGCAAGAGCGACCTTAATTTCATCAGCTCCGGTGATCACGTGGTTGTTAGTAAGCACATAACCGGACGGGCTAACAATAACACCGGACCCCAAGCTAGATTGCATCCGTTGGCGTCGCGGAACATTGTTCATGCCAAAGAAGCGTCGAAAAGTAGGGTCGTCGTAAAGCGGATGATATTTCCTAGTAATGATCTTGCTAGTATAAATGTTGACGACTGCGGGCTGCGCCTTGGCAACGGCGTCGGCGTAACTTTGCGGTGAGCTACCTAGACTACTGGTTGGGCTGGATTTGGTTTCCACAAACACCACCTCGCCGCCATTCTGCTTTTCAGGCAGAAAAGTCAAAATCAGTATGGCTGCGATTAATCCGGTGATGGCTGGGAGTGTTAGACGCTTAATTTCGCTCATAGAAAAATTGATGGCCTGTGCTGCTTTGATAATGCTGCTACTTAGCGTCTATGATGTGGGTTATCCTTTGCGGGTTCAAGGGTTGTAGTAGTATTAATCTTCATCATGTTAATAATTTACGGCTTCTTGGATCTTATAAATCAAAAAATTGAAGCGATTTAACGGGGAATTATGGTTTCCAGAGTTGATATAGATGCGGCTTTAAAGCAATTGCTGCAACCAGAGTTTTTTAAAGATTACGCACCGAACGGGCTGCAAATTGAAGGCAAAGAGGATATCAATGTCATCGTGTCTGGTGTGACAGCCAGTCAGGCGCTGATTGATAAGGCTATTGAGTTAGGAGCAGATGCCTTATTTGTTCATCATGGGTATTTTTGGAAGGGGGAAAACCCCACGCTTGTTGGTATGAAATATCGTCGGGTGAAGGCGTTGATGGATCATGGTATTAATTTATTTGCTTATCATTTGCCTTTGGATGCTCACCCTGAATTGGGAAACAATGCACAGCTTGCTAAAAAGCTAGGTATCGAAATGACGGGGCCATTAGAAATCGGTAATGTGCGCAGCATTGGAAATGAGGGGGTGTTGCCAGAGACTCGTACGGGAGATGACTTTGCATCTCATATTTCAAAATGCTTAGGAAGAGAGGCGCTGCATATCGCTGGTTCTCCGCGAACGATTAAGCGCGTTGCTTGGTGTACTGGTGGCGCGCAGGGTTATATCGAGCAGGCGGTAGATTTGGGAGTGGATGCTTATATCACTGGCGAAGCATCAGAGCAGACTACTCATATCGCTCGCGAAGCGGGGATTCATTTTTTCGCTGCTGGTCATCATGCCACTGAACGCTATGGTGCCAACGCGGTGGGCGCTTGGTTGAGTGAGAAGTTTAATATCAATCACAGGTTTATTGATATCGATAATCCCGTCTAGGCTTTGAAAAGAAAATTGCTTTTATCGTCCAAATAAAAACCCCCAAGCGGTAAAAAGCTTGGGGATTTTTATTTTAATTTACATTAATGGTGACTTTGCGCGGTTGTAGTTTCTCTTGCTTGGGAATTTCTACATTTAAAACACCTAACTCAAATTTTGCGTTGATTGCTGTTTCATCTGCGTCCTTCGGTAGGCGAAATACTCGGTTAAAACTTCCATAAACCCGTTCGTTATAGTGCACTTTATTTTCACTATTGGTTTCGCGTTTTCTTTCTCCGCTAATATGAAGTTTTTGCTCGTGCACTTCAATATTAACTTCGTCAGGTTTTACGCCTGGTAAATCTAATGTGATGCTGTAGCCATTTTCTGATTCTTGTATATCGGTAGCCGGATGCCAGCGCTTTGCTGCGTTGTTTGAAAACGCTTCTTTCTGGATTTGGTCGAGCACTTGCCAAGGGTTTAAGGTTGCTAAAGTCATGTGAGTATCTCCGTTGTTCTTGTGCGATTTGTTCGCTTACATTCGAAGATGTTAGGTTGGTTAAATTATTTTCAAGAAAAAAAAAAAAAAAAAATAATTAAAGTTTTAAAAATAAAAAAGGGCCTTGATATCTAATACCAAGGCCCCATATAAATGATTTGGGCATTACGATATGCGATGGTTTAATCCTATTTAGCCGATTCGTGTAACCCGTAATCTTCAGCAAGTGTGCCTTTGTCGTCCGGTGCTTTTGGTGCGTAATCCTTTGGTGGTTCTACAGCTCCAGAGCTATCAAATTGAGCGTCTTCATCTTCTTCGCTGGTTGGAATCTCTAAACTCAAAAATTCCTCTTTTTTGTTTTCTAGCGCTTCAGTCTCTTCTGGATTTAGTTCAAAACTCTTGGGTGGTTGTGCGAAGGATTCGGCAGCATCCTCTAAATGCTTCTGAACCGAAATGTAGTTGTTGGTTAGATCATTCACTAACTTTGCTGTTTGGTTAAAGTGTTGGTTAACATTTTCGCGGTAGGCGGTGAACTCTTCTTGAAGTTCCCTTAATTGTTTTTCGATTGATGATTCCGAGCGAGTTTGGCGCACAATCAGAAGGCAGCCACCAACACCAAGTAGTGCTCCCACTAAAAACATAATGACGCTGACTAAGCTCATACGATTCCCCTAATGCTTGTTGCTTATATCTTATATATGTAACTGATATTATAACTACTTTTCAACAGAATACATTGCACTGGAAGCGTAACCAAATGCTTCATGTCTATATGTTCGTTTAAATTAGAGTGATCTTGAGAGTCGTGATGCAAGGATTTCCTGATAAAGAAACACGTTTGTTTATACCGGGGCCAGTGGGGCAGCTTCAGGCAATTGTCACCCCTGGAAAAGAGACTGATGCTGAAAATCAAGGAACATCCCGAAATGGCGGCGATCGTGTTGCGATTGTGTGTCATCCCCATTCGTTAATGGGGGGGACAATGAATAATAAAGTTGTACATACTATCATGCGTGCGTTTCGCGACCAGGGTTATCATGTTGTTCGATTTAATTTTCGCGGCGTTGAGAAAAGTGAGGGTGAATATGCTGATGGTATTGGTGAAAGTGATGATCTGTTGGCCGTTTTCGCTTGGATAAAGCAGATTCTGCCGGCATCGACTATTTCAATGGCTGGTTTCTCCTTCGGTTCTTTTGTGTCAGCCCGGACGTTGGAATCGGCATTGGATCAAGGTTATGAAATAGAGCAGCTGTTGTTGGTTGCGCCAGCAGTTGAGAATTACCCCTTCGAAGACCTAACTGAATTCGGTGTCCCGTTACGAATGATCTACGGCGACCAGGATGAAGTGGTCGACGCAGGCAGTATTGCCAGCTGGTATCTATCGGTGATTTCTGCAAAAGATGTGGTTTGTTTGGATGGCGCTGGGCACTTCTTTCATGCCCGGCTTACTGATCTGAAAGATAGCGTCGAAAAACTTTGTTTCTAAAGAGAGCTAGTCTTAATCGAGAACCTTAAAGACTGTCAGTGGACAGCTTGATATGCCCTAGGGTAGAGTTCGCGCCAATTTATTTAGATGCTTCGTGATACCTTAATGGGCCATGAGCTTAGCTCCAGTAAGTTATTATGAAGGTGTATTAGAGTATTCGGAGCACTACTATGACGCCGATTGAGCGCTACCAAAAAGACCTTGAGCGCGACGACTTCAGTTACGATGAGGCGCAAGAGCAAGCCGTTCAGCACCTGGATCGGTTGTACCATGATTTGGTGCTTCGTTATGAAATGCGCCCTCGCTCTTGGATCTCTAGACTTACCGGCGGTCAAAAATCCATGGATCCCGCTGAGGGTATTTATTTCTGGGGTGGTGTGGGGCGAGGTAAGACTTATCTTGTCGATACTTTCTACGAAAGCTTGCCTTTTCGTCGCAAGATGCGCGTGCACTTTCACCGTTTTATGCAGCGTGTTCACCGCGATCTTCGAGAATTGCAGGGCGAGAAGAATCCTCTTGAAATTGTGGGCAAGCGCATTGCAGATGATGCTTTGGTTCTGTGCTTCGATGAGTTCTTTGTTTCTGATATTACAGATGCCATGATCCTTGCTGAATTGCTGCAACAGCTCTTCGATAGAGGCGTTACCCTGGTCGCTACCTCTAATATAGTGCCCGAGCTTCTTTACGAAAACGGTCTTCAGCGTGCACGATTTTTGCCCGCGATTGATCTGCTGCAAAAGCACACCCGTGTCGTCAATGTAGACTCTGGTATCGATTATCGTTTGCGAGCGCTGGAGCAGGCAGAGATTTATCACAGCCCATTGGATGAAGGCGCTAAAACATGCATGGTTTCGAGCTTCGAATCTTTGGCGCCAGAGCCTGGTGAGCGAGATGTCACCATTGAAATCGAAGGGCGCGACATTCCTGCGTTGCGTGTAGCAGATGATGTGTTGTGGTGTGACTTTGCTGCCCTATGCGATGGTCCACGAAGCCAGAATGATTACATTGAGATTGCTAGAATTTATCACGCAGTCCTTGTCAGCAATGTTCCCGTGATGACGGGAGCAAGCGATGATCTAGCTCGCCGATTCGTGAATATGGTAGATGAGTTCTACGATCGAAACGTGAAGCTGATTATCTCTGCGGCTGCCGATATTGATAATCTTTATACCGGCAGCAATCTAGCTTTCGTATTTGAGCGAACCAAGAGTCGCTTGATAGAAATGCAATCTCACGAATACTTGGCTCGAGCTCATAAGCCTTAAAGCCCTCTAAAACTGACTCTAGGGCGCTGGGTAAGGGTGCTCTTTATGCACCGCCTCTAGATCTTTCAGTACTTCTTTGGATAGCGTCAATTCGGAGCTCGTTAAATTAGTCTTCAGCTGTTCCATGCTAGTTGCACCAATGATGTTGGCTGTAACAAACGATCTAGAAGTCACATAGGCCAGGGCCATTTGCGTTGGATTCAGTTCGTATTTGTCAGCTACAGCTAAATACTTTTCCGTCGCCAGCATCGCTTGTGGGTTGGTGTACCTCGAAAATTGCTTAAATAAGCTTAATCGCGCCCCTTCAGGCCACTGGTCATTAAGGTATTTCCCCGTCAACATGCCGAATGCGAGTGGGGAGTAAGCCAATAAGCCAACCTGTTCTCGATGGGCGACTTCCGCTAGGCCCACTTCAAAGGAGCGATTCAATAAGCTGTAGGGGTTTTGCACAGAGACCGCCCGCGGGTAGCCATTTGACTCTGCGATTTGTAAGAATTTCATGGTGCCCCACGGGGTTTCGTTGGAAAGACCGATTTGGCGCACTTTGCCGCTCGTGACTAGGTCATTTAGGGCTTCCAGTGTTTCTTCGATCGCGGTAGTGAGCTCGTTCGGGTTATGGCGATAGCCCAGCTGACCAAAGAAATTGGTATGCCGGTCCGGCCAGTGAAGTTGGTATAGGTCGATATAGTCGGTTTTAAGGCGCGACAAGCTGCCATCAATGGCTTTGTTAAGGTGCTCTTTATTGAAATGTGTCTGACCATCCCGAATATGAGGCAGCCAGTCCCCAGGGCCACAGATTTTTGTAGCGAGCACGATTTTATCTCGGTTTTTTCTTTCCTCTAGCCAGTTGCCAATAATGGTTTCTGTGGCGCCGTAGGTTTCTGCTTTGGTCGGCACGGCATACATCTCTGCGGTGTCTATAAAGTTGACTCCATAATCCGTTGCGTAGTTCAGCTGCTCAAAGGCTTCGGCTTGTGAATTCTGTTGGCCCCAGGTCATGGTGCCCAAGCAAATCTCGCTTACTTGGATGTCGGTGTTGCCTAATGCGCGCTTTTCCATCTATTTGATTCCCGGTTGGTTTTTAAGGGTCGAGGGATGGCTTCATCTTAGCCTCCTTGATAGAATTTGCTCAATCATGTGTTGCGTGAATCTTTTGCTAAACTGAATATAATTTGCGCGCGATGCCTGTCTAATATCCGGTCTTGCTCTATTACTACAATTCCATGAATAACTGCTTGTAAATACAAGTTAGTTTGGGTAGTATTCGCGCTCTTTTTAATGAGACGCTGGAATTTGTTCGGGCGGACTCGATTTCAGTTGATCTAGGGCAGAATCAATGAAAACTTATAGCGCTAAAGCTGAAACAGTTGAACGCGACTGGTACGTCGTAGACGCGACAGATAAGACCTTAGGTCGTTTATCTGCAGAAATCGCAACTCGCTTACGTGGTAAGCATAAGCCGGTATACACGCCTCATGTGGACACTGGTGATTACATTGTTGTTGTTAACGCTGAGAAAGTAGCGGTAACTGGCAACAAGCGTAGCGATAAAATGTACTACCGTCATAGTGAATATCCAGGCGGTTTGAAGAGCATGAACTTCGAAAAGTTGATTGCTCACGATCCTAAGCGTGTAATCGAGCTAGCGGTTAAGGGTATGATGCCTCGTAATCCTTTAGGTCGTAAAATGCTAGGAAAATTAAAGGTTTATGCAGGATCTGAGCATCCTCATACTGCGCAACAACCCAAAGAACTTAGCATCTAAGTCAGATACGGAAGGCGAGAAACGTGGAAACAAATTACGGTACAGGCCGTCGCAAAACTTCGACAGCACGCGTATTTTTAAAGCCTGGTACAGGCAATATCACCATCAATGGTCGTACTCTTGATCAGTATTTCGGCCGTGAAACTTCACGCATGGTTGTTCGTCAACCTCTTGAGCTTGTTGAAGCTCTAGACAAATTTGACGTGAATGTAACTGTTAAAGGTGGTGGCGCAAGTGGTCAAGCTGGTGCGATTCGTCACGGTATCACTCGCGCGTTGATGGATTACAGCGAAGAGCTTCGCTCTCCGCTACGTAAAGCCGGTTATGTGACTCGCGACGCTCGCCAAGTTGAGCGTAAGAAAGTGGGCCTACGTAAAGCACGTAAGCGTCCTCAGTTCTCAAAACGTTAATTCGTTTACTGTATTCCGTTTTGCATAAAGCGCACCCAGATATTGGGCGCGCTTTTTGTCGTTTATAAGACCTTATTTTTTCAATGCTTTAGGGTCTTTACCTCAACCTGTCCTTGTAACTATTCGGTAATTTCATTACTATTGCGGCGTTTTATTTTTAGGGTTAGCGGGATTGGTGCGCCTGTCGCATTCGTCTTGCTTCTTTTGGGGAGAGATATTTAATGAGTACTGACGGCATTAATGAGGGCCGCCGCCGATTTTGGATCGGTGCTACCTCAGCTGTAGGAGCTGTTGGCGCTGTGGGTGTTGCTGTTCCTTTTGTGAAATCTTGGAATCCCAGTGCTAAAGCAAAGAATGCTGGCGCTCCGGTGGTTGCTGACATCAGCAAGCTAGAGCCTGGGCAAAAAATAACGGTTGAATGGCGTGGTAAGCCTGTGTGGATCTTACGCCGTACACCAGAAGCAATGGCTAGCTTGAAAGAAGTTGAGCCCTTACTACGTGATGTGGCTTCTGACGAGAGCGTTCAGCCAGAATATGCAAAGAACGAAGCCCGTTCCCGTGCTGATAGAAGCGAGATCATCGTTTTGGTTGGTTTGTGTACACACTTGGGTTGCTCTCCTCTGTATCGACCTGAAGTTGGCGCTGCTGCTGCTGACTTAGGTAGTGACTGGAAAGGTGGTTTTTTCTGTCCATGTCATGGTTCCAAGTTCGATTTTTCTGGTCGTGTGTACCAATCAGTACCAGCGCCCACTAACTTGGATGTTCCTCCTTACTACTTTATGTCCGACACCTTGATCAAAATTGGTGAAGATGGGGAGGCTGCATAATGAGTATG
>JAKSAW010000753.1 GCA_022361455.1 Pseudomonadales bacterium | reverse complement strand
GATATTGACGAAGTTGTCGATACATTAAAATCTGGCTGGATAGGTACAGGACCCAAAGTTAAAAAATTCGAGGCTGCCTTTGCACAATACAAAGAAACTCAAACGAACCACGCGATTGCAGTAAATTCTTGCACCGCCGCGCTGCAAATCAGCATGCGCGCCATCGACATTCAGCCTGGCGATGAAGTTATTACAACACCTTTAACATTTTGTGCGACGGTAAACGCGATCATTCATTCTGGCGCAACACCGGTTCTTGCCGATGTTGATCCTAACACCTGGAATATAAACCCAGCTGAAATAGAGAAAAAAATAACGCCTAAAACTAAAGCAATCATTCCCGTACATTACACTGGCCTAATGTGTGATATGGAAAAAATCACTTCGATAGCAAAAAAACACAAGCTATTGATCATAGAAGACTGCGCACATGCCATAGAAACAAAAAGCGCTTTGGGTCACGCGGGTACTATTGGTGATTTTGGCTGCTTTAGCTTTTATGTCACTAAAAATCTAGTGACAGCAGAAGGCGGCATGGTACTCGCTAAAAGTACCGAGTACACCGACAGGATTAAACGACTCGCCTTACATGGGATGTCGAAGGACGCCTGGCATCGATTCAGTGACACAGGCTACGTACATTATACCGTCGAAGAGCCTGGTTATAAGTTCAATATGACCGACATACAAGCTGCGCTTGGTGTACAACAAATTAAACGTGTAGAAACCAATTGGAAAAAAAGACAAGAAATTTGGCATCGCTATCAAGAGGCATTTAAGGACTTAGATGTACGCCTACCTCTAGATGCACCTAAAGGCGAAATACACGGTTACCATTTATTCCCAATCGTACTCAATCAGCCGCCCAAGAAAACTCGCGAAACCATTATTAGTGACCTTCACGAGAAAAATATAGGAACTGGAGTACATTATTTATCACTACCAGAGCATCACTACTATAAAAACACTTACGGCTGGCAGGGTGAAGATTACCCAGTGGCTACCGATATCGGCCGAAATACGTTTAGCATTCCACTAAGCCCTTCACTCACTGAAGATGAGATTAAATACATCATCGACCAGGTACGCTCCGAGCTGGTATGAAGCAATCCATTTTTATACTATCTGCAGGAGCCGAAATTGTATCACTAGGATTGGTGGAGTTTTTCCTCAAAGAAAAGCACCCAGTGACAATAGTCACGAACAAGCACAAATCACTATTTGAAGAGCTGGACACAGAATTACGGGTACGAAAGGTTTTATGGCATCGTTTAACCGCCACTGAGACTGCTGAACAGCTTATATCACTAAAATCCAATCAAACTGAAAAGCCAATTTTATTTTCTAGCGACGATAGCACACTTAGTTTGTTAATCGATAATCGCGACAAACTAAGCAAGGAATTTGAGTACACATTTGCTAGCAACCTAAAGGGTAGCGGCTATGACAAACAGGAATTCTTTGAATATCTTCGCAAGCCTGAAACAAAGTATTTAATCCCACAATCAAATGCTTTTGATAGACTTGATTCGCTCATCGAATTTATATCTTCGATAGAACTACCGGTAGTGGTAAAGCCCTCCACTAAGCCTGCTTCCATGGATATGAGTGATTTCGGTGCGAAAGCCATCATCATACAAAATAAAAGCGATACAACCCAATTTTCCGAGAAGCTGGAAAAAGCCTGGCACATTTCCAGTACCTGGATTGTTCAAGAGGCCTGTATCGCTGAAGAAAGTATTGAGTATATGTGGGGAGGTGCTCGACTAGCCTCTGGTCAAATCATTCAATTTACTGCAGTCGAAACCCTAAAAACGCCACGTATGGGTGGTACAACATGCATCGTTAGAAGCACACCGTTAGAAAAGGTGGCAAAGTTAGCAAGCGACCTACTAATGGCCATTGATTTTGTTGGTCTTTGTGAGATTTCCTTCAAGAAAAACCATAATGGCGAATTAAAAGCTCTTGAGTTAAATCCAAGACCCTGGCTTCAAATCAACCTAGCCGTCACGGCTCAACCAAATATTTTAAGAGCCGTAACACATCAAAGCGAAACACTTAATCAACCAAACACCGATTATGGGCAAACGAATATACTGTGGATTAGCCCTGAGAGATTAGTTGCCTCATTAGTTAAAACCCGGCTTTCTTGGAGCGCTCTCTATTCAGCATATCGTTTATCAACTCAAGTTCTCGCACCGCCATATACAAGCGACCTGATCGGTATCCGTCGCAACTGGTTCAAACAGCTATTTCATCGGATTCTTCCTAGCCATGACTAAGCCTAATATAAAAAAAGTCGTCAAGTGGCTCATCATTTTGGCAACCACGGCTTGGATAATCAGCTTTTTACTACAACAACCTCAACAGTCTTGGCAGGCTCTGAGAAACATGGACCCGGTAGGGCTTTTGGTGGCCACGATACTTGGAATTGCATCATTAGCCCACAACGCCATCATTTTTCATACGCTTATCAACCGCAAAGAGATGGCTCTCAACAAACTAGAGGCGTCATCAATATTCTTTAATGCTCAAATAGCCAAGAACCTGCCAGGTAGAATTTGGGGAATTGTTTATCAGTTAAATCACTCCTCCATGGAAAAGACTCCTAAGCACCATCTAGTTCAGGCAAATCTAGAGCATATGGGCTTGGTGCTCTTTGGTAGCTCAGCGTTCTTTATTGCGTTTTTCGCTTTATCCGCTAGCATAACTGCCGCCACAGTCATCTTTTGCCTTTCCATGCTTGCGATTATTCCGATTTGGCAATCTGTTGCACTTTACAATGTTTTAAACCAACTGACCGCACGAATACCAATACTGAGAAAATATAAGGACATATCCTTTTCTCCACCGAGCAAGAATGCTGTTAGAAAGAGCATCCTTGTACACCTATCAAGCTGGTTCTTTTATGCCGGTGCCTGGTATTTCCTGCTGGATTCAATAAACCCTGTGAGCTTACAAGCCACTCTTCAAACGCTAGGTGCTTACACAGGCGCTTGGATTATCGGTTTTCTATCCTTTATCACACCATCTGGGCTGGGTGTTCGAGAATCAGCTTTTGTCCTAATATCTTCACACCAAAGTACTTTGGAATCCCTCGCCTTTATTGCTATTCTTTCCAGGCTTTGGCTACTATTTATTGAAATATTACTATCGTTATTATTTTTCGCTTTGGTAAGTTTTTATGAAAAACGCTCCACCAGTCTACGATAAGGATGGTGTCCACATTCTGGACCCTGCCGACAAGCTGGGCCACAAATCAAAATATATTACCGTTCTGCAGAATATCGCACTTAATAAGATTATTCCTGCGCCCTACGGTGAACGCCGAGCAATAGATCTAGGCTGTGGCTGGGGCCGGCTGACTGATATTCTGGCAAAAAAAGGCTGGGAAGTTATTGGCATCGACCCAGACGATTCACAAATCAATTATGCCAAAGACAACTTTAGCGATTTAGAGTTTAGAGTTGGTGGATTACCGGATATCCCTGTAGATAAATCTAGCCAGGATTTAATACTACTAAATAACGTACTAAGAACACTTCTGCTGCTCAAAAGTGAGGATTGGGCTTCGACAATACATGAATACCTAAAGCCAGCTGGAAAGCTAATTGTTGTTGAAAATGCTAAATTGAATTCCGACCAGCATTTCGATAGCCCCACACTCATCCATTTTTTTGAGAAGCAAGGTTTACACTACGTGGGCAAGACTAACTTTCGCGCTAGCCGAAATCCACTATTGGTACCCATTAAATATGGATTATTACCTGAAGGAATATTCGAGCCTTTGGCAAAATTGGAAGTCGCCATACTGAATAGCATAAGTAGCGACCCAAGGCTGCAGTACTACAATACGGCCTACACTTTTTCAAATAGCTAAGTTGTAATTTCATTAAAATAACGTTTTACAATTTCCTGCTGAGAAAAATCCGCTTGAGCATTATGCAAGCCGGTAAGGAAAGATTGATTGCCTAGTTGGAGAGACGTACTCAAGCCTTTCAAAATCGCATCCGATGACACCTCATCAAGTAACACACCACAGTGATAGGTTTGCAACAACCTAGGTAGGTCACCTACCGGCGTGGAAACGATGCCACAAAGGGATGCAACGCCATCAGAAAAAACCACGGGAATACTTTCTATTCTTGAAGGGATCACCAGAAAGTGAGAGTCCTGAAATACCGATTCAGCCTGAGCCTTATCTACATAACCTAATAGCTCAATAGGTCGCCCCGCATTTATTAAGGATTTAAACTTTGGCAACAGCTGGTCTCTTTGTGGGCCATCGCCACAAACATAAAAGGTACCCACTTGCTGCCACTCTTCATCACTCAAATGACATAATGCTTCGCACAACAGGTCTGCGCCTTTGTTCTCATGCCAACGCCCGACAAATGCATAGTTAAAGGGTCCTTCGACTTCCTTCTCATTCGCCAGCTTGATTGTTCTTGTGCTCGGTAGAAAAGAACAATCTCTGCTCGAAAGCTCCTCAACATCTTCAGCCAGTTTAAATCCATCGGCATAGTTGAGCTTTGCATGCTTCAGCACGGTCCGCAAAAAGCGACGAGCTAAAGATAACTTGCCCAAAGACCAAATATCACTACCAAGAGCCCAGGTACTGTACTGCACGCCAAAGAACTTATTTAAAAGGTACCCCCAAAATCCAGATGGTAATACCCAGCAACAGAGCACATGATCAAAACGATACCGTTTCATTAAGCGAAAGCTCATGAAAGTACCAGACATTAGAACCCTGAGAATAATCAACAAATCGAGAAATGAAGAGATACTTAAATTAGAGAGTGGCTTGTCACCAGAATAATATCTAGATACTTGCTTACCCAGCTGCTTGGATCGACCTGGTGCAAGCACATGCACTTCACAGTGATCAGCTAGAGCAACTCCAAAATCCTCGACAAAAGCTCCCGCAGCAGCCCCACCGGAAGGTTCATCTTCCATTGGATAAGAGGTAGTGATAATTAAAATACGTTTAGGTGCAGCGCCAGTCATTATTTAAGATTGTTCCTTTGATAAAAAAGCGCTGTCATCTGCTCTGAAAGCAAACCAATTAGAAATACGATCGAGCTCATAGAAAACATTAAGGCACTCATATTAGTAAATCGTCCGTAGGTCAAATAAGTAAATAAGTAGTACCCCGTTCCAAGGAAGAAATACACCAATGATATTGGCAAAAATATTTTAAGAGGCGAGTGCAACGTGGCAATTTTAAATATGATGAGAAAAAAACGTATGCCGTCTTTTATAACCGACAGGTGGCTCTCTCCCACCCGTTCGGGCATAGTAACCTGACGATAGGCCACCGAATAACCTGCCTTGAAAAACGCCATTGTGATAGTAGTTGGGTATGAGAAGCCATTGGGTAGTAAATTAAGGAACTCCAAAAACTTATGTCGTCTTACAGCTCGAAAGCCCGATGTAAGATCCATGACCTTGTGCCCAACGACCCAGCTCGCCAATTGATTGTATATGGTGTTGCCTATCAACCTGGCATGTGAGGCTTGTGACAAAGCATCACGACTACCCACAACCATATCGTAGCCATTATCCAATTCCGCCAACAGCATGGGAATGTCTTCAGGACGGTGCTGTCCATCGGAATCCATAAAAACAATAACATCCGTATCACAGTACCTTGCACCCGTTTTTATCGATGCACCATTTCCTTTTGAATAAGG
>JAKSAW010000206.1 GCA_022361455.1 Pseudomonadales bacterium | reverse complement strand
AGTTAGTGCTACAGATGCTGCTGAGCATTTGGAAGAATCATTAGCAGAAGAAAATGGTTTTGCTTCGTTAACTTTGATTGGTCGTTTTAATGAAGGTCAAGAGTTAGATGAAGGCATGGCCGAGATTGTGACCTTCCATAAGAACAGTAATAGTATTCTGGTGATTAATGCGCAGAGCAGTATGGTGGATATTCTAGATGCGTCGGATCTAGAAAGTACTGAACTAACCAACCCTCTTTCCAGCAGCAATCTTGAGGCGCGTACTCCGGTTGATGTGGGTTCTGATGTCGATGGTGACGAATCACTTTCAGGTTTCGAGTCGGGCGGTATTAACAGTGTGGCGGTTCAAGGCAATTTAATGGCCGTTGCTGTTGAGCATGACGATAAGCAAACTGACGGTGTTGTTGCTTTCTATACTTTGGATACGTCTGGCGAAGCAACTTATTTGCATTCTGTTGAGGCTGGTGCATTGCCTGATAACGTGCAGATTTCACCTGATGGTGCTTATGTTGCTGTGGCAAATGAAGGTGAGCCTTCCGATGATTACCAAGATGATCCAGAAGGAACTGTGACTGTAATTTCAGTTACTAACGGTACTCCTGCCACAACCGGTACCCTAGTTCGCTTCACTGCTTTCAATGAAAATCAGCCACGACATTCCGAAGTTGCAGATGTACGTATTTCTCACCCTGAAGCTTCAGTTGCTGAAGACCTTGAACCTGAATATATCGCTATGTCTGATGATAGCACTAAAGCGTTTGTTTCCATGCAGGAAAATAATGCGGTTGCCGTTATTGATTTGGCAAGTGCTACCATCGATAGCATCTTCGGCCTAGGTTATAAAGATCATAGCGTTGCTGGTAACGGTTTAGATCCAAGTAACAAAGACGCTTGTGATCAAGGTGATATTGATGAAGGCGATTGCTCAGAGTTAAACGACGGCATCAACATCAATACTTGGAACAACCTACGTGGTTTGTACATGCCTGACTCTATCGTGAGCTTCTCTATGGGTGGCGCTGATTATGTAGTGACTGCCAACGAGGGTGACTCTCGTGAATACATTTATGAAACTGACGAAGAAACCTGTAACGATGCAGGTCATGAATTCGATGACGGTGAATGTATTTCTTGGATTGATGAAACTCGCGTTAAGGATTTAACGCTTGATCCAACCGTATTCAGCGATGACACTGTTCAAGACAACGAAAACCTGGGTCGCTTAAAGGCGATCAGCACCGAAGGTGATACCGATGGTGACCAAGATATCGATATCATTTACTCTTTCGGTACTCGTTCATTCTCAATCTTCAATGCAAGTACTGGTGCTTTAGTTTCAGATTCTGGCGATGCGTTTGAACAAATCACTGCTCAAGTGCTTGGTACCGACGGCTTTAACTCTACTGACGACGAAAATGATTTCGATGATCGCTCTGATGATAAAGGTCCAGAACCAGAAGCATTAGCGGTAGGTGCAGTAGATGGTAAAACTTATGCGTTTATCGGTTTAGAACGTGTTGGCGGTATTATGATGTATGACATCAGCACACCTTCTTCTCCACAATTTGTTCAATACACCATCAATCGTAATTTCGATGTTGATATTGAAGAAGACTTAGCAAATGCTGGTGACCTCGCTCCAGAAGGTATGAAGTTTGTTGCTGCTGCTGATAGCCCAACTGGCAATGCATTATTGATTGTTGGCAACGAAGTGTCGGGAACCACTACAGTTTATGAAGTGAAATAATTTTTTATTGTCATTTTCATAACTAAAAAACAAAAGCCTCTGTGTTTTTTATGCAGAGGCTTTTTTATTTTTAATTCAATTTGATTATTAAATCTTCGAAGTTTTCTAATTTGGTTAATAGATACTCATTTGATTCTCTGCATTGAATAATAAGCGCACAAATTTAATGTTCACCTCTTCAAGAAAATAAAATGGGGTAGTGCTTAATTCAATTTGTTCCATTCCGTTGACAGAAAGATCTTGAATGAACTTATCATAGTTGCCCAATTCTTTATTTATAATTCCAATACCTTCATTTATAAGATTTGAAACATGATTTACCATTGTTTTTCTAGATTCTTCTCGAATCTGTTGCTTCTTAACATCTGTTGAAATTGCAATGTAATAGGCAACAAAAGCGGCCACAATGGCCCCACAGGCTATCACGTATTCTTTTATATAGTGAAATTCATTCAAATGCAACAGAAGACCTATTAAAATCAGAACTAGAATAGGGGCTACAACGATTAGAGCAAAATTGCCTGTCCGTTTGATCTTTGTTGAAATTGTGGTTTTAATTT
>JAKSAW010000765.1 GCA_022361455.1 Pseudomonadales bacterium | reverse complement strand
CCTTTTGCGCCTCCATAACCGCGTCAATGGGCTTGTAAGCTGCTGGCGTTTCATCAATGACTGCCACATCCTTTCGGCATTCCACGCCTTCCGTTGCTTTGACGTGCTCTTCCAAACTCACCATTTTCTTAGCCTGAGTTCGTGACATCACACGACCAGCGCCATGACTACAACTACAGAAACTTTCTTCATTACCAAGACCTCTCACAATGTATGAGCGCGCTCCCATGCTACCGGGAATAATTCCCAACTCGTCTCGCTGAGCCCTAACGGCTCCTTTTCGTGTCACTATTACGTTTTGGCCATAGTGATGCTCGCGCGAAATATAGTTATGGTGACAGTTAACCGCTTTTAGTGAAGCATCAAAGTCACGCTTCAACGCCCACTTCATAGCCGCGATCACTCGCATCATCATCACTTGGCGATTAATATGAGCAAATTGTTGCCCCCACTCCACCGCTTCAACATAATCATTAAAATGATCCGTTCCTTCTGGTAGATAAGCCAAGTCTCGATCTGGTAACTGGATATGCCATTTCTCCATATCCTTTTTTGCCAACTCGATAAAATGGTTACCTATTCGGTTACCCACACCACGAGATCCGCTATGCAACATGATCCACACACTATCGTGCTCATCCAAACAAACCTCGATAAAGTGGTTACCAGTCCCTAAGGTTCCCAAATGCTTTATGTTGTTGGTATTTTTCAACACTGGATGCTTGTCTCGTAAAACATCAAATTGCTTTGCCAATGCCAACCAAGCATTTTCCACGTCCGACGGGATTTCTCCCCAAGCGCCTTTATCTCGACCACCACGAACCTTCTTAGAGCGTCCATGGGGTACCGCTTGTTCAATCATCAAACGGATACATCTCAAGCTATCGGGCAAATCCGTTGCATTTAAATCGGTTTTCACCGCCATCATGCCGCATCCAATATCCACACCAACGGCAGCTGGTATAACAGCACCGACAGTAGGAATAACGCTTCCAATAGTTGCGCCCTTTCCCAAGTGCACATCTGGCATTGCTGCTACCCATTTATGTATAAAGGGCATGCTCGCGATATTCTTAAGCTGACGCTTGGCGTCTTCCTCAAACGAAACACCCTTAGTCCAAGATTTAATAGGTACGCCTGCCTCATGTATTACTTCATAGTTTTGCAAGGTCATCTTATTCTCCTGAATAGGTTTGTGCTTTTAGTTTGAATCGTGAATCTCTTATAGCGAACACCGTGCCAACCGCGACAAGAAGACGACAAAAACTTATATCTTATTGATATTATTAGTTTTATAGGTATTTTCAGCATTCTACGAATAATATATTGTGCTCTCCAGCAGAAGTATCTATTGAATACATATCTAATTTGATAGAGTATCTATTTAATTTGAGACACTTCAAGCAGAGAGAACAATGAAGACGCAGACTGTTGTTTTCGGCATCTTAGGTACCGTTATGGACCGCGCTAGCCGACGAAGAGGGAAATGGGAAAAACGCTGGGATAAATGGCGGCCAACAATATCCCTATTTCAACAAAATGAACTATCCATTGATCGTTTAGTGTTACTCCACAATAAAAATGAAGAAGATTTCGCCAAAGATATAAAAACGGATATAGCATCATTATCCCCTAAAACTAAAGTTGAGCTTACTTGTGTAACCTTCGATGCTCCCTGGGACTTGGCATCCGTTTACTTAACGCTCTCAAGTTTTCTGCAGGATTATCCTTTTAAGCGTTCAAAAGAGAATTATTATTTCCACATTACAACTGGATCGCATATCCAGCAGATTTGCACATTCTTAGTGACCGAAGCCAGGCTGTTTCCTGGAATGTTGTTGCAGGCATCCCCAAAAAAGGACGATGATGATAGATATCCAGTACAAACCATTGATTTAGATCTTTCCAAATACGATGAAATTGCATCCCGTTTTAAACAGGAACATTTGGAGGGCACCGATTATTTAAAAGCCGGTATTCAAACCAAAAATAAAGCTTTCAATAATATGATTGCGCAGATTGAAAAAGTAGCCATTCAATCGAAAGCACCTTTACTTATTACAGGCCCAACCGGTGCGGGAAAATCCCATTTAGCGAAACGAATATTCCAACTAAAAAATATGCGCGGACAGATTGATGGACCTTTCGTAGAAGTTAACTGCGCAACCCTAAGGGGAGACAACGCAATGTCAGCCCTTTTTGGTCACAAGAAAGGCGCATATACCGGAGCTGCAAGCGCTAGAGACGGTTTACTTAAATCTGCCGATGGCGGGCTGTTATTTTTAGATGAAATCGGTGAGCTAGGGCTAGATGAACAAGCCATGCTCTTAAAGGCGATTGAGGAAGGTCGCTTTTTACCATTAGGGGCAGACAGCGAAATTAAGTCTACATTTCAATTGATCGCGGGCACCAACAAAGATTTGCGAAAAGCGGTTCACAAAGGAACTTTTCGTGAGGACTTGTTGGCGCGTATTAACTTATGGATTTATGAATTACCTGGCTTAAGACATAGACTAGAAGACCTGGAACCCAATCTTGATTTCGAACTCAACAAGTATGAAAAAGATTATGGCTATCACATCACTTTTAATCGCGAAGCAAGAAAGATTTATCTAGATTTTGCTAATAGCAATGAAGCAACCTGGGCAGGAAATTTCAGAGACCTAAATGCGAGCGTAATTCGCATGGCAACACTATGCGAAGGTGGTCGGATTACAGCTAAGGAGGTAAGAGATGAGATTGATACGCTTAAATATAGATGGAATCAGGATGACGGAAACAACCGGCAGATAGATCTTGAAAGGTTCTTACCAGCGGTTGAAATCGAGGGCTTGGACTATATTGAGCAAGTGGAATTAAGAGCAGTTATTGATGTTTGCCTACAATCTTCTTCAGCTGCAGAAGCCGGTAGAAGGCTCTATAACGTTTCGAGAACATTAAAAAAGAGTTCGAACGATAGCCACCGACTTGCAACCTTTCTGAAAAAACATGGTTTGAGTTTCGACCATATTAAAAACCAAACAAACTGTTAACTGGCTCT
>JAKSAW010000076.1 GCA_022361455.1 Pseudomonadales bacterium | reverse complement strand
GTTGTTGCAGATCGGTAAAGATACTAAAAAGAAAAACCGAGTTATTGTCTTGTAGATGTTGTTTTAGGTTTTCACCGAGTTGTAATAGCTCACCACGTAAGCCCAGTTTGCTATTAAGGCCATAGCGTTTTTGTTCACTGATAATAGCTTTAAGCTGTTGATGGTAGATTGCTAGTGTATAAAGAATTTCCTTAGCCTTGGCCTCTAAGTGAGCGTGTTCCGGCGGCAGAGAAAAAACCGCCTTACCTTCTTTTAGTTGTTGCGATAAAGCGGTCACTTGCTCTAACTGGGCTTCGTTGCTTTCTATGGAGGTGCTCGCCATTAGCGTTTTTAATGACGTGGCGCTCGCTTGCACTTGGTGAGCAAGCTCCATGTAATCCGCTAGGGTTTTGCGCGCGCTTTCATTGGCTTCGTAAGACTGACCTTGAAAATAGAAAAGGCCCGCCAGGGCTGCTAAGCCCAGCACAAGCACAATGACGATATATTGTACGCGGACATTGAGGGGCACCGAATTCGCACGGCTTAACATGTTGCTTTCATTCATGATTTGAACCAGGCTCTCAAAAAGATCTTACTCTTTAAGAATAGACCCGGTTCAGAATCTTGTAGCTAAGCTATGTGATGCAGTGCGAATTCTATGTGTATAGATTTTAACTAGTTGAGTTAGGTGTTGGGCCAGGTGCCCAACAACATTTCCATCAGCGCTTTTTGGGCGTGGAGTCGATTCTCTGCCTCATCCCAAATAACAGACCTTGGATCCTCTAACATGTCTTCGCTAACTTCTTCACCACGGTGTGCTGGAAGGCAATGCATAAAGAGTGCGTCTTTGTGGGCAAGGTCCATCAATTTCGGATTCACCTGAAAACCGTCGAAGGCATTCATCCGGTGTTGTTGCTCTACCTCTTGACCCATGCTCGCCCATACGTCGGTAACAACTAAATGGGCACCATCAACCGCTTCTTGAGGATTGCGAAGAATCGTTACCCGCTCTTCATTTTCCTCAAGCAATTGTGCGTTAGGTTCAAAGCCACCTGGGCAAGCAATGCGCAGTTGGAAATCAAACTGCTTTGCAGCATTGATATAGGAATGGCACATATTATTGCCATCACCAATCCAAGCGACGGTTTTGTTTTGAATATCACCGCGATGCTCGGCGTAGGTTTGCATATCAGCAATTAACTGACAGGGGTGATAGGTGTCGGTTAATGCATTAATAACTGGTACTTCAGAGTAGCGCGCAAAGGTTTCGATTTTTTCATGTTCGAAGGTTCGAATCATGATGATATCGACCATGCGTGACAAAACTCTAGCAGTATCACCCACCGGTTCACCACGACCAAGCTGAGTGTCGCGCGGCGAGAGAAATAACGCGCCGCCGCCACATTGCACCATAGCACTTTCAAACGATACGCGAGTTCTTGTGGATGATTTTTCGAAGATCATGCCCAGCACCTTATTTTTAAAGGGCTCATATTGTTCGCCTGATTTGAGCATGGTACGTAATTCGGTTGCGCGATTGATAAGCGCCTTCAATTCCTCTGGGGAAAAGTCTAATAACGTCAAAAAATGCCGTGGTTTGTTCATGGCACTTGCCTTTCGTATTTCTGTTTAGTGTTAAGAAAGCGGAGAGCTTATTGCTCAGCCGCCCATTGCTGAACCAACTCAATGACTGAATTGGCGACTTGATCGGCTTCTTCATCGCTCATAATAAGCGCGGGAAGCAAGCGAATAACTTTATCGGAAGTTACGTTGATCAATAATTTGTTTTCTAAAGCGCGACCAACTAATTCACCGCATGGCTTAGTTAGTTCTATTCCTATCATTAGACCTTTACCGCGGATATTGTCTACCAATTCATGCTCGCCAAGCGCTTCATTAAACGCAGTGAGCATACGTTCGCCCAAGGCGGCCGCACGTTGAATGAGGTTGTCACTGACTAGCGTATCCACTACCGTTAGTGCGGTTGCGCAGGCTAGGGGATTGCCACCATAGGTGGATCCATGATTGCCAGGCTTAAATAGCTCAGCCGCTTTGCCTTTTGCTAAACAGGCACCTATAGGCATGCCGTTACCAAGCCCTTTGGCTGTCGTAACAATATCAGGGTAAATTTCTTCACCCTGATATGCGAAGTAATTACCAGTTCGGCCGTTGCCGGTTTGAATTTCGTCGAGGATAAGTAACCAGTTATTCTGGTCACAAATCTTGCGTAGCGCTTTGAGGTAACCTTCCTCAGGAACATTGATACCACCTTCCCCTTGAATCGGCTCAACCATTATTGCCACAACATTGTTGTTGTTGGAGGCAATGGTTTCGATGGCTTCAATATCATTGAAAGGCGCACGCACAAATCCTTGTACCAATGGCTCAAATCCCGCTTTCACTTTACGGCTGCCAGTGGCAGTTAAGGTTGCCATAGTACGACCATGAAAAGCGCCATCAGTAACGATAATACTTGGCTTCTCTACCTGTTGATTGTTGCCGTAGAGTCGAGCGAGTTTTATGGCGCATTCATTGGCTTCGGCACCTGAGTTGGTGAAGAAGCAGCTGTCCATACCAGATACTTCGGTGAGGCGCTTACTCAAAGCTTCTTGGTGGCCAATGTGGTAAAGGTTAGATGTGTGGATCAAACGGCTGGCTTGCTCCGAAATGGTGCGAGTAACTTCTGGGTGACAATGACCCAACCCACATACTGCAATACCCCCTAATGCGTCGAGGTATTTTTCTCCATTGGTGTCGTAAATCCAGATGCCTTCGCCTTTCTCGAACGTGACTGGAAGAGGGGCGTAGGTCGACATTAAACCGTTTGCTGACATTTTGCTTTCTAAACTCCGATGCGGATAGATTTTGACCGCGTAGAAAATAAAAACGGCAGCTTTTTTGCTGCCGTAAAAAACACATCATAGTCCCAATTCAAGGTGAGCGCAATCTATGGCGTTTTATGCCCCCAAGTCTGGCGAGCTAGGGGTTGGTGTCTGTGCAATATTTGCGATAGATTCGATTCTAAGAGGAGAACTATTGAATGAATCCAATCGAATTGGGCATATTTTCCAGCCGCATAGAATCCGTGTGCGATGAAATGGGCGCGATGTTAAAACGTGCTGCGTTTTCGCCCAACATAAAGGACCGTCTAGATTTTTCTTGTGCAGTATTCGATGCACAAGGCGGGCTGTGCGCGCAAGCAGCTCATATTCCGGTGCATTTGGGGAGTATGGCTTACGCTATGGCCGATATAGTGTCGCAGTTGGATTGGCAGCCCGGTGACATGGTGGTGCTAAACGATCCTTATAAAGGTGGCACCCACTTACCCGATGTCACCTTAGTCGCACCGGTATTTGTCGAGGATGAATTGCTTTGCTTTGTGGCTAATAGAGCACACCATGCAAACATAGGTGGCAGCTCTCCAGGTTCAATGCCAATCTCGAGTCATTTGGATCAAGAAGGCATATTGATAGAGCCCTCCTTTATTATCCGCAAGGGCAAAACTGATATCGACATTATGTCTGCGCTGTGTCGAAAAAGCGTGCAAGCAAAAGGAGACTTTTCTGCTCAGATTAGTGCCAATCTGGCAGGTGTGGAACGCTTAGCACTTTTGATCGAAAGTTTTACAGTTGCAGCATTTAAGTCGTTGGTCGCTGAATTAAATGCCTACGGGCGCAAGTTGGCATTAAGCAGTCTTGAGTCCATTCCTAATGGTCATTATGAATTTGAAGATTATCTGGATGATGATGGACAAGGCACTGAGCGAATTAAGATTCGTCTGACATTAAAAGTCAGTAATGAAGCACAAGGTGCTGGTTTAGCAGATCCGGTAGGTAGAAATAATAAGAAAGTAGTCTTGGATTTTTCTGGAACCGATCAGCAGGTTCCGGGAAATATTAATTGTCCATTATCAGTAGCAGCAGCTGCGGCCTTTTATGTGTTTCGCTGTTTAATGCCACCGCAAACGCCGGCTTGTGCTGGAACATTTTCAGCTATCGATATTCAAGCTCCCAAAAGGTGTTTGCTACATGCAGAATATCCTGCTGCAGTGGCAGCAGGTAATGTGGAAACTAGTACTCGAATTGTGGATGTTGTCTTAGGTGCACTAGCGCAAGCGATTCCAGATTTAATTCCATCTGCAAGTCATGGCAGCATGAATAATGTAGCCATGGGAGCAGAAGCAGAGCAAGATTATCCTCGCTGGGATTATTACGAAACTATTGGTGGTGGGATGGGCGCGAGTGCTAAGGGCGATGGCCTTAGTGCTGTGCAAACGCATATGACCAACACCTTGAATACACCCATAGAAAGCTTGGAGCTGCACTATCCATTAAGAGTGACTCAATATGGCATACGCCAAAACTCAGGTGGCAAGGGTGATTATACAGGTGGTGATGGCATCGTTCGGGAAATTGAGTTTATGCGCCCAGCACAGGTTACTTTATTAACCGAGCGTAGGGTATTGGCCCCGTGGGGAAACAATAACAAAGTGAACTCTGATTCAAATGGACAGCAAGGTTTGAATTTATTAAATGGAAATCCACTTCCAGGAAAAACAACATTTAAAACGGTACCGGGAGATCGTTTAAGAATCGAAACTCCAGGTGGCGGTGGCTATCTAAAATAGCCAACTTTGAAGCAATAACTAATACCAACTAAAAATATTAGAAACTACAACTAACACAAACTACAAATACATTGGGAAAAAGCATGACTGAATCAACGTGTTATCGGGTGTGTCATATTTGTGAGGCAGCCTGCGGCCTTGAACTAGTGATCGATGAGGGTGAGGTTGTTTCCGTAAAAGGAGATCCAAAAGATCCGTTATCTGAAGGCCATATTTGCCCAAAGGCGGTAGCTATAAAAGATATCCATGAAGATCCAGACAGACTGCGTAAACCCATCAAAAAAGTAGATGGACAATGGCAAGAAACAAGTTGGTCCGATGCCTTCGATTTAGTTGCTGAAAAGTTGGTAGCCATTGGTCAACAGTTTGGCAATAACAGTGTGGCGGGTTATTTTGGTAACCCCAGTGTGCATAATTGGGGAATGGTGACTCATGCACCCAATTTATTTAAATTGCTTAAAACAAAAAGTCGTTTTTCCGCAACGTCAGTCGATCAATTACCTCACCAATTAATTTGTTATTGGATGTATGGTCACCAGGTGCTAGTTCCAGTGCCAGATATCGATCGTACTCAGTTTATGATTATTTTGGGTGGCAATCCCTTAGCTTCAAACGGTAGCTTGTGGACCGTACCTGGTGTTCGTCATCGAATAAAAGCGTTGCAACAACGTGGTGGTGAGCTAGTGGTGGTTGATCCAAGACGCAGTGAAACTGCAGAAATAGCTGATCAGCATTTATTTATTCAACCGGGCACCGATGCTTGGTTGCTATTGGCTATGATCAATGTGTTGAAAGAAGAAGGTTTGATTAATACAGGCAGATTAGGACCAAACCTGGCCGGTGTTGATCAAGCGTTAGAAGCTATTAGTGAATTTACCCCGGCAAAAGCAGCACAACATACTGGTATCAGCGAAGACAATATTAGAGATTTAACACGTCGCTTTGCTAAGGCCGAAACAGCTGTAGTGTATGGCCGTATGGGAATTTCCGTACAGGAATATGGCGCTATCTGTCAGTGGGCGGTGCAGTTGTTGAATATTTTAACTGGGCGTTTAGACGAAGTAGGGGGCTCTATGGTGAGCTTGCCTGCGGTGGATATGGTTAAAGGCCCTAATAATAAACCTGGCCACTTTGCTGCTTGGAAAACTCGGGTTAGAGGTTTGCCAGAATTTGGTGGTGAATTGCCGAGTGTCGCCTTAGCCGAAGAAATTACCACACCTGGTGAAGGTCAAATTAAAGCTTTAGTGACTGCTGCAGGTAATCCCGTTTTATCAACGCCAAATGGGCAAAACTTGGATGAGGCGCTAGCGAAGTTAGATTTCATGGTGTCTATCGATTTCTATTTAAATGAAACCACTCAGCATGCTGACGTAATTTTGCCGCCGACCAGTCCACTAGAACATGATCATTATGATATTGCTTTAATGCCATTCGCGATTCGCAATGTCGCCAAATACAGTCCAGCGATTTTTGATAAACCAGAAGATACCTATCATGATTGGGAAATCTTCGTTGAACTAGGGAATCGGGTGGCTAAGTTGCTAGGCCGAGATCCCATGCCAGCCTTCGATCCCACTCAAATACTCGATATGGGATTACAATCTGGCCCATACGGTGCCATGCAGGGGCATGAGGCCGCATTAAACTTTGCCAAGGTTAAAGAAAATCCTCATGGCGTGGACTTCGGTCCTCATGAGCCACGATTGCCAGAACGTTTAGGGCATGGCGATCAGATGATCCAATGTGCACCGGAGCCATTGCTGTCCGATCTAGCTAGGCTATCGAGCACCGAAGTCCAAGAGCAAGGACTCAAGCTCATCGGCCGTAGACATGTCCGCTCCAATAATTCATGGATGCACAATTATCAGCGCCTTGTAAAAGGCAAGCCTCGCCACCAGTTAATGATTCATCCTGAAGATGCCAGCGCCCTCAGCCTTATAGATGGTGGTAGAGCGAGAATTGTATCCAGGGTTGGTGCCGTGGAGACAGAGGTCCACATTACCGATGAGGTTATGCCTGGCGTGGTGAGTTTGCCCCATGGTTGGGGGCATCAGAGGAACGGCGTGAAAATGGCTATTGCCCAAGAAACGCCTGGTGTTAGCGCCAATGATCTGACCGACGAATGTTTTATCGATGCGCTGAGCGGAAATGCCGCACTCAATGGCGTTCCTGTAAATGTTGAAGCGATAGATGTGTAATTGCGAATACCGTGGTAAAATAGTCAAGTATTCGCCCCGTGATAGATACAGCAATGTAGACAGAAGCACACGGGTATATTGTTAAACTGAGCTAAGTCCTTGTAGCGGAAAGGAAAGTTATGGATATTGTTGAAACTATCAAAGATCAAATTGAGAACAACGCTGTTATTCTTTACATGAAAGGCACCCCGCAATTTCCGCAGTGTGGCTTTTCTTCCCGTGCGGTTGAGGTATTGATGTCCATCGGTCGACCTTTTGCTTACGTTAATATTCTAGAGCATCCAGAGATTCGGGCGGAGCTACCAAAGTACGCAAACTGGCCAACTTTTCCACAGTTGTGGGTAAAAGGTGAGTTGTTGGGTGGTAGCGATATCTTGTTGGAAATGGCTCAAAGTGGTGAGCTTAAACCAATGATTGAAGAGGCTTCTCCGGCAGCTCAAGCCGAATAAAGCAACAATCGGTAAATAAAAAAGCCCTTGAGCTTTGTGGCTCAAGGGCTTTTTTTTGCAGTTAACAATGATCTAAATCAGTCTTATTAACCAATACAAATAAGAATTAGTTGTGTTAGCGTTTGCCCTGTGGATAATAGCAACCCTATTTTTTGAGTAGTTACTTATTGGGGAAGACCATGAAACAAATGTTGCTAGGTGCTTTGGCGCTATCTGTAGTCGCAGCCAATGCTGGGGCAGCCAGCGAAGACGTAAACACGCTTAAGATCAAACAGCTAAAAGATCAGCTAGAAGCTCAACAAGAGCAAATTGATGCTTTAGCAGATGCTTTGGAGAACAAGAGCGGTTCCACCGGGGCAGAATGGTTCAACAAGACAACAATAGGTGGTTATGGCGAGCACCACTTCAATCACAAGAAAGGCGGTTCTGGTGACAAAGCCGACGATCAAGTTGACGCCCATCGTTTCGTATTGTTCATAGGCCATGAATTTACAGATACAGTACTCTTTTTCTCTGAAGTGGAGCTGGAGCACAGTCTAGCCGGCGATGGCAAACCTGGAGAGGTAGAGTTAGAGCAGGCTTATATCGAGTGGGATTACGCGAGTGCCCACTCCTTAATCATGGGGCAGTTTTTGCTTCCTGTTGGCATTATCAACGAGACTCATGAGCCAGATACATTTTATGGTGTAGAACGTAACCTCGTGGAAAGTCGCATAATTCCAGCCACTTGGTGGGAAACAGGTGTTATGTCGCAAGGAGAAATTGCACAAGGACTTAGCTACAACATTGCAGTTCATAGTGGTTTGTACACTGAGCCAACTTCTGATGGAATCGAAGCTATTCGCTCTGGTAGACAGAAATCTGCGGAAGCTAATGCTGAAGACCTAGCTTACACAACTCGCATTAAGTATACGGGTGTAAAGGGGCTAGAAGCTGCAATCACTTATCAACATCAGCAAGATCTAACACAAAGCGATGAAAATAGTGCTGAGACTAACTCAGCTGATCTCATAGTGGCTCACGTTATATACAACGTAGGAGACTTTGGCGTAAGAGCTTTGTGGGCAGAATGGGATATCGATGGTGATGTTCCCGAGGCATCAGGACAAGACCAGCAAGAAGGTTACTACATCGAGGGGTCATACAAATTGCGATCTGATTTGGGGGTCTTCGCACGCTTTGAGGAATATGACGAGAAAGCGGGCAGTGACGCTGATACAGAAAAAGAGGCTTCAGTTGTTGGTGTAAATTACTGGTTGGCGGATACAGTAGTCATCAAAGCCGATTACACTGATATTGATGCTGAAGGTGTCGATGATGTCGACTCAATCAATCTAGGCATTGGTTGGAGCTACTAATCCAACCATAGCGATGAGAACCTTTATCGCTTAAACTACGAGCGTCGCTTGCATCCTGAGTCAAGTGGCGCTTTTTTTGTTATGGAAGTTGATTTAAATGAAAGCTTTATTTCTTACCTTATTGCTAAGTTTTTGTGTGATTCCTAAAGCTGTTGCTGAGCAATATATGACTCAGGAAGCATTTTTAACGGCAGCTTTTTCTGGAGAAGCGTACAAGAAGCAAAAGCTTTGGCTAAATAAAAAAAT
>JAKSAW010000077.1 GCA_022361455.1 Pseudomonadales bacterium | reverse complement strand
GTCTTTGCGACTTTGTCCCGTGGTGATGATTTCTGGTATGTTCAATTTTGGAGCTGAGAAAGATAGCAATTCTCTATGAGTTGAATCATCCAAGCGCTTTCTGGTTTTGTGGACTGTATAGGTGGTATTGCTTATTTTGCGATAGGTTAAACCGCTATCGCTCAACAGCTTTTCTAAGGCGATAGATACCTGAAATTTGCCATGCAATCCCATGAAAGATTGATTGGTAATGAGCTCTGACTGGTATAGCAGCTGAATATTGGCTTGCTTAGCAAATACCTCAAGTGCAGTCACCAAAGGTGAAGGTTCAATATGGAATTGGACGGGTTGCAGGTTATTCTTTGCAGTTGCTTGTGCCATCAATGATTGAGATAGCGAGCAACAAAGAACAATAAATAATATGGCCCTAGTACAATAATATTGTGCCGGAATTTGTTTTCTCGATCTTAACATCCGTGATGACTTCTAGGGCTGCCAAAAATCCATCTAGATCCTCGGTAGAAAATGTTCCCGACAATTTGATGCGCTGGATTTTTGCCTCTCTATCCTTGTTAATGGTATTGCGACCTATTTTGACAGGGGTTTGATAATATTGATTTATCTTCTCTAGAACCTCTTCCAAGGGTTCTTCATGAAACACTAAGGTTCCTGTGAGCCAAGATATTTCATGTTCGGTGTTGATTTTAGCTTCGTGAACAATTTGATGTTGAGTGACCGTTAGCTTTTGTTCTTTACTTAGCTCATAGGTTTTATGTTGGCTTTCAATTTTTACTTTTCCATGAGTTACCACGATTTCATCTCGATCATCATGTGTATAAACACTAAAGGCTGTTCCAAGTACGGTTATTTGGCTGTTGGGAGTCTCAATGGTGAATGGTTTAAATCGGTTTGGTGCAATATCAAAAAAGACACTGCCATTGTGCAGTGTGACTTCACGTTGGTGCCAGCTTTCAGAAACCACAAACTGACTATTGCTTGCCGCAGTTAGCTCAGAACCATCGCTGAGGAGAATATTGGATTGTTTCCCAATGGCGATGTCATAGGTCCTTTGTTGGCCACTAAAAACCAACAAGTAACCTGTCACAAACAGTATTATTGACATTGCAGCAACCCAATTCAGAGTTGAGCGCTGAATGCCTTTGGCGGTCTCTATGTTCTGGGAAGGTACCTCTTTTTTGGGCTCTATATGATCCAATGCCATCAGTTCGTCGATCTCAGTATCATCGAGCAATTCTGTAGCATGCCACGTGTGTACTACTTCACGATAGGCGTCGGATTCAGCTTGATCAGCAAAATTGGTTTCATTAAGTGCTGCGACTTCGTCGTTTTCGACAGTCTCTACAAAGCGCAATGCTTGAGATTCGAACATATTATTTGATGGCTGTGTCATGGCTGATCGTTTGCCTCCTCTAAGGAGTCTTTGCAGTCTTTGAGCGCTCTAACGAGGTGCTTATCGACAGCATCGATGGAAAGTCCCAAATCTTGGGCTATCGCTTGCCGATTTACATTCTTAAATTTAAACAGCAAAAAAACTTGGCGCCTCTTCGCCGGCATGGCTGCGATAGTGGCTTTAATGACAGCCGCTTGCTGTTGGCCCATGAAGATGCGTTCTGGTGACGAAACTGAATTTAGTTCCGTGGCCTCGATATCCGATGGCGCGCCGTTGTTAGTTCGGTTACGTTTGCGCAGCAAGTCGATTGCCATATTGTTGGCCATACGAAATAGGTAGCTGCGTGGATCTCGTACATCATTGAGGGTGTCATTGGACGATTCTGATAGTTTTATAAAGAGGCTCTGATACACGTCTTCTGCGTCGTGATGGCTTGATAGCTTTTGCGTCAAAAATGCCAGCAACTCCGATTGTTGAGTTTGTACCAAACTCAACATTTCGCTCCTAACTGTGTTTGCCAACATATCCATATCTTAAATTGCAACGACGACTGCTTAATATCAGGAAGGCGAGTATACCCGGCCACGTAACATTTGTTCTCCCTAAAATAGAGGTAGCGTTAGGATTTGTAGGTTGTATCACGTAGTGGATGGATAGAAGAGGGTGAACAAAATATAAGCGCCATGATCTAGGTTATATTTTCGGCATTTGTTTAGGTTTCAAGGGTATGATTGGAAAGTGTTGGCGTTGGTTTAAAAACGTGGTTTGCAGTTACCTAATGTACCAATCGGCCATCATTTATGATAAAAGCTTGTTATCATTCAATTGTTTAATCACACCTCAACATTTATCCGTACCTGGGCAGTTTACGTTATGATGAAATCCTTCACCCTGTTTGTTTTGTTGTTTTTTACCTACGCTGCACATGCAGAAGATGTGGTGAGTAAAAGTATTCCAGCGGGTGTTGCTACCTATGACGAATTTGGCATGCCACCATTGCCTGAAGACATTGAGCCGATTAATGCGCCGCTGCTACTCACGGCAATAAAAATTGCTACCAAGGCGTGTACCGATCACTCTGGTGATGGGGTGAGAAAATTTGTAAATAAGGGTAAACAACCGAATCGTTACAGTGCAGGTAGCTTAACTGTTCGCGATAGTAAGCCTCGAATCAAACGAAAACTGACTTTTTATGATGGTTCGCCAGCCTATTTGACCGTGGCTTCATTCCGGGACAATTGTATTAAGTACAAGAGTGAAGTTGAGTACATTCGCGAAGCAACCGAAGACCAGCTTCCTGTGTTATCGGAAATGCAAAAGCTCATGAAGCGAATCGATGAGCTAGAGAAACGTATTGAAGTGTTAGAAAAGCGCTAAAGACTGTTTGTTTGGGTACTGCTTGATTTGGATTCGGCACTATGCCCATAGAAACCCTTGCCACTTTTGTAATGGCCTCTGCGTTACTTAGTCTAGCGCCAGGGCCTGATAATCTTTTTGTTCTTGTGCAATCGGCTTTATACGGCAGAAAGTCTGGAGTATTAATTACCCTGGGCCTTTGCTCTGGCTTGATTGCCCATACCGCTGCTGTGTCACTTGGAGTCGCTGCTCTATTGCAAGCGTCTCCTCTGGCTTTCGATCTTTTAAAATTGTTGGGGGCTTGCTATCTGCTATGGTTAGCATGGCAAGCTTTTCGCGCGTCAGCTAGTTCCTTAGATGCTGGTGAATCATATGCTTTATCAGCAATGACACTTTATCGACGCGGCATCATTATGAATATCACCAATCCTAAGGTATCTATCTTTTTTCTAGCCTTCTTACCACAATTTGCAGTGCCTGAGGCTGGAGACTTTGCCTTGCAAATGCTTCTCCTAGGTGGAGTCTTTATGATTGTGGCGTTGGTGATCTTTTCGATTATCGCTTTATTGGCGGGTAGCTTGGGTGAGTGGCTGCGTAAAGCACCAAAAGCGCAAGTGGTTTTAAATCGCATTGCCGGGATGGTGTTTTTGGCGTTGGCTATTAAGCTTACCTATGCCACTGTCAGCTAGTGTTAGTTTTGCTGGCATTGCTCGATTGTTTCTTTTAGAGGTGTTTTTGAAAACACTCGCTGACTTATTATTTGGCTTATTAAAGGCGCATCCCTAAAGTCTGGATGGACCCCATCTGGTAGAGACACTTTCATTAATTCTGGGCTTTCAGTGAAATGAAAAGTGATTGCTTTGGTCGTGGCTTCTAATCGGTCCCAATAAACTTCCCGAGGATACTTAATTTGCTCACCTTGCCAAATGGCTTTTGTTGAAGGGAATCGAATTAAGACTACCTTGGCGCCATTTACTTGTAGTTGCTCAATGGCTTTGTTGAGTCGTGGTAGTTGATCCGATTCCCAGCGAGGATCATGGTAGTGTTTAGGATCTTGCCCAATATAGTGTTCGATTCGTTTCTGATAAATATCTTCTGCGTTTGTGCGATTAAAATCAGCAAAGATACGCCTTTCGTAGTCCATGTAGGTATATCGATTGAGCATTGTCTGACTAAGCAAATCCATAGGCTTGCCACCATCTTTACGAAACATAAACAATTCATCAATGATGGATTTTAATGCCCTTTCTATTACGAAATATGCAGGGTCTTCATGCGCTTCGGTGATTTCGAGTTGATATTTTTGTGTCCATGGCTCCGCTCTTCCAATACCGTCAATACGAGCGAAATTGTTTTCTTCGAAGGACACTAATATTGTGCCTTTTACATTGGAATCCATAGCCAGGTTTTCAAGTACTGGAAGTATTCGCGATCCCATAATGGACAGCTGAATTGGTCTACTAGGACCGAGTTTCTCGAGTATTGAAAGATCTAATGCCATTTGCGAGCGTGATGCGCCGACAATGGTCATTGAGCACTGATTGCTACTAGCTAGTTTTGCGCGATTCTTCGCCCAAAGCTCATAGGAATCTGGCACTGATAATAAAGGCTCTTCCTTTAATAAATAGCCTTCCCATAGGAACACGCAAAGGCTAGTGATGATTGCGCTTAGCGTAATTATCAATGGCCATCGTTGGCTGGCAGGCTCGCTAGAATTGGAAGTAGATAAAGGCTCGTTCATCGCTTTTTGATACCAGAATAATGCAAGTAAGCATAAAGGCTAGGGCTATCGATTTTACGCTCCAATGTAAACGCGTAATGGTTTCTCGATAGGTTCTTTGGTGGCAATACCATTGGAAGCAAAACATCATAAGAATCAGGATAACGATATAGAGTATTTTTTCCGCTTCTTGATAAATAATGAGAGTTGGATGTTTGAAATTGAATAAGGTGCTCAAAAGCGTATTAACTTGATCCATCGACCGCGCGCGAAAGGGTAACCAGGTTAAGGACACGATAAAGAATGTGATCAAAGCCAATAATAATCTGGCTTGATTTATCCAAGCTTTGGGAATACGAACGACTTTTTTTAAGCCATGTTCAACAATTAAATAAGTACCGTGGCACACCCCCCAAATGACAAACTGCCAAGAAGCGCCATGCCACAAACCGCCAAGAAACATGGTAATCATTAAATTAACATAAGTTCTAAAAGCGCCTTTGCGATTTCCCCCAAGGGAAATATAGAGGTAGTCTCGAAGCCAGCTTGAAAGCGAAATATGCCACCGCCGCCAAAAATCAGAAAACCCCAATGCGGAATAGGGAGAGTGAAAATTCCAAGGCAGTGTATATCCCACTAATTTTGCAGTACCTAATGCGCACAGGGAATAGCCGCTGAAATCGAAAAATATTTGTCCCGAAAAGGCAAAGATTGCCGTCCATGCTTGCACCGTGCCTGCCTGTCGATAACCCTCATAAACTTCATCAACAAATGGTGCTAGAAAGGTATCCGATAAAACGACTTTGGTGAATAAGCCGTTAACAATTAAAAAACTGCCCCAACCTAGGTTATCGATATTGAAGACTTTCTTTTCAGAGCATTGTGGCAAGAAATCATGCGCGCGAACGATTGGACCCGCCACCAGTTGCGGAAAGAAGCTAACGTACATTGAAAAGTCCAGTAGCGAAGCGGATTGCTTACGCTCGCCTCGATAAGCATCAATGGTGTAGGACAGTGTTTGAAAGGTATAAAATGAAATACCGATAGGGAGAATAATATTGATATCCGGTGGGATATAATCGATACCCATTAACGCCATGGACGTGACAAAATTATCCAGCAGGAATCCACCGTATTTGAAATAACCCAGCAATCCCAAGTTGCTGGTTAAGCTCACCAGGAGCCAGTTACGTTTGACCGAGGCTTTTTGAGCATGAATAATTTTGTCGGCAACAAACCAATCTACGAGAGTAGAGAATACGATAAGAAAGGTAAAGTATGGGTTCCAGGCTGCGTAAAATAAGTAGCTGGCTACCAGTAGCACGACTTTTTGCGACTTTACAGAGCGGCAGGCATAGAACAACCCACAAGTAGCCGCGAGAAAGAGCACAAAGGTTAGTGAGTCAAATTGCATGCTTAGATTGGACCAACGCTATACTGTTTCGGGGGAGCTAAAGTCTTGGAAAATTTGTATTAGTATAGATTAAGAAAATTAGGGGACAAAGCTGAAAGCCCATGTTAGTGCTATTGGTAGAAGATGATCCATCGCTCGCAGAATTGGTAATAGAGTTCTTCGAAGAGGAAGGTGTGGAATGTGACCATACCGGGAACGGCTTACATGCCATCGAGCTCATTACTGAGCATCGTTATGATGTGGTGGTATTAGATATCAACCTGCCAGGTTGTAATGGCTTAGAGGTGTGCGATCACCTGCGCCGTTATGGATTTGCTACGCCATGCATTATGTTGACTGCCCGAGATAGCTTGGATGATAAACTAGCCGGTTTCGACCAGGGTGCTGATGATTATCTGATAAAGCCATTTGCACTGCCGGAATTGATGGCGAGAGTTAATGCATTACTAAAACGTCATCAGCATAACGCCTCTTTCGCTATTGGGGACCTTGTTATTTCTCCCGAGCAACATCAGGTCGTACGTGGTGAGGAAATAATACAGCCCAGCCCTGATGAGTGGCGATTATTACTACTTTTGGCAAAGGCATCGCCAAAAGTAGTGAAGCGTTCTGCTATCGAGGATCATTTATGGCCTCAAGGTGTGCCGTCTGATGATGCTTTCAAAATGGCGGTGTATCGCTTGCGTAAGGCTATCGAACGACCTGAGCTGCCTACATTACTGCATACTGTGAGAGGCGTTGGTCTTGCTTTAAAGGTGCAGGATGAAAAACAATAAGCATACTTTGAAAAGGTATTTACTGCTGGTGTTGGCAGGCTTTGCTCTGTTAATGACACTTTGTTTTGGTGTTGCAGTTACTCAGGTTTACGATTGGGGATTGGATGATTCTGCGGAGTTTTATCTTCTCAATGATTTACAAGATTATCGCAACGGTGTGTCTCTCAAACACTCCACCTACCGTCATAGCTATATAGGCTTAGATTCTGTTCCTGAAGACTATCGATATCTCTTTGGGGGCTTAGCACACGGTAAGCTGGAGTCGCAAACACTGCTATATCATGAAGGTGCGAAGCAGTTTAGTTATTTATTACCGGCGGCCTTTGACGAAAGCCAGCCAATCTCAAAAGACAATTTGTTGGTTATGATTCACTCCTTTCCCTACGAGGCGGATGAGCCGGTGGTGGGTATCAGTTTATCGGAATTGATTACCGGGTTATTCGTTGTTGCAGGGGGATTGATGGTGCTTTTTTCATCTTTAATATATCGCTCAATTACGATGCCAGTTACTACTCTGCAAGTGTGGGCTAAGGATGCGACTAAAACTAAACATGTTTCCGATCATTACCTTGATGTAGATGCTCTGAGATTTACAGAGTTAACGAGTGTGGGGGAGCAGCTAAATGAAGCGATTCAGCATATTGTCGCCATCACAGAGCGAGAAAAAAGCTTTGTCTCTAGTTTGAGTCATGAACTACGTACACCAATGGCCATCGTTAGTGCTGCTTTAGACCTGTTAGAGCGTCGAGATTTCGAAGACCGAGGTTTTGATGAGCGAGATCAATCCAAGCTCGAGAAGATTCGCCGCGCCAATCAACGCATGACGGAGACTGCTGATACGCTATTGCGATTGTGGCAAGGCAAGTTGCCACATGAAACGCAAGTAAACGTGGAGCTGCGAGCGGAAGTAGAAACCATTATCAAGGATAGCCAAGTCTTCTTAGGGAGTGCAGCTAGTGAGGGTTCCACTGAGGTAGATAACCAAATTGATTCGGCATTGATAATAAACGCACCCTATCAGTCCTTGTTGATTGTATTGAGTAACTTAATCAAGAATGCGCTGCAATATGCGGGTTCTGGCCAGGTTTGTATCAGCGCAGCTGGGCTAAAGGTCACAGTCTCTAACACCGTCACGACGCATCGAAAAGCGCAACCTGCTAAAGACTCTAGTTATGGGTTTGGCTTGGGACTTTTCATTGCTGAACAGGTGGCACAGCAGCAAGGCTGGTGCTTAAAGACCGAACAAAAGGGGGATAACTTTGTGGCTGAAATCGAACTCACTGCCAGTAGTCAGGCAGGCCAGGCTAGCTCGGAAATTGATGGATAATTCTGGTTTATACGACTCTTCAAACTCCTGCTTTTAGGGTAAAATATCGGCTATCTTTAGCGTTTAAACATACAAGGTGTGTCATGCCATCTCTTCAGGATCAGCTCTTAAAAGCCGGTATGGTGGACAAGGGAACTGCACAGCGAATCAAGAAAGAAAAGCACAAAAAGGCAAAAAAAGCCCCCAAGGGCCAACCGCAATCATCCGAAGCTCAGCAGCTGGTAGAAAAGGCTCGTTTAGAGAAGCTTGAAAAAGATCGAGAAATAAATCGCCAGCAGCAGCTCGCCTCTGAGCAAAAAGCCATCGAGGCACAGATGCGGCAGCTAGTGGAAGCCCACCGTTTGGATCGCGCCAATGGAGAAATTTCTTATCAGTTCTCCCATGGTAAATCGATCAAAAAGATTTATGTGGATGATAAACAGCAACTGTTGTTGACTCGTGGTCGTGTCGGCATTGTGTCGGTTGATGACCAGTATGAGCTTGTTCCTGCTGTGGTAGCCGAAAAGATTGCACAGAGAGATCAGTCTAAATTGGTGTTATTGAACGATCCAGATCAAGCCAAAGTAGATGATGGTGACCCGTATGCGGATTACCAAATACCCGATGATTTAATGTGGTAAAGAATTAAAATTTAATACTTTTCGAGGTCCACTGTGCCAGGCACCTTTTTTTCTGCAGAAGATGCAGATTTGTTAGAAACCGTTTTAAAGAGCCGCCGAGATGTGCGTGGCAATCGTTTTACACAAGAGGAAATCACCGATCTAGAGCTCGATAAACTGATCGATGCGGCCTTGTATGGTCCCTCCGTTGGTTTCTCGCAGCCATGGGAATTCGTGATTATTCGTGATCCAAATATTAAGTCTGCGATACAAGAAATTTTTAGCCAAGAGAATCTGAAAGCCGCTGACCAGTTTCAAGATCAAAAGCAGCAAGAGTATTTGCGTTTGAAGCTGGAGGGAATCAGCGAGGCACCGGTGAATTTGGCGGTTTTCTACAATCCTATGAATGGTCCAGTGTTAGGTCAGACATCCATGAAAGAAATGGGCCTCTATAGCGTAGTGTGCGCGGTGCAAAATATTTGGTTGATGGCGCGCGCCATGAATATCGGGGTTGGTTGGGTGAGTATTTTAGACCCCCAAAAAGTGAATGAGATACTTGAGTTACCTGAGAGTCGCCGCTTGGTGGCTTATTTGTGTGTGGGTAAGGTAACTGAGTTCGCCGAGCTGCCAGAGTTAGAAACCCTGCGTTGGGAAAAGCGCAAGCACAAGGCCTCCTTGGTTTTCAAAGATCGTTATGATTCTCGATTCTACCCAGAGAATAGCTAACTTCTCGCCTCAATAAGCTAAGATAATCAAGACGTTAGCATCCCCTTAAAAACCGGCTAAAAAACCTAGCTGTGCTAGACTTAATCATATTGTCGCTGACAATCTAGAGAGTCTTTTTAAGGACGCGAGCGCTGTTATCTATGAGTCAGGAACCTGCTAAAACTAGTCGTATTTCTACGAAGCTTGCGTTAGCTCTGACTTTATTGGCATTGATCTACAGTGCGCTTCTCTCGGGTATCTACATTGCTTTGCAATTACCTCAAGTCGAAAAGGAATTTAACGAGCAAATCAACGGTATTCTCGATACCTTTCAACAACCTGCTACTCAAGCAGTATTTCATCTCGACGAAGAGTCAGCCAACACTTCCCTGCGAGGGCTCGCCCATTATGCGTTTATTCAACGAGCCCTCATTGAAAGCGATACGGGCGAACTCCTAGCGGAACGCAGCTTTCTACACCAATCAGGTAGCGAAAGGTCATATCTATTTTGGCTTTTTAGTGTTCCTGATATTACTCGATATGAGAGAAAACTAAGTGATGAGCGATTTGAGGAAGGTGTTCATGGCCGACTAATTGTTGATGTAAATTTATTGAGCGCTTATAACGATGTGCTTGATAAACTCTATGCAGTGATCACCGCAAATATGCTGCAAGCATTGGTGTTTGTCGTTATTGTCTATTTTATTGTGCATCGTATGATTGCTCGTCGGTTGATAGCTGTCAGCGATGCGCTGGCAACGATATCGCCGGAATCGCCGAACCAAAGCCGTGTTCCAACCTTTGCCCACAGCGACGAAATTAGTCATCTGGCGCTTTCAATAAATCAGTTTATACATGCGGCTGAGCAACATATTGATGCTAAAGATGAGGCTGAAAAAGGCTTGCTCTACCTAACACAACACTTGGAAGAAGTGATTAAAGAGCGAACCACTGATCTTGAAAACACTGCGGAAAAAGCTGAGCTAGCTAGAGACGAGGCCAATCAAGCGAATAGGGCCAAGAGTATCTTTCTTTCCAACATGAGCCATGAGTTAAGGACACCCTTAAACTCTATCATTGGTTTTACCCGAAGGCTGTTACATCATAAGACTTTGCAATTAGGAGGTCGCGAAAGAGATGCACTGGAACGGGTTTATGATAATGGCCAATATTTGCTTCACTTAGTAAATGACTTACTCGATATCGCCAAGATCGAGGCGGATAAAATGGAGTTATCATATGCAACTGTTAGCATTAATGATCTATTAGACGATACCTTCAAGAAATTAACGAATTTAGCTGATTCAAAAGGCTTAGATTTAATCAATAATATGACAGAAACCCTAGAGGTGGATGCGGACCAATCTAAGCTTCAACAAGTATTTATTAATGTTATCAGTAATGCCATTAAATATACGCCAACAGGATCGATAATGGTCAGCGCCGAGGGTGTTGTGGATGATTGCTTAATCATTGCAATTATCGATACTGGAATCGGTATTAAGAAATCAGATTTCTCCAAGTTGTTTGATCCATATAACCATATTCATAGTGATTTAAGTGACACGGTATCAGTGCAATCAACGGGTCTTGGACTACCCTTAGCTCACAAAATTATGAAAATTCATGGTGGTGATATTCTGGTTGAAAGTAAGCTTGGTAAGGGGTCAACTTTTAGGTTAGTACTGCCGATTAAAAAGCCAGAATCGTTAGAATTAACCAGCACTGATAGTGCTGTTGAAGTGATGGATAAAAGCTCGGAGAGCAGAGGGCAAGCATGTTAGATTATCAAGCACTGCTAAAAATTGCCTACGAAGAAGCCGAGGCAGGATTTAATGAAGGTGGCGTACCCGTTGGTGCTGCTATGTTTAACGCGAAAGGTGAGCTGCTGGGACGCGGCCGTAATCGCAGGGTACAAGATGGCGATCCGTCAGTACACGGTGAAACGGATGCGTTTCGCAAAGCCGGCAGGCAAACCAACTACCGAGATAAAATATTAGTCACGACCTTGGCACCTTGCTGGTACTGCTCTGGCTTAATTCGTCAATTTAATATTGGTACGGTGGTGGTAGGTGAGTCTGCCAACTTTGCCGGCCACCTAGATTGGTTGAGGGAAGCAGGCGTGAACGTTATAGAATTGAACGATCCTTCCTGCACCGAGCTAATGGCTAAATTTATTCAGCTGCGGCCTGATATCTGGAATGAAGATATTGGTGAATGCTGCAATGATTAATTTATTCTACAAATAATAAAGTGGTTTAAGGACTTAATGGCTATTTCAACGAGAATTATCTGTTCGCTTTTGTTGGGGTTGATATGCCAAGGAGCCCTGGCAGTTCCCCTTGAACCAGTGAACCTACAGCTTAAGTGGCGCCATCAATTTCAATTTGCGGGATATTACGCGGCTAAAGAGAAAGGCTTTTACCGAGATGTGGGATTAGACGTCAATATTATTGAAGCACAGCCAGGAATTGATCCCATTGAGCAAGTTATTCATGGCAAAGCCGACTTTGGGGTGGGTACAAGCGAATTAATTTTAGATAGAGCTGAAGGTAGTCCTGTAGTTGTGCTGGGTGTGGTGTTCCAGCATTCACCTTTAAACTTGGTAACGTTGGCATCTTCTGGGATTGATAATATTCATAAGCTAGCCGGCAAGGAAGTTATGATTGAGCATAGCTCTGCTGAGCTTTTTGCTTATTTGCGATGTGAAGGTTTTACCAAAAGAGCCATTAATATTCGTGACCATTCTTTCAGTACTAGCGATTTAATCAGTAAAAGCGTTGATGCTATGTCGGTGTATGTCACCGATGAACCCTTCGAGTTGAAAAAGGCCAATATTAACTACAATCTTTTTACGCCACGTATGTGTGGTATCGATTTTTATGGTGATAACTTTTTTACCTTAGAATCTACTGTTACTAATTCTCCTAAAACTGTCGAAGCCTTTCGCGCTGCCACAGCTAAAGGTTGGCGTTACGCGATGGATAACGTCGACGAGTTAATCGAGATTATTCACTCTAAATATTCCGAGCGACATGATGTAGACCATCTGCGATATGAAGCACGTATGATGAGAGGGCTAATGGAGCCTGAATTAATCGAGCCAGGTTACATGAACCAGGGACGCTGGCAGCATATTGCGGAAACCTACCAAAGCTTAGGACTATTAGATGAAGACTTTTCTGTTTCCGACATGATCTATGTTAATCCTAACTATGGACAAGTTCAGCGCTTAAAAACCGCATTACTCATTGGTGCTGGTATTCTTATCTTGGCGTTAGTTATTTTATTCACTATCTCTTATTTTTACCGCCAAGTGAAAGCGAGCGGCAATCGCTTCAGAACCATGTTTGAGCATGCACCCTTTGGGATGATTGTGTTAGACGATAGTCATCGTATTCAGAGCTGGAATAATCAAGCTGAACGTACTTTCTTGTGGAAACAGGATGAGGTAATGGGCAAGGATGTGGTTGAAACTATTGTCCCCAAATTTATACATCAACAAATACGTGATGTGTTGAATCGGGTATTAAGTGACAGCATGGCCGTCCGTTCTGAAAACCCCAATTTTAGGAAGGATGGCGAAGAGATTATTTGTGAATGGATGAATGCTCCCTTTAAAGATAACCATAATGAAAACCGTTATATAGTTAGCATGGCTCGGGATATTACCGAGCGAAAACGTTTAGAAACAGAGTTGGATAGGGCAGCTCATTATGACGGTTTAACCGCGATTGCTAATCGCCGCTTAATTCTGGATTTATTCAGAGGTGCAATTGCCAACGCTCAACGTACTGAAGGGCTCCTCGGTGTACTCTTTATCGATCTTAATGATTTCAAAAAAATTAATGACGATTATGGCCATAGCATAGGTGACGAAGTACTAATAACCATTGCCGAGCGCCTAAAGCAAGCCGTTCGGGATTCTGATTTTGTAGGCAGGTTAGCAGGCGATGAGTTCCTAATGATTCTGCAAAATATTAGTGATAGGAACGATGCTGTGGCAGTGTCCGACAAAGTCGCTGCCTTGATTGCCGAACCCTGCCACGTAGAGAATCATCTGATCAATACCAGTGCGAGTATTGGTATCAGTATTTACCCGGACGACTCTAAGGATTTGGATGAGTTAATCACTCACTCTGATAAGAATATGTATTTGCAAAAGGCCCAGCACAAGAGCTTGCAATAATCCATTTGAAGTAAATCTGATTCAATACGCTACATTCTAAAAAGTGCAGCTGTTATCATCTTGCCCTCACCAATGGGAATGGCTTAGGGGAAGAATGTGGATAGGGCATTTGCTGATCGCTTAAATGAAATCGAGCCTTTTAGAGTTGTTGAAGTCTTAACGAGAGCCAAAGAGTTAGAGGCTGAAGGTCGTGATATTGTTCATTTAGAAGCGGGCGAACCAGATTTCTCTACTGCAAGGCCTATTATCGAAGAGGCTCAAGCGTCTTTAAATCGCGGCGAGACCTATTACAGTCAGGCCGCAGGGATCCCTGCGTTAAGAGAAGCTATTTCCCGTCACTATCAGCAGGATTATGGATTAGATATTCCTGCATCACGCATCATGGTTACTCCAGGCGCATCAGGTGCTTTACTACTTATATCTGCCTTGTTGATTAATCCAAGTGATTCAATGCTAATGGCCGATCCTGGTTATCCTTGTAATCGCCATTTCCTTAGGTTGGTTGAGGGGCAAGGACAGCTAATACCTGTGGGGCCTGAAGAACGTTTTCAACTAAATGCTGCGAAAGCTCGGCAACATTGGCAGTCTAATACTGCCGGTGTACTTGTTGCCTCTCCGGCTAATCCTACCGGGGAAATATTGACTCGAGATGAGCTGACTGATCTCCGTGACCTTTGTGAAGAAAAGAATGGTCATTTAATCGTGGATGAAATATATCATGGCCTTACATACGGAGAAGATGCGCCGTCGGTACTTTCTATTACTGACAAGGCTTATGTGATCAATAGCTTTTCGAAATATTTTGGTATGACTGGCTGGCGATTAGGTTGGTTGGTTGCGCCAGAGGCCGCGGTTCCCGAATTAGAAAAACTGGCGCAAAACTTATTTATATCCATGTCGACGATGAGTCAGTTTGCAGCACTTAAGGCGTTTGAACCGGAAACGCGTGCCTTGCTTGATGAACGTCGTGATGAGTTTGCACGAAGACGCGATTATTTGTTGCCAGAGCTACGTCGCTTAGGATTCGATATTCCTAATACGCCTGCTGGAGCCTTATATCTGTATGCCGGAATTTCCAAGTTTTCTAACGACAGCCAACAGTTTTGTATGGATATGTTGGAGAAACATGGCGTTGCTATCACCCCAGGTGCTGATTTTGGACGTCATCGGGCTAATGAATATGTACGCTTCGCCTACACAACCAGTATGGACAGGTTGAAAGAAGCGGTGCGTCGTTTGGAGAAGGTTCTTAGCTAGCGAACAGGCACATAGCCAGGTCTTTCAATGGGGCTTATTTGAATGACCTGATCTTCTTCGACATATTTTATGTTTTCTAAGGCTGCCACCTTTTCTATGAACAAGGCCTTTGAAGGCACGGTCGCTGAAACTACCCAGTTATGGCCACTCAGAGTTCTAATAAATTCGATTCGCGACTGCGTGAGTCTTTGCCATTCGTTAATTACAGCATCTTGATTGGTCATGGCTGCTGCTTGGGCTTTCGCATCTTGAAAAGCGATGATAAAGCGGGCTGTTTCTTGAGTTTGGTTTTGAGCGGCACACGCAACCAATGGTAAAAAAAACATTAGCATTAGAGCGGAGTAAGATAGCTTCTTCATAATTGATAGTTTTATAAGTTTGCTTGTTTAGAACTAATTGTTTGGCCACTGAACTTTGATTTCTAGATTAAGCCTAAGTTGCGAATATATAAACAAAAATACACAAAATAGTCGTTTCCTGTTTTTATGGCTGTAGACGTCTTGTTTTATTGAGAAAATTGTTAAAATGTCGGTTCAATTCGCCAAAGATCTGTCTGTTTTGCCCTTGAGAAGGCGAATTAAATCAGCATAATGGGCCATCGTTTGTATGAACCGTGGTCAGTTCCTGAACCTAACCTAATTATGGTTTACACTAATATACATGACGTAGATTTTAGGCATCCAACCACAAGGTTAAATGAAGCCATTGTTATGACTCACACCATTAGATGTTTATTGTTAATTTTTGCTGTTCTCAGTACAACTTCGGTTTTTGCTGCTGGTGTTTATGAGGGCGACCGTAACGCGTTTAATCGCTTCCACGGTAAGGGTACTTATACCTATACCAACGGCAATGTCTATAAGGGTGAATGGAAAGACGGTCGTAAGAGCGGCAAAGGTCTGCAAATTTGGTCCAGTGGCGATAAGTACGAAGGTCAATGGCTTGAGAACCGTCAGAACGGTCAAGGTACCATGACCTGGAAGAATGGTGATGAATACGTTGGGCAATGGGCTGGCGGCAGACGCCATGGCAAAGGCAATATGAAATACGCGAGCGGCGCTCATTATGATGGCGAGTGGGTTAAGAACAAGCGCCAGGGTTTCGGTGAGTACAAGAGCGAAGACGGCGATGTCTATAAAGGCGAGTGGGATGCAGATAAGCGCCACGGCCAAGGTACTTTGACCCGTAAAGATGGTTCAAAAATTATTGGTGCGTGGGAAGCTGACGCTGTTGCTGGTGATGCGAACGTGAGTTTTGCTGACGGCAGTCGTTACACTGGTCCGATGAAGTCTAATAAGCCACACGGCAAAGGCGTATGTAAGAGGGCAGGGTCACTATTCCCTTGTGAGTATAAGTCTGGTGCTTTAGTGGTTAAGAAAGCCAAACCGAAAGCTAAGCCAAAGCAAAAGGTAGTTAAAAAGGAAGCGCCTAAGCCTAAAGCCGTGACGCCCAAAGTTGTAAAGAAAGAAAAGCCTAAGGCGGTGCCGAAAGCCCCCGTTGCTAAAACACCTGTTCAGCCTAAAGCCGCTGAGCCAAAAGTCGCTAAACCAGCAGCAGCTCCTAAGCCTGCTCCAGTAGTTGCCAAGCCTAAGCCTGCTCCAGTGGCTAAGAAGCCGGAACCCGCTAAGCCTAAGAATCCACTTGCTGGTACTGCCAAAGGTGCGAACCCTGGTGCGGCGTCCCCAGCAGCATCGGTAGCAGCACCAACTCCTGCTGCTGCACCGGCACAACCCAAAGCTGCACCTGCACCGCAACCTAAAGCTGTCGTAGCTACTGAACCAAAGCCCGCTCCGAAACCAGCGAAACCGAAAAACCCATTAGCGGGTACAGCAAAGGGAGCCAATCCATCTCCATTGGCCGGCACTGCTAAAGGTGCTAATCCTTCCCAGGGTACTAAAACCAAGGTTAAGCAATTAGTGCCTGATGCCGAGGCTGAAGAAGCAGAATCTACTGAAAGTGACGTTAAACGTCCTCGTGGTCCAAGAGGTGCGAGTTTAGATAAAGGTCCTGTGTTTGAAGCTATCGCTGCGCTAACAGCTAATCCACCTGCGGCTGGTAGTGTGTTCTCCTTTACTCATAATTGGGAGAAGAAGGGCGCCTCTGATATTAATCGCGTTTCCATTGAGCGTGATGTTAATCAAATTGGTGATTTAAAAATTAGAGCTGAAGGCGACTACGTTGTCGTTCTCATGATTGATGAATATTTTGGTCCTGGCGAATATGAGCTGAAGTATTTTAAAGGTTCAATCACCAAGCCAGGAGTGGCGTCTTTTCAAACGACCTCATCGCAACCTGGTGTCGTATTGATAACTGAAGAAACGGATACCGTAATTAAAGGCGAGTTCAAGTTCAAAGGTTATCGTAATGGTAATCCAGTAACTGGAGAAAGCCGCATGGTGCAAGCGGGTCAGTTCGTATTGCCCAAAGCTGTTAATTAAACATTTACAGCGTTCTATATTATTTCGTCAGATTAACCCGCAAGTAGCTTGCGGGTCTCTTCGATATCTTGCTTCGCATCTTCCATGATTTGCATGCTGGTTTCTGGCGTAAACCTGCCTTGTGAAACCTTCTCAAAAGCGGGCACTTGATCCATGGGTGGTAACGATAAATCTTGCTTACCAAGTATCGCATGTAACTGTGCTACTTGTACTAAATCACAATAGTCTGCAGGTCCTTCGTGATCTCTTTTCCAGTTATCTGCCTGTTGAGCAACTTCCACGAGTTCTTCACTAAAATTCCAACGCTTCAAAATTACCGATCCTAAGTTAGGGCCGTATTCCTCTAACGCGCGATTCAGCTGATCTTGGTCGTTAACCAGGCCAGGATACTCAGCTGCGTAAATTAGCAACGGCACGTTACCTATCTCGTGAAGTAAACCTGCTAGTAAACCTTGTTCAGGATCTAAGCCAGGCACTTGCTTAGCGAGTGCATGACAAATGGCTCCCACTTCAATGGAATGGCTCCATAGTTGATCCATTCGCTTTTTGATGGTGGGTTCTTTGGTTTTGAATACTTCACGTAGGGTAAAACTAGTAACCAGTTGCTTGGTAGTTTGCAGTCCTAAACGGACGATGGCTTGGGCACTGGTTTCGAACTCTTTGGTGCCTCTAAATAATGGACTATTGGCGGCTTTAATCAGCTTAACAGTAATAGCAGGATCGGCATTAACCACCTGAGCGATGGTTTTAGCATTGTCGCCACTATCAATCATTTTGCGTACTTTGATGGCAACGTCAGGCAAACTGGGCAGGGCCAATTTGTTGTTGCGTAGATCTGAGTAAATGTCGAAAAACAATTGCTTGTCTTCTGGCTGATCCTCGCGCAGCATCTGCTTAACTTCATAGCTTTCAATCGGTGCTTCGCTCAGGATCGCTTTCAAATGATCGATGTTGATTTTAAGGACGGCTGCGGGTGAATGGGCAAACACACGGTAGGGGCGCGGTCTTTCGCGGGTAATTGCTTTTAAGCCTTCTGGAGTGTTGGCCTGCACGGTTCGAATCCCGCCAATTTTCTTGGCTGGATCCTTAAGATCTAATTCACCGGCGAGCAAGAAGAATTCATCTTCATCATTCTCACCAGCTTCGATCAGCTGTTCGCCTTTCTTTAGCTTGAGAATTTCACTCTTATTGACCAATAAAATCAGCTGTTGGTCTGATAGATGTTTCAGAAATTGAAAGGATTTCAGTGCACTAATATCCATGGGGTTGCCAAGTCTCTCCAAAGCACAGCCAGCCGCGGCCGCGAATAATTGCCGTCTAACTTAATCAGTGTAGATGATTTGAGAAGGAGTGAAGGACAGATTTGGCCAGGAGCAACAGAATGCTGCTCCTGGTTGAGCATAGGTCTAGGAAGTACTCTTTGGCTTCATTTTCGCGACATAGGGCTCAATGATGCCGTAGCCTTTGATCTTGGCGCTAAGCACTGACATGAAGGTATAAGCCCCCATAATCTTGCGCACTAAGAACATCATTTCACGGGGCGGTACTGTGAAATAACGGTTAGCAGCAGAAAGTCCAGCTTGTAGGCTCAAACGTGCAGGCAAATCGCTTTCACCCCAGCAATACTCGCCCTCAGGGCTCAATAGAAATGCTGGTGGCGGATGCTTCTCAATGTCTGTAAATGGCTCGATCGCCATAAAACATAGCTTTGATAAACCGCGCTTCGCATCCAGAGACGTATTGGGATCTCTGAAGAAACGCATTTCTTGAAGAGCTGAAAAAAGTAATTCTTCATCGTGATGGAAAGCAGCAGCAACAATGCGGCGACCTGGACCGATGGTCGATTCAGAAAAGGCTCTGACTGCACCAAAGTCCAACAACACGATCTTGTCGGGAACCCTGTCTCCATCGCCTAAACGCACAAAGTAGTTTCCGAAATTAGGATCGGTTTGCATCTCTCCCCATTCAAATACTTCACGCCAGCATAGGTCTAAGGCGGCCTCACAGATGGCATTGCGGCGTTCTTGAGACAGGTTCATGGTGATATCAGAATCGATATTCACACCAGGCTCGTATTTGGTGGCGATAACCTTATCGCTAGAAAATTCAGGGTATACCTTTGGCACGATATAACGAGGATCATCTTTCAGACGCTCGTAAAATTCATGGGTTTTTTGTAGCTCGTGAACGTAATCTACTTCGCGATACATCATTTCGCGGATTTCATCGAACCATTGTGAAAATTCTTCAGTTACCGGAACAATTTTGGCGACCCGGACTAGGGTTTCAACCGCGTTTAAGTCGCTATCAACGGCCTCGGCAACCCCAGGATATTGGATCTTTAAGCAAATTTGTTCACCGGTTTCTTTGATGGTCGCCCGGTGTACCTGACCGATAGACGCGCAGCCAATGGGGTCTTCGTCGATCTCTAGCTTGGCGAGAGTATCTGGACCTAGGGCGTCCTCAAGGGCTTCATAAATTGACGTCCATTCTAACGCGGCAGTGTCATCCTCAAGGGTGTGCAGCGCTTCGGTGACTTCTACGGGTAGGAAATGCTCGCCGTATAGGGCCATCATCTGACCGATTTTTACGATACTACCTTTGAGTTTGCCGATCTCCTCAGCGAGGTAGTAGGCCTGTTGGGAAAGGATTTCCTTTTGGCGCTCTTCGCGCTTTTCTTTGGAATTAAACATGTTGCCGGCAGATTTAGCTGCCAAGCGGGTGGAGGCCACAAATCCGGCCTTGGCCATACTGAAACGTCGCTCAAAAGAGCCTGTCTTTACACGTTTCAGGGTTTTCTTTGGTTGGTTGATGGGTTGATCATCCGTCATGGAAATTACACCTGAATCCATATTTAACTCCCTCCCGCGCCATAATGCACAGCTGGCTATAAACAAACCAACTATTGTTAGGTTTGTTTGCTCCCCTGAAGATTAATATCAATGGTCTTCAATAAATTCAAATTCTTGGGCAAGTTTGCCTAACTACAAGGCGGCCCAAATAAGAAGCCGGGATTCTACCCTAAATCCCAACATTTCTCACGGCCTTTCCTTGACTCTAAAGCGTGCCTTGGGTTCTATTAATACCTCTCAATTAGAGGTGCTCATGAGCGATAAAGACGTAGTCGATTTTTCCAAGGCCAAAGAAAAAGTGGTTCAAAAGCGTAAGGACCAGCGGGAAAAGGATTTGGAAAAGCAGTTCAAGAAAGCAATGGGTTGGAAGAAAGCTCGACCTAAGAAGAAGCCCCCTGGAAATAAGGGGCCGAAACCCAGAGGCCGCAAGTAACCATGTTAAATGGCTCCATGCTTCGACAGGCTTTTTAAACAACCCACCGCTGTAAAGAATTACGCTTGAATTGTTCGATGCTATTACTGGTGATATCCAATATTCGTTGACGCGCTTCGCGACTTGCCCATGCACAATGTGGGGTTATTAACAGATTTGGCAGTTCAACGGTTAACAGCGGATTGCCTTGTTTGGGAGGCTCCTCGCTGAGTACGTCCACCCCAGCACCGGCAATCACTCTGTTTTCAATTGCGGCCAACAAATCCTGTTCGTTTACAATGCCGCCACGTGCAGTATTTAACAAGAAGGCGGAAGGTTTCATCAGCGCAAGTTCTGTGGCGGTAATTAGATTTTCAGTGGAAGAACTTAGCAAGCAATGGATCGATAACACATCCACCTGTGGTAACAGGCTTTTTAACGGCACGCGCTCGTTATCACCCTCATTTTCTGATGCTTGTTGCTCGTTACGACTTGCTATAAGCACTTTCATACCGAACGCTTTTGCCATATCAGCCATGCCTTGTCCGAGATCGCCGTAGCCAATAATGCCAATGGTTTTTCCCTCTAGCTCCATAATGGGGTGATCCATCAGGCAAAACTGTTGTGCACTTGCCCATTTACCATTACGCACATCAGCGATGTAATTAAAAAGGTTGCTGGCCAGTGAAAGTAGCAGAGCAAAGTTATGTTGAACCAGGGCTGAGCGTCCATAGCGAATCGCATTGCATACCCGGATATTTCTTTGCTTAGCAGCATCAAGATCAATATTGTTGGTGCCGGTTGCCGTTACGGTAATCAACTTTAAGTTTGGGCATCGTGACATGACATCTTCGTCGACAATGGCTTTATTAACGATGGCAATATCCGCTTCTCGAAGTCGGGGAATTATATCTTGTGTTTCGCTGTAGTCGTAACAGGTTAGTGAATCTACAGTGTGTTCTAATTGAGAAAAGTCTAAATCATTACCCATACTCAGGGCGTCTAGAAATACCGCTTTCATGGTTCGATTATGGTTCCCTTCTTAGTTGCTTGAGGAGAGCGAGGTGAGTTGCCAAGTGTCATCAATTTTTTCTGCTTTACCATCGCTAGCAAGTTTGTCTAAGTGTGCAGTTAGAGAGTACTTCGCTAATTCATGAAGAAAAATGGGTACCTCGTCGTACACTTCTTTTACTAGCTGATCTAAATTCGCCGGCTGTATTTCAGCTAATTTTTGAACCGTTTTATCTTCGCGCATTAAGCGATGTTGAATGGTGCCTTCAATCACTTCCAAAGGCGTATTGATTAAATCTCCGTGGCCTGGTGCGATATGTTCTATGGCTTCGCTTTTTAATTTTTCCAAAGAATTTAAATAGTCCGACATGTTGCCATCCGGTGGGGCGATGACCACGGTAGAACCATTCATAATATGATCCCCAGTAAATAGCATGGCCTCATTTTGAAGCAGATAACACCAATGGTTAGATGCGTGCCCGGGTGTATAAACAGCTTTTATTTTAAAGCTATCGGTTTCCAGAACTTCCAAATCTTGCCAGTTATGATCGGGTTTGAAACTTTGGTCCTGACTCATGCCCTCGGCAGGCGCAACCTGCCCATACGCTTTCGCTTTGGTTCTTTCACAAAGTGGTGTGGCGCCTGGTGAGTGGTCTGGATGAGTGTGAGTACACAATACCCACTTAATGGTGCCATTGAGTGATTCCGCCGCGCTGATAATCGCGTCGATGTGTATTGGATCCGCTGGGCCGGGATCGATAACCGCGATCTCTTCATTGCCTATCAGATAAGTGTTCGTTCCAGGACCAGTCATCATGCCTGCATTGGGCGCAACTACACGATGTACTAAGCGTGACAAGTTAATGAGTTTTCCGGGTTCGAATTGCGACATGGTTTGTACTCTTTACTGTATGGACGCAGGATTAAATTGGGCCAAAACCTGATTGAGTAGTGTATGGCAATCATCAAATCCGCACATGGCTTTGAGTGTCATCAGGGTTGGAAAAATAAGTGTTTTTTCCCCCGCAGCATGTGCCTCCAGGGCTTGTTCGGGGCGTAACCATTGGGTTTGAATGGCCTCATAATCTTCGTGGCTTGGTTCCTGGTCGTGCGGAGCCACGGTAATGAAAAAGCGAGTGTCGTAACGGCGGGTGTTGTTAGGCGGTGTTATCCAGCGGCTCAAGTAATGCATATTGGCAGTATCCAAATCAATCTGCTGGGCGGTAATCAGCTCACGCCAAGTCAAATTGCCAGCCAGCAATTGCTCTCGCCATTGAGCGAGTTTTGTGGCTTGCAGTGATTGGGTGCTCAACAACATGCCTGCTTCTTCAAAGGCTTCGCGTAAGGCAGCAATCCAATAGGCCAGGGCTGAGACAGCCGGTTTGATTTTAGCTTCGTGGGCATGAATTTGATCGCTATTGTGTGGGCTTGCTGCTTCGCCCAAATCCAATACCCGGTATGCATCCTCTTCGGAGAGATCGGTAATTAGGTCTCGCCATTGGGGGTGACTGTCTTCTTCATCGAGCTTGCCGCCAGGGAACACCCAAGCGCCACCAACAAAGGCAGCATTGGGATTGCGTTGCTGCATTAGCACTTCAGGTCCTTCGTTGCTGTCTCTGATTAGCAACAAGGTGGCTGCTGGTTCAATAGGAGTAGAATCTGACATCTCTTAATATTAACAAACTTTTTTATTCAGTACGGCTATAAGTGCTACAAAATACTACTTATTCATACCTAACCCTAAGTGGCTGTCGTATACAACCTGAACTATAAATAAGTGAAATGGCTAAATTTTTATAATTAACTTGGCAGAGCTTTATGGCGACAGTTTGGTCGAAACTCATCACTGAACATTTGGATTTATTGGCAGATAGCTGCGAAGTCGATGTGATTGAATTCATGCTCTCCGAAAGCGGATTGCTTAGGGACAAACAAGGCTATGTCGCTGCCGCCTCAATTGCCGACCTCAACAGCTATCTTGATACATTGGAGAACTACCTAGGTATGCTCTACCGCGAGCGTGCTGAAGAGTATTTCAGCCAAGCGATCACTAATGGTTGGCAGAATCCTGGCCGAATCAAAGAGCTGGCAAAAAAACTGAAGCTAGAAGCAGAAAAGAAAGACGAACTTGCTCAGCGGTTATCAGAGATTAATAAAGACTTAGTTCAAGCCAAGGAATCAGCGGAAATAGCTGCGAAGGCGAAAGGCTCCTTCTTAGCTAATATGAGTCACGAGATTCGCACGCCCATGAATGGTATTTTGGCTAGCTCCGAGTTGTTGCTTACCACTGATCTAGACAAAGAACAGAAAGAGCTGTCTAGCTTAGTCCATCGCTCTGCGAACGGGTTACTCAGCATATTGAATGATATTTTGGACTTATCCAAAATCGAAGCTGGCAAGTTAGAGTTTGATCGTAAGCCGTTTAACCTCAAGGAAATACTGGATGACGCATGCGATCTTAATAAACTAAGCGCTGTCGAAAAAAGTGTTAGCGTCAGCTTAACTGTCGAGGAAGGCACACCACTTTACGTGGAAGGTGATCCAACTCGAGTACGCCAAGTGATCATGAACTTAGTGGGTAATGCCATTAAGTTCACACAACAAGGCGAAGTCAATATGGAAGTGGGTTACGATAAAATCGATGACCTGCGTTACAACGTTATTATTGAAATTAGCGATACTGGTATCGGTATTCCTAAAGACCGTATTGATCAAATCTTCGAAGACTATGAACAAGCAACCTCTAATATATCGCGCCAATATGGTGGTACAGGTTTAGGTTTAACCATCTGTAAAAACCTTATCGACATGATGGATGGATATATCGAGGTTGAAAGTGAAGAAGGCAAGGGCGCTTCCTTTACGATTACCTTGCCAGTGAAAGAAGTTCCTCAAGACGTCGCACAGCAAATGGCTGACGAAAGCACGCCAACTGATGAGAAAAACTACGCTAAGAAAGTTTTGGTAGCGGAAGACAATGTGGTTAATCAGCGTGTTGCTCAGAAAATGTTATCACGAGTAGGGGTTGAAGCAGATATTGTCTATGATGGTGAAGCTGCCATTGAAGCTGCTAATAACCGTCAATACGATTTAATTATGATGGATTTGGAAATGCCCGTTGTAGATGGCTTAGAAGCCACGCGGGTAATTCTTGGGGGCGATGGTCCCAATAGTCAGACGCCGATATTAGCACTCACCGCGAGTGTAATGGAGGAAGACAAGAAAAGGATTTTTGAGGTTGGTATGAAGGGGGTGGTGGGAAAACCTATCCACCTTCGCGAACTGACTGCTGAATTAGATCGCTTCTTACAGTAAGCCTTAATTGGTTTTTGACCTGTTTTGAGACCCTGAACGGGTTTTTCGCGTTTCTCTCCCCAAAACTGCTAAATGATCCTCTTTACAGCCACAATTTGCTTTGATTTCAGCTTATTAGCTTGCCCTTTTTCGGGTTATCTAATTTGCCAAATACGTCTTTAGCAACGAAACTAGTACTAAGCGTAGAACTCTTATTTAGCGAACAAATTAGCATTCGCGAATCTCTAATAGCAGGTGTACTTGCTGGTGAGTCATATGGCAACTTTAAAAGGTGCAACTTTAATCTCTGTGGAAGCCAATGCCGCGATTATCTCGGACTTGAGCGAAACGGTATTGTTTAAAGATGTACCCCAATCAACACTAAGCCAGTTTTTAGCCCGTTGTGATCAGGCTTATTTTGAAAAGGGAGAGGTGCTCCTCAACCCCGATCAAAATAATGATCAAATGTATTTGTTGTTAACGGGTTCTGTGGTGGTGAGATTACATAGCTTAGAAAATGAAGCGTTGGTTAGTCTTGGTCCCGGTGAATGTGTTGGAGAGATGTCCTTATTCGACGGCAGCAATCCCAGTGCCTTTGTGGTTGCCGATGAAGGTACATCCACTCTAGTCATTGATGGCGAACTCCTTTGGGACATGATTAATGAGTCCCATGAAATCGCCCGTAACTTGCTTTATATGCTTTCAAAACGGATTCGCACCGGCAATGCTGCAGTAAAAGATTCCCATGAATTGCATAAGAAAGCTCAACAGGCCGCTGATAATGATGCATTGACGGGTGTTCATAATCGCCGTTGGTTGGAATCTCTCCTGTTGAGACTCAAAGGCCGTTCAATCGAAGAGCTCGCGCCCTTATCGGTGATAATGTTCGATGTGGATCATTTTAAAAAGTTTAACGATAGCTACGGTCACCAAGTTGGTGATGACGTACTGAAAATGGTGGCCGATGCTACACAGAAATCACTACGACCAAACGATATGGTCGCTCGCTATGGTGGTGAAGAGTTCGTTATTCTGCTGCCCAAAACGTCGCTGGCGTCTTGTAAAAAGGTCGCGGAAAGACTGCGAATTAATGTGGCGTCTTGCCAAGTATTGGTAGGAGATAATCACTCTACTGGTGTGACTATTTCTCTGGGAGTTTCTCAGTGGCAGCAAGGCGAGACTCTCGAATCTCTTATAGGTAACGCCGATGAGGCGCTATACCGAGCCAAAGAGACGGGCAGAGATCGAGTGTGCGAATAAATCGCAATATCCTCGACATCGGCGCCCTAGCGTTTCGGTGGCCTGAGTACCTGCTTAGTCACCCAAGTAACAAATCTAGTTGGCAGCAACCGCGGTAACAACGCCGTTATTTTATTTAAAAGTCCTGGAATTTCTACCGCTTTGCGTTTGTGCATCGCCCTAACTGCTATACGCGCTACTTGCGCCGATCCCATTAGATTCACTTGTTTTAACATCGGCAAATCGAGGGTGCCTGCAACCTGGTGAAACTCGCTATCAGTGGGGCCGGGGCAAACCACAGTTACACTCACACCAGTGCCTTTTAGTTCAGATCTTAAAGCCAAACTAAATGACAAAACAAAGGCCTTGCTGGCATTGTAAACGGCCATGTAGGGGCCGGGCATAAAGCTGGAGACAGAGCCAATGTTAAGGATCTTGCCTAAACCTCGTTTTACCATGTCTCGGCTGAACAATTTGGTCAGTTGTGTGAGTGCGATGACATTGGTCTCTATCGCCTCAACATCGCGATCAGTATAGGACGCGGTGAAAGCCCCCCAGGTCCCGAAACCTGCATTGTTGACTAGGATATCGATAGGGATGTTCTGTTCTTGAATAGCGTCGTAGATTCGCTGTGCAGCCTGGGGATCGGTTAGGTCTACTGCAATATAAACTGCCTTGACTTTGTACTCTCGCTCTAGGTAATGGGCGAGCTGCCGCAAGTTATCTTCTCTTCGTGCTACTAGCACTAAGTCATGACCATCGCTGGCCAATACCCGTGCGATTTCGTAGCCAATTCCACTGGAGGCACCCGTTACTAATGCGGTGGTGAGAGCCATATAAGCTAGATCCTTCGACTAAATTCAATGGGTTATCTTAACTCGGATCTAGCCCAGTGCAATCAATGTTCACCAAATAATTGTGATGCATCAGTAACTAGGTTAATAATTAGACAAACAAGATCTGTGAATCAATAGTCTATACGTTGATGGGTGAGCTATGACAAAATGGCGCCAACTTTAGATTCTCACAGCAGCCCATAAATCGGAGTACCTAGCTACATGTTAATGGTGATATCACCGGCCAAGACCTTAGATTTTGAAACCCCAAGCCAAACTAAAACTCATACGCAGCCAAGCTTTATGGATGAGGCGGGTAACTTAGTTGATGTTTTGCGTGATTACAGTCCTGCACAGATAGCAAAACTGATGAAGTTAAGTGACAAGCTTGCGGGATTGAATGTGGCCCGGTATCAGGAATGGCAGCCTCCCTTTGATATGAATAATGCTAAGCAGGCGCTGCTGGCATTCAAGGGTGATGTTTATACGGGCTTAGATGCAGAATCATTTAAGCGTCCAGAATTTACTTACGCACAAAAACACCTGCGTATTCTCTCAGGACTGTATGGGCTGCTCCGACCATTAGATTTAATTCAGCCCTATCGTTTAGAAATGGGGACGTCTTTGAAGAATCCACAAGGTAAAGATCTTTATCAGTTCTGGGGTTCAAAAATAACTGATGAAATCAATGCTAACCTTAAGAAAATGAAAGGCGAGGCAGTATTGGTGAATTTGGCATCGAATGAATACTTTAAATCTGTAAAACCAAAAGATTTAAATGCGCGTGTGGTCACCCCTATTTTTAAAGATGAAAAGAATGGTCAGTATAAGATCATTAGCTTTTTCGCCAAGAAAGCTCGCGGTTTAATGGTTGCTTATGCGGCTGCCAATAAAATAACCGACGTAGAGCAATTAAAAGACTTTGACTTGGAAGGCTATGCATTCAACCCAGCAATGTCAGAAGGCGATAATTGGGTATTTACCCGTGAAGAAAATTGGGCAGGCTAGCAATGCTTGAGCGCCAACAAATATCCATGCCGATGATACGTGCCATGTTAGCACTGTTAACCAATGCGGGTGTTGATGTGGATGAGTTTCTATCGGATTTAAGCATGGATAGAGCAAAGGTAGAAAATAGCAATGAGCGTATACACATTGCTATTTATGATCGCGTCCAAGAAAAGGCAGTGGAAGTTCTTAAAGATCCCGCATTAGGTTTACATTTAGGGGAGCGTACGTCGCCTACCGCTTTAGGTTTATTAGGTCACTTAATTATTAGTGCGCCAACCATTCTGGATGCGTTTCGTGTGTTCTTTAAATATCACTTAATTGTGAGTGATTCTGAGCCTTCTGAATTATCCATAGAAGGTGAACATGCCACTTTGACTTACGATTATCCTAGATCAACGCCAACCTGTAACAGAATTCGAGCGGAGTTTGGTTTAGTGCAAGCCTGTAACTTAGGCCGTAGTATGTTGGGAACGGGGTTAACGCCGCTTAAAGTTTGCTTTGAGCATGATAAACCCAGCTATACCGACGAGTACGAGCGGGTATTTTCCGCGCCAATTTTTTATAACCAGCCAAAAACCCAAATTGTGTTTCCTGTTGAATTATTGCGGCGTGAATTAGTGCATGCTGATGCGATGATGCATGAACTTTTGACCGAGGAAGCCGACAAACAGTTAGGGCAGTTGGATATTAAAAAATCTATCGCCGATGAAGTAGAGCAGTTTTTGTTGCACAAGCTGGAAGACAATAAGCCCACCATTAATCAGGTGGCAGGACATTTTGGCATTAATGAACGTACCCTAAGGCGTAAGTTAGAAAGTCAGGAAACGTCTTTTTCAGAGTTGCTCAGCAAGGTGCAGTGCAAATATGCGAAGAATCTGCTTAAAGACAAAACCATTGCGGTGGAATCTATTGCTGAACGGTTGCGCTTTTCCGAACCGAGCGCATTTTATCGCGCTTTCAAACGCTGGACAGGTTTAACACCCGCCGAATATCGTGAGCAAGCGGCGGGTGCTTAGCTGCAAAGGCTGATTTTATTCGAACTTTCTATCTTCCCACCAAGGGAAAAACTCTGGCATGTCGGAGCTAACCTTGCCTTCAAAGTTAGCTTCGCGTTTTTCTAAGAATGACATGACACCTTCCTTCGCATCCGCTGATTTCCCAGTGTAGTAAACGCCTCGCGAATCAATTTTGTGAGCTTCCATGGGGTGATCTGCTCCTAACATGCGCCACAACATTTGACGGGTTAGCGCAACTGATATCGCTGAAGTATTGCTGGCAATCTCTTCTGCCATGGCGTTGGTAGCGGCCATTAACTCTTCTGGGCTAGCGAAACTGTCTTTCACCAAGCCGCCTTCTTTAGCTTCGGAAGCAGAGAATATTTTACCGCTAATCATCCACTCTAGTGCTTGGCTAAT
>JAKSAW010000393.1 GCA_022361455.1 Pseudomonadales bacterium | reverse complement strand
GTGCCGCCGACATTGCCGAGGTCGGAGGTCATGACATGGGTGATATCGGCTGATTTGCGCTGAACGGTAAAGAGCCACCGTGCCCAGGTGAGGGATTCGTAAAGGCGGATGCGCAGGTGGAGGGTAAAGTCCTGCTGGAGTTTGCTGTTTAAGACGGTTTGTTTGCGATTGATGGCCGAGAGCACGACCACAGCAGCGAAATAGACCGCCAGGATGGTATAGAGATTCAGAGGCAGTCCAATCGATGAGAATGCATCGGAAATAAAACCGGTAATACCGTTACTTTGACCGGTCCCGGCGCTTATGGCACCGTCGGCGTTCAGGCCCAGCGTTTTGAGCAGTGGCAGCAGCATCACCAGACTGATACCCTGGGTCAGGCCAGCCACAATGGAAAGAGCGAGGTTCAATACCACGGATGAGCGTGAGAAAGCGAGTAATTCCCGCAGGTATTCCCTGATCATGTTTCACGTCCCGTCATCGGTCAGCTTCCACCTTTTTCTTCCCGGTTCCGCGCCGGATGAACTTGCGAAAAAACCAGGACGCGGGTTTGGTCAGGTAGCGCAGGAACGACATCCCCCTCGGTGATTGTTGGTCATCTTTGACGGAAGAGCCCAGGAAAAGTTGTTTGAGGATATCCCGTTTAAACGGCCATTCTTCTTTCAGTTTCATGCGATATCGTGCGTGTTTCAGTGCGTGAAATTTTTCGTCCGTTTTGTTGCGGTGGTTGGACTTGACCAGTTCCTCCAGCGGTTGTTTGCAGAGGTGAAGGGCAGCGAAACCGTAGGTGGTTTCCGGAATGCCCGGTGTTTCCGGAACCGGCGTTTTCAGCAGGATATTGCAAATCATCAGGCCCTGTGCAACGTTTCGTCCAAGTCCCCATTCACGTGATCCCTGCGAGATTGCGTCCCAGTCGGCCGGTTCAAGTTTAGAAATAAAAGCCGCGATATCCATCAACCATTTCAAGCGCAGCCAGGCGTGATTGGCACCATGTGCGAAGAGGTAG
>JAKSAW010000285.1 GCA_022361455.1 Pseudomonadales bacterium | reverse complement strand
GTTGACTACGAAACCCAAGACAGCAACGTAGAAGTCAACGAATACGATTCTTGGAGTTCAGAAGTTCGCCTAACTTACGATTTTTAGACTATTTCTATCTAACATTAGCGCTCCAGCAGCTAAAAATACTTAGCGCTCAGTCAGTGAGAAATTTTTTGTTATTAGATTCAATAACAAAACGAAAACTACATCACATACCTTCCTCGGCTTGATTCACACCCTGAGCACAATCTCTGAAAAGCCCGTCAAATCAATGCGTTCTAAGTCTAAACTAGTTGTATAGATGAGTTGGGATGTGGGTTGATTCTCATATTCATCCACCCAACTAGGGTAACATCCGCTGCATATGGATCATGTATTTGCTTGAGGATAAACCGGCATGATTAATCGCTTTACGAATTTCGGCATTTCACTTCTAAGCGCGCTTACTTTTTTAATGGCAGCGGGCTTCGCGAATGCTGCAGTTTATAATGTTGGCCCAGGTCAAGATCATGAAGATCTGAACAGCGTGCCGTGGCGTTCCCTCACCGCTGGAGATGAAGTGGTGATTCAATGGCGATCGGAACCTTATCGATCCAAGATAGGGTTACGTGGTCAAGGAACCGCTTCTCAGCCAATCGTTATCCGTGGTGTTTCAGGGCCTGGTGGAGCGAAGCCTGAAATCACCGGTGACAATGCGCAAACACCTTCTGACTTGGTGGGATTTTTTAACACGCGATGGGATGAGCTGCTTGGCACCATTATTATCAAGCGGGCTTCTTCTGATCCATGGGGTTACAAACCCAAGCATATTACTTTCGAGAACTTGCGGATAACTGGCGGGCACCCAGATTATCAATATCGCTCACAAGATGGTTCTACCCAAAACTACGGTCGAGGTGCCGCTGGGCTTTGGGCTATTTTGGTTGAAAACCTGATCGTTAAAGATTGCGAATTTGTCGACAATGCTAATGGCTTGTTTGTACTCTCAAAAAATAATGATGAGGCAGACACGTCCCGCAATATACTTGTTCAGAGCAATCTTTTCCGTGAAAACGGAATCTCTGGCAGCTACCTAGAACATAACCTGTATCTTCAGGTGGCAGGCGTTACTTACGAGCATAACCGTATAGAACGTTTAAGAAACGGCGCGTTGGGTGCCTCCTTGAAAGATCGCTCATCTGGTGCAGTAGTGCGTTACAACTGGATCGAAGCCAGCACTAGAGCACTGGATCTAGTAGGTCCGGAAGATTCCTATGAAATCTTAATGAATGAATCTGACTATGAAGACGCCTATGTCTATGGTAATTATTTTCACTATGATGCTGATCGAGTAAGTGCGGAAAATAATGGCATCATTACTGCTCATTTTATCCATTGGGGTGGCGATTCTGGTAATACGGCTCGCTACCGAATGGGAACGCTTTACTTTTTCAGCAACACGTTCGTTGTGAAATCAATGAAATCTACTCGATGGCATATGTCGATCTTTGATCTCTCTAATTCGGATCAATCAGTACACATCGCCAACAATATTATGCATCTCGAGGGTGATACAGAGTTTTATATTCTGCGCCAAGCAGGTGGTACTGCCG
>JAKSAW010000430.1 GCA_022361455.1 Pseudomonadales bacterium | reverse complement strand
TTCCGATAAGTTCACACAAATTGATGTCTTACTGGAAGCGGTTCAACAACTTTTTGAAAAGAGCGAATACGCGCATATCTTTCAACGAACGCTTTTCGTGCAATACGATAGCGAAAATACCAAGCTTACTGAAAGCTTTAGCCAAGTATCCCAAGCGAGAGTCATATGGGGTGGGGATGAAACTGTTCGAAAAGTTAAGCAAATCCAATCCCACCCACGATCAGTGGATATCGCCTTTGCCAATCGTCACTCAATAAGCCTAATTAATCCGTTTGAAATACTGGATTTAGCAAACGCGGAGCTCACATCCTTGGTTGAGCGGTTTTACCAAGATACGTTTGTAATGAATCAAAGGGCCTGTTCATCACCCAAAATAGTGGTTTGGACAGAATCAGAATATCTTGCCGAAGCACAAACCAAATTCTGGTCAGCACTAGAACAGCATATCGATAGCCAGTTTAATCAGAGTGAATCTGAAACCGTTGCAAAATATACTCAGCTGCTAAAGATTTTAGCTCTTTACCCTGAATTAAGCTGTAACCGATCGAGTGGTCAAAAGCTTTATCGAATCACTGCACCCAGTATCCATTCTGCATTGTTTAATCTAAAGCATGATAATGGAACCTTTATTGAAACAATTTCACAGGATCTAAATGCGATCTTTGAACAAACAGACCGTGGCTTACAAACGGTCACCTATTTTGGCATTGATCCACAAGAAATATTAGCAGCAGTGGCCAATAGTCACTGTCTGGGAGTTGATCGAATCGTACCCTTTGGCCAGGCTCTTGAATTCGATGTGGTTTGGGACGGTGTTAATCTTATTAACGCCCTATCAAGAATAATAACAATAAACTGAGGACTAATAGATGGAACCAATAAGCCTCGATTTACAAGGCATCATCGATTACCAAATGAACCGGCACCCGTATTTAATGATAGATCGGGCCATAGAGATAATTCCTGGGGAAAGCGCTAAAGGCTACAAGCAAATCACCGCTAATGATTGGTTTATTCCATGCCATTTTCCCGGAGACCCGAACATGCCGGGACTGCTACAAACCGAAGCCTTAGTACAGCTTTCTGCACTGATTGTCATTGCACTTCCGGGGAACAAAGGAAAGATCTGTTATTTATCACAGTTGGAGAAGGCCAAGTTCAAGCGAAAAGTTTTAGCGGGGGATCGCCTGGATATTGAATCGCATTTGCTGTCATGGAAACGAGGCATCGCAAAATGCGAGGCAGTCGGCAAGGTTGATGGAGAAAAAGCCTGTGAGGCCACCTTTACATTAGTGATGCCTGACGTCATGAACGAATTCGCTGTCAAAGCCTCAACAAACTCATAGGAGCGAAGCGAATAATGAAACTTCTTGATAACAAGCATGCAGTGATTACAGGAGCTAACCGTGGTATAGGATTGGCTACTATGGACACCTTTGCAGCAAATGGGTGCCATCTATGGGCTTGCGTGAGAAATATTGAAGACAGCGCTTTCTCTGATCATATCAGCATCCTTTCTGAAAACCATAGAGTGGAAATTACTCCGGTTGAGTTGGACTTGACTAACAATGAAAGTGTTGCAGCTGCAGCCAAAGCCATTTCCCGACAAAAATTGCCTATCGATATTATTGTCAATAACGCCGGTGTAATTGACACCAGTATTTTCGCCATGACATCCGTGAAGGCAATGCATGAGATGTTCGAAGTCAACTTTTTCGCGCAAATGGCGTTTACCCAGAAATTAGTACGTAACATGATCAAACAGAAAAGCGGCTCTATTATTAACATGGCCTCTAGTGCGGCAATCGAGGGTAATGCAGGGCGGCTAAGTTATGCCGCTTCGAAAAGTGCAATGATCACCGCAAGCAAAGTGATGTCACGAGAGTTGGGCCCTCATGGCATAAGAGTTAATTCAGTAGCGCCCGGTTTAACCGACACCGATATGATGCGTGACAATCATGATAACGATATCGTGGAAAATACGCTTGAGCGAGTTTCGCTTCGCCGTGTCGCCAAGCCCGAAGAAATTGCCAACAGTCTTTTGTTCCTAGGCTCAGATCTTGCTTCTTATGTAACGGGACAAGTCATTAGCGTCGATGGTGGTATGTAACCATGAGCGATAAAAACATATATGAAATAAAGCAATTTGCTTGGCGCCAACGCCGAAGAATTTTAGAGATGGCACTAAACGCGGGAGCAGATAGTTCCCATTTTGGTGGTGGCCTATCCTTTGTAGACATTGCTGCCACCTTGTTCGGAAGCGTGATGAATTACAATTCCGAAGATCCTCAAGATCCTAGCCGAGACCGATTTATTCTTAGCAAGGGTCACGGTGTACTAGGTTACTACTCTGCCCTCGCTGAAATCGGCTATTTAACTGACGAAGAACTAAGCACTTTTGAGAAAGATGGCAGCTTTCTTTTAGGACACCCTGTCATAAAACGAGAGAAAGGCATCGAATTTTCCACCGGCAGCCTGGGAATGGGTTTAGCGCTTGGAATCGGTGTATCGATAGCCGCTAAAAGGCGCCAAAGAGATTTTAAAGTCTATGTAGTAATGGGTGACGGTGAATGCAACGAGGGTTCAGTTTGGGAAGCAGCGTTAGCGGCTCCAAATATGGAGCTGGATAATCTGACCTGTATTGTTGATCGCAATAAATTTCAGCAAACAGGAAGCAATGAAGAAATCATGGCACTGAATGATGTTGCTAGTAAATTTAAAAGTTTTGACTGGGATGTTCATGAGCTCGATGGCCATGATGTCGAAGCATTGTATCAAGCCTTGAGTTCCAAAAGAGAGGCAGGAAAACCTCGTGCCATTATTGCCCATACCATAAAAGGTAAAGGCTTTAGCTTTTCAGAGAATGATAATGCCTGGCATCACAAAATATTGACCAACAAGCTCTATGACCAAGGTTTACAGGAATTAGAGACTCAACGCACGGAGCTAGAATCATCATGGAACTAACAAAAAAGAATACTAATTCTTGGTCCAGAATTGGCTCCCGAGCAACCTTTGGTACCGTATTGTATTCCATAGCGGAAGAACATGAAGATTTAATCATGCTCTGCCCAGATACTTCTACATCAGCCGGATTAGATCGTTTTCGTAAGAAATATCCAGAAAAGTACTTAGAAGTCGGCATCGCTGAGCAAAACTTAATGGGTATTGCCGCTGGTCTCGCCAGTGAGGGTTTCGATGTATTTACATCGACGTTTTCACCTTTTCAAACCCTGCGGTGTTGCGAGCAAATCAAAGTTAACCTGGGCTATATGAAACACAAAGTGTGTTTTGTAGGACTAGCCAGTGGCGTGGTTTTAGGAAAGCTAGGTTATACCCATTGCAGTATTGAAGATATGGCCATTATGCGCGCTATTCCTAACATCACAGTAGTTTCGCCCGCTGATTGCGGCGAAGTAGCAAAAGCGGTGTCAGCTGCCTTGGAGCACAACGAGTCAGTCTATATTCGGCTTACTGGTGGCGCACCAAGCCCCAAGATCTATGAAGAAGATTACGATTTCACCATTGGTAAGGCGGTGACACTAAAAGAAGGCGACGATATAACCTTAATGGCCACAGGATCAATGGTACAAGTCGCACTGGATGCCGCTAACTCCTTATCAGAGCAGGGTTTGTCCTGTTCGGTACTAAACATTCACACGATTAAGCCGATAGATAAAGAAGCAATCGAAAGATCATGCGCTAACTCAAAGCTAATCGTGAGCATAGAAGAACATAACGTTATCGGTGGCCTGGGTAGCGCCATCGCAGAAGTTAAATCAACACTAAGAAACGCTCCGCCACAACTGTTCTTTGGATTTCAAGATACTTATGACAATTCTGGGGACTATGGCGAAGTGCTAAAGCGAGCGGGATTAACCGCAGAACAAATTTCAGAAAAGGTGACATCATGGTGGCAGTCAGAAGCTTGAAATCAGTAAACCAAGCTGGGAACAACGACACCTTTCAAAGCCGTTCAATTGAACCCATGAAGATTCTAGTTTTCCCATTAGATATCGACTCCAATAAGCAGTTTATTGAAGTTGCTAATTCCCTCGGAATCGATGTGATAGGTGCGAGTTCCTGCATGCATGGGCCGCAGGGCTTCGAGGTGAGTGAATTTATCAAACTGCCCTTTATCACGGAGCCTGATTTCGAAGCATCTTTTTCCCGTGTTTTAGATAACTGCAATATAACTCATGTCCATGCGCCCCATACGGGTGTATGGACTCTGCTAAAAAAACTCAAAGCTGAAAATGCTTCGTTCCAACAGTTTAAGCTTTGTGGTCCTTCCCCCTATCAAGCGCACTGGCTGCAATTTTCAAGTAGTTACGAGTGGGCTCAGCACCTCATTCAAGAAAGCTTTGTAGATAAACTCGAACTAGACGAATCTGTTGATATAAAAGAGCCACTAAAAACAGGCCACTATGCAGCGTTACATAAACAGTTTCTTAGTATCCCAGGTCAATGTGATGATCTAAAACTCATTGCGTTTGCACATATTGCCAGGGTTTTACCAAAAGGTGATCTTATTGAAATTGGCTCTTTATCAGGCCGATCAGCCTTTGCCATCGCTTGGTTAGCCCAGCGTTATAATATTGGTAATTTAATCAGTATCGATCCATGGTCCAATGAAAAAACTGAGGACCAAGGCGAGCAGGCAGCCATTCTCAACAGCGAGCTTGAACAGAATACTGACATTATTGACTTTAACCGTGTATTTCATGGCTACGTTGCTAGCGTGGGATTGCTAGATAACGTTGGCTATATTCGCAACGTTTCTGCGAAAGCGATTGAAAGCTATCGCCAAGCTATTTCTGAAAAGCAATTAAACAGCCCAGAACTTGGCAAAGTCGAAATCAAAGGGCAAATAAGCATGCTTCATATCGATGGCAATCATCGCTACGACCATGTATGCACTGACATTGCTACTTGGGAACCCTATGTCAGCCCTGGAGGTTGGGTATTGCTGGACGATTACGTATGGGCATTTGGTGATGGCCCAAAAAGAGCCGGCGATGAACTGCTCAATACCGGCAATTTCGATATCGCATTTTCCATGAGCGACACTCTGTTTTTAAGAAAACGTATTTGTTGATTCAACTCAATTAATCACATTCTTTGTGGCATTAAATTCGCATTATCTACATGGCTAACGTCAAAAACCATGAGGAGAGAACAATGAAAATTGAAACACTTAAGCAGGACATGATTGCCCTTCTGCCTAAGATAGACAGTACGGAATTTGATTTAGAAGTATTTAAAGAATCAGGCGTTTTCGTCGTTAGAAATGCTATTCCTAAAGATAAATTAGAGCAATGGCAATCCCATTGGAAAGCCTACTATGAAAGCGACATTGGTAAGCGTCGTAAACCGGAGTATGAATACAACAAGGTTGAAGTAAAAGATATTCCAGAACCTTTAGCGGCTATTCATCGTGAAAGCTGCTTTTTGGACATCGTAGAACAGATCTTTGGTCCCAATATCGGTTTATTTAATAAACGTTTTGTAGTTAAAGACTCTCTTTCTAGAGGCTCGGTATTCTTACATCAAGATACCTGCTATCAATTTGGCGGAGTCGCTAAAGCATCTATTTTTGCCGCTTTATTTGATGCGAATCCCGAAAATGGTGGTTTAGCATTTCATCTCGGCACTCATAAGTTTGGATATCTTGGAGATGCCGGTGAAATTCGCGATGATTTATTACCAGAAGATTGGCCAGTAGTTCATCCAAGACTCAACGCTGGTGATTTAGCCGTTATGAACTCCTTAACGTGGCATGGTTCACCACCACATAGCAGCGGTAATGATCGCGTTATGACAGACTTTATCTATCAAGACGCCGAGGATTTCAGCACCGTTGAAGTCGTTCGTGGAAATGCAGAAATTGAGCCCAATTTCTTAAATCGTTCGAGAGAAGATTGCTTATTTAAGCGCTCTCGAGTCACTCGCTTGAAAGAGCTACAAGCACTGGAAGATGCCTCTTAAAAGATAAACTCACAAAAACGGGTGCTATCGAACTTATGCTTGACCGCCTGAGGCGCAGTATAAGTGGCTTTAGCATCCGTATTTTTGGTGATGGCACATCCCTGCCCTACAAAAGATTCTTGCGCAATCACAAGATTATCGGAAATCGTCACACCTAAACCAAAGAAGCAGCGGTCTTCTATCTTGCTTTCCCCGGCTACAATCACCCCGCCAGCAAAGAAATTCCCGTCGCCCAGTTTCACACCATGACCCAAGGTAACGGTACTAGAAAGAAAATTATTATTACCGATCGAAACACCACTATGGATGCAACCAGTATTAAGAATGATATTTCCCTCACCCATCGTATAGGGATCAACTACAAATACTGAATCACAGATAAAATTAGGAAGATTGAATCCTGCTTCCTTTGCTTCTAAGTATATCCGTTGGCGAACTTGATTCATCTTGATCGGACCAACAGCGATATAGAGATCTATATCGCGCTGTTTTGCAGCAGATTTCAAAGCAGAGAAAGGAACCAGCGGGAGCTGATTGAATTGGTCCTGATCATGGTATTCGTCTTCAATACAAAAACCGTCGATATCGAGACCATTTTTCTTAGCAATATTAAAAAAGAGGCTGGCCATTCCACCAACCCCATAGATATAACGTTTTTCAAAATCCATTGTAATCGTTTCTTAGTAAACTAGATCCCTAACGTTTACAGATTTACCACCGAAATCGAAGGATCAAAGATTTTTGGTTTTACTTCCTGTGGTTCTGAGCGATAGGCTAACCCATCGATCTTAGATAACACATCTCGCTTAGGTAATTTGTTGTCTGTATCCATCATTGCCTTAAGAATATCGATCAGCGTGTTTTCGCCTTCGCCAACGGCCACTAGGTCGATATTCTCATCTTTAACTACATCTTCATAGGATGCAGTTGGATATGGGCCGCCAACAACCACTGGTGTTTCGATGCCCGCATCACGTAATGCAGCAACAGAATCATGGAAAAATCCACGATAGAATGTCATAGCGCGGAAGCCGATAAGATCTGGCTTATAAGCCTTCACCTGTTCTACCAATTCTTCAAAGCTATCAAAATCTAAACGTGATTTCATAATCTTACCATCAACTTGGCCCTCAAGCTCACGGTTTACGTAAGACATCAACGCTAATAGTCCTAATGGTGGCTCTAACACATTGTATTCACGATTATCAAAGTCTGTTGAGAAATATGACGACATATCAATCATCAACAATTTCATTTTCGCTTTAGATGTATCAGGTCGAGGAAAAGCAGTCTTCAATTTCTCATTGAGATTATCAACTTTCACCCAAGACTCATCAAAAGGCTTCTCAGGCTGTACTTCTGAACGATCAATCTTCGCAATACGAAGCACATCATTCAGCGTAGTAATACGTTTATTAGGGAAGTAGCTATTGTATTTTTGATTCAGCTCATCTTCACTAAACTGCTCAAGTTGCTTTGGAATAACTGACAGCAGTCTGTCCCGATTTAATACATAATCCTTTACAAACTTCATGCGAACCATTTTAGTAAATTCAGATGTAAAAGGTAGTGTCGGCGCATTCTCGTGATATGACATATCCTGAGAAGATTCTATTAATTCTCGAGGAATACCGACTTCTAACGCGAATTCCTCTAGCTCAGTGCCAGGGAAAATACGCACGTTGTGTAAATAGGGAAAATCAATCCACTTAATACTTTGAATATAGTGAAGAGTTTCTAAAGCCTCTTCCTCAGTCTCAGTTGGGAAACCATGCATCGCGTTCAGGGTAAGAATCACCTGAGGATATTTGCTAGAGACGTATTCAAGGTTGTCCTTTAAGATGTCTACATCCAAGTTCTTACGCATGATTTTCTGCATTCTTGGCGCCGCATGCTCGAGGGACAAGTTAACACCAACGGCCCCACCTTCAACCATTAAATCTATTAGATCGTGATCTAATAAATCGCCTTTCAATCCTGTTGGAAAGAAAAACTGAAGTTTTAGGTTATTTCTTATGACATCTTCGAAAAATCGGGTGAACTGTTTTCTATTAACATTGAAAATATCATCTATAAACTCAAATCGGCTAATACCAATATCCGCTAGCTTTTTAATTTCCTCAAACAGATGATCATCTGAACGACGGAAGTGATGCTTGGTTGTTTTATAGATATCACAATAGAAACAGCGATACGGACAGCCGCGAGTGGCCTGTACAGCAATCCCATGTTTAACACCCGCATGCCCGATGTATTGATGATAAGCCTCATAATCGATCAATGACCTATCCGGAATCGGTAGCGAATCTAAGTCTCTAGTTTGGGATCTAGGATTAGTAAGAATACAGGTGTGAGTTTGTTGTTGTGCTGTCATCGTTCTATACCATTATAATCTCTATCAATTGAGCGCGAACTAAACGCGTTCTTTAGTCGCTCGAGATTTCCTTGAAAGTCTTTTGTTTTTGGTCACGCTCTTAATAGCGCTATCACACACGAACTGAACTTCTGCATCGGATAGGAAATTATGAAATGGCAAACCGATAAGCCCTTGATTAAGTGCTTCGGTTACATCTAAATCATGCTTTCCTACGGTATTAATTGTTGAATAATCCTTGAAGGCTTTGTGATGGTGTAATACTGGGGTATACCAGCGTCTGACGCCAATACCGTCCTCATTTAACGTTCGGATAACCTTATCAAGGTCATGGGGTGACGAAATGTCTCTTGCCTTCAACGCCACAGCGGCACTGAAACGATGATGCTTGAGGCTAACCACACCCGGCTCACCATCCCATCGATCCACATTGGGAGCCTGCATTTGAAAGAATGGCGTTAATCTTTCAATTTGTTGTTCATAAGCTGCACGAACTCGTTCTCTACGAATTCTTAACGTATCTAATCGACGAATTTGAGCCAAGCCCACCGCCGCATGATATTCACTCAGTTTATAGTTACTGCCTGCTGTCACCACTTCCCCATCTTCAAAACCAAAATTACTCAAGCGGCGTATGTGATGGGCATTATCTGCATTTCGAGTAACCACTAGGCCACCCTCACCAATGCCAAAACCTTTGGTAGCATGCATACTAAAACAGGTAGTGGTATGCCGCCCAAGTTTCTGTTCACCTAAGGCAGCGGCCGCATCAATCACCACTGGTATACCTGTCTTTAAAGTGAATTCATCCCATTGTTTCGCATTCTGTGGCACGCCTAAAGCAGCCACAGGAATAACCGCATCCACAGTAAGATAATCTAGAACGCTTTTTGCAATGTCAGGCGTTAGCAACCAATTTTGTGGATCTACGTCTGTAAATACCGGACAACATCCTGCACGCAAAACCGCTGTAGCTGTTGCGGCAAAGGTAAACGATGGCAACAGAACTCGTGCATTGGGGCGTAAATTCAAAGACAATAGCGCCAGTTCGATTGCCGTAGTCCCTGACGAACAAGCAACAACGCGCTCTTCAGTTGGATTAAGTGTTTTAAAAAAGACCTGATGTAACTCTTGCTCAAAAGATTGTTGCAAGGGTCCAAAGTTGCTGTACCAACGATTTCGATCAATTTCTTCCAGGTAAGGTAAAATTTCCTGGCTCTTAGGAAGATCTGGTAGTAAAAATGGTATGTCTTTTCGGGCGACTTCTTTATTTATCGGCATACCATACTCCCTGGCTAACCCATTTTTCCGTACACAGATAAATACTCAGTTGCGCCTTTTCTACTGCGCTTGAGCTGGGTCATTTCGGTTTTTAATAACTGCGATCTTTCCCCACAAACTAATGCGATGTTTCGATATACAGGCATAATTTCTCGAATGACGCCTGCAATATCTCTCTTTAATTTCTCATCCTTCTGACTTGCCTCTATGGCCTCATTAACACAAGCTCTTACGGCAGAATCAAGATCAATAAGTCGATGGAACTCTTGATTTGAAGCGGCCGAATCTAGGCTTGCTTTGAGACTTTTGAGTAATTCTACATAGTCAGTCATGTTTAAATTCGCTACTGATTAGTTAAAGCGCAGGCTTTTGGTTTGCGAATATCTCAGCGGCTTCGTCTTTAATGCCAACCCAGCCCTCTCTTACTTCTTTTATTAAGCCAACAATTTCATCAATGACTTTTTCATCATTATCTTTAGTTGCTTCAAAAAGTTTTTGCGAACAGTAATCGTAGAGTGCATCCAGATTTTGAGAAACTTCACCGCCCTTATCCATATCAAGAAAGCCCTGCAAACCACCAATAATAGTAATGGCTCTGCCCAAAGTTTCCCCTTTGCCGGCAAAGTCTTTCCGCTGAATACAGCCCTTTGCCCGCACCATATTATCGATAGCCCCATCGTACAGCATCATAATAAGCTCATGAGGATTCTTATCCTCAACGCCGGTTTGCTTATTCACGGCGTTATATTGGCTGAGGGCTTTGTTCGTATTCATTACTTTACTCCTGATACAACCCTTAATCTTTCTTAGGTTGAATAGATTCCAATTGCTGCGTTAAGAAATCACCTGTTGAGTTAAACTGAGCAACAATAATATCCATTGCTGTAAATTGTTTTCTCAATCTCTCTTCTACCGATTCAATCCGTAAGTCTAGGGCCGTTCGTTGTTCTGAAATATCCGTCAATTGCGATTCTAGGGTATCGTTAATCGAGGATATTATTCCTCCACTTTGCAAAAACGATTCCAACTTATCATCAAGCTGTGAGGCAATACCGCTATCGCCTGCTATTAACTCAGATACAGCGTCAAAATCGCTATTTAAAGCAGTATCGAGCATATCTTCATCCAGCTCATATTCTCCGTCTTGGCTTAGGGTTATCCCTATTGTTGCGAGCGACGAATAATTTCCAGTACCGGAAGAGACAGTTGCGGACACCAGACGGGTAACTTGGTTATTGATAGTTCTTGCGGTGGCATCACCTGTTAACAAACCAGATTCTTTAGATTCCAAATCCACTTCTGTTAAAAAGTCGTAGGTGGTCTTATACGCATTAAGCGCCGCCACTAAATCGGTTACTTTTGTCTTTACTGCCGACTTATCGAGAGCGATGTTCATATCATAGGTATTACCTAAGTCGGCTGATACCGCATTGATAGTGACACCTGGGATTACACCGGTGAAAGTATTGGTTGAGCTACTAACATCAAAGCCATCTACTTCAATAATTGCATCTTGAGCATTCGAAAGTTCGGTAAGATTTTGCGTAACACCCGATACATAAACCAGCTGTGACAACCCGATTCCATCAGTATCATTACCATCAGCGTCATTAGCGACACTAACAGTCAGCGCATTATCAACACCGGTAGAATCAGAGGACAAAACTATCTTAGAGACGGTATTACCTGGCGAATTAGCGTCATCTACCGTCAGAATACTGGCAGTTACACCAGTATTGGTAGTGGCATCATTTATCGCATCGCGAATGCCGGTAAGAGTATTGTTGTTACTATCAATCGATAAATTAAATGCGTTGGAACCAACTGTAATCGTCAAATCACCTTGGCCAACTGCAGAATTTGGTAAAGCAAAATCGTTTGAAACTAGTTTTTGCGCCGTTGCTAATTGCTCTACTTCTATAGTCGTTGAACCTGGAACAGCATCACTACTCGCGGATACCGTAAAAATATCTTCATTGCTGGAAGTTGCTGATCTAACTGAGAAATTTGGAATACTGCTAAGACCTGACAAGGAAGCTTTGAGATCGGTAATGGCACCCTTAAGCGTTCCAAATGCAGAAACATCTGCTTGGATTTGAACTTCTCTAAGATTCAGGCGGTTCTCGATAGGTTCTCTTTCTACAGCTGTCAGCTTCTCAACTAACAACTCAATATCGATACCTGAACCGGAACCTGATGCCGTTATCGTTCCTGCCATTTCGTCACCTCATGCGTAACGCTCATACTTATATATCGTCCGTTTCCTTAACTCCTTTATAGTTCCTAAATGTAAAATAGCAAAATCTACGCCAACTAGGTTAGGCTCACGCCTTACCCTCTAGCAAGACGCCACTCGAAGTAATGTCATCACCACTTTCAATCCGCTCTGCCATTTCAATGGCGTCTTCCGGTGGAATCTGTCTAATCACCTCATTTGTCTGGCGATCAATGACCGTGATAATGACCCGATTACTCTCTTTCGCCACATCAAAGTCCAAGGCACGTTGGTTTTCCTGAATAAAACCCTTGAGCGTTTCTACAGCGGATTCAACTTTTTCTTGAATCTCTTGCTCGGTTTCAGCCTCAGTTTGATCCTGCTTTAACTCTTTAACTTCTAACTGAGCTTGCTGTGCTTCGACTTCTTGGGATTTTTCCAACGGATTTGGAGCCTTAGATTCTGCCGTAGGGGGCACTTGCGTCGCTTCGCTTTCACGCGGTTTTGGATTTGTCGATCGCGACGCAGTTTTTGTATTCGCAACAGAATTCGACACCACGGTGGACGAGTCATTGATATTCATAACGTCACCTACCTTTCTTCAACAACAACGACGAAAACCCGGCGCATCCGCGCCAGGTTATTCGCTAAACTTGAAAGCGCTATCCTTGCGCTTTTGGCTTTAGGCCACCACTTATCCGAGTAGTGATAAGGCCTGCTGTGGTAATGCATTTGCCTGTGCCAAGACTGAGATACCAGCCTGTTGTAGTACCTGGTTTTTAGCCAAGGTAGCTGTTTCTGAAGCGAAGTCAGCATCCAAGATCCTTGAATTCGCAGCGCTTAGTGCTTCGGATACACTCGATAAGTTTCGAATAGTTGATTCGAAGCGGTTTTGTACCGCACCTAAATCTGCACGGAAGGAGTCGATTTGAGATAACGCGCTGTCAACTGCTTCGATAGTGCTGTTAGCAGCTTCAACTGTGGTTACGTCAGCATTATCGATAGTGCCGCTTGCTTGAACATTATCTTCAGCACCGTCAACCGTTAGGTCATCGAAACCAAGCTCATCGTTGTTAGTACCAGCTACGTTAATAGTATCTGTACCGGTCACAGTGATCCGACCTGAAACCCTTAAGTCTGTAAGGTTAGCATCGAAGCGATCAGTAGTTAGCTCATCACCACCACCGAACAAGTCATTAGTCGTTGCTGCACTATCGGTGCTAACAATAATGTCACGACCATCATCAGCGGTTAGTTCTAACTCACCATTTTGGTTAATTGTCGCTTGAACACCAGTTACATCACTCTTAGAGTTGATAGCATCAGTAAGTGAGCCGTCGGCGTCATTTGCTTGGAAGGATACCGGTCCGATATCTACACCATTAATTACCAAATCACCATTATCCAACTCACCAACACCAACATTAGTGTCAGCAGCGTTGGAAGAATCGACGTTACCGGAGTAATCGTTCGCGCCTAAGTCACTACCTTTGAAGGTAGTTTTTGCACTTGCATAAACACCCTGCAAGCTTTCTTCACCACTTACGCGAATGGCATTAATACGCTCAGCGACTTGCTTAGCCAAACCGCTACCATAACTATCATCAGTACGGTCAGTTAGGTTAGCAGTAGCAATTTGATCGATGTTGCCGCCATAGGTTGCATCGGCGATATCAACCGTATCAGCAGTTTCAACGCTATCGAGTCGAATATTAAAGTTACTGATGGAAATGTTAGCTGTTAAGCCACTGTTTTCCTGAATACCTTGGTTTCCGTTATCACCAGCTGTACCGCCAGTGATACGATCACTGGTAGATTGGACAACACCAGGCTGCGAGCCAAGACTTGATGCTTTCGCATCAACACCGCTAACACTTACTGTTTGGTTTGCGTTAGCACCAATTTGGAAGTTGAGTGATCCACTTGAACCGTTAAGGATATTGTTACCGTTAAAGGTAGTGGTTTCAGCGATACGGTTTATTTCAGATTTAAGCTGATCAACCTCCGCTTGAAGTGAAGTACGGTCAGAAGCACTATTAGTATCGTTAGCGGACTGTACTGCTAGGTCCCTGATACGTTGCAACGCTGTGGTAACCTCCGATAAGGCTCCCTCAGCCGTTTGCGCAAATGAAATACCGTCATTCGCGTTTCGTACTGCCACGTTCAAACCACGAACCTGAGTACTGAAACGGTTAGAAATTGCTAAACCCGCAGCGTCATCCTTCGCACTATTAATCCGAAGACCAGATGACAAACGCTGCAGGGACGTTTGTAATGCGCCTTGGGACTTATTCAAGTTCCTCTGCGCATTTAATGATGAAATATTTGTGTTAATAATTTGTGGCATGATGGTCTCCTGCTTTTCACCGTGACCCCACACTAAATTGCTATGAGGTATTTAAACTCTTAGCCTCAGCGTGAGGCTGGAACTCTTTTTTGCCTTCACACTTTTTATCGGCTCTCAAACAGGAAGCTTTAGAAATTCTTTAAAATTATTAGTTAAACTTTTAACCATCGTGATTAAGGGCTTAACTAGCTGTTTTTATTAATCTTTATGAAGATATCCCGCAAAGAGTTGAGGATTTTTTTGAAATTAACATTAGATAAAGAAGGACTAAACGAACACCCACTTATAACGAAAATAGCGGAACGCCAACAAAGTGCCATTCCGCTACGTTTTGATTCACTGATTTGTTTATAAACGTCAAAAAGTTGAATAAGGCTCTTGCTTGATAAACAAGAGCCTTTTCATGGTTGGAATTATCCCTGTAATAATGACAACACCTGCTGCGGCAAACCATTTGCCTGAGCAAGTACCGAAATACCCGCCTGCTGCAGCACCTGATTTTTGGCAAGCGTTGCCGTTTCCGCCGCGAAGTCTGCATCCAATATCCGCGAATTTGCAGCTGCTAACGATTCGGAAATACTCGACAGGTTTCTAATGGTTGATTCAAAGCGGTTTTGAATCGCACCCAACTGGCCACGTATTGAGTTGATTTGGTCGAGAGCACTATCCACCGAGCCTATCAGTGTAT
>JAKSAW010000254.1 GCA_022361455.1 Pseudomonadales bacterium | reverse complement strand
GAAGATACTCATTATAACTAGCAAGATTCGTAATACGCTTAATACTAACAGCTATTGAAGCTACTCGGAGCGATACATGGTTTTTAAACCACAACGGAAAATCCCAGCAACCTACATGCGTGGTGGCACGAGCAAAGGCGTGTTCTTCCGTTTAAAGGATTTACCAGAAGCTTGTCAGCAACCTGGAGCAGCTCGAGATAATTTATTTTTACGCGTTATTGGTAGTCCTGATCCGTATGGGGCTCATATTGATGGTATGGGTGGGGCTACATCCAGTACCAGTAAATGCGTAATACTTTCTAAAAGTTCTCAACCTGATCATGATGTCGATTATCTTTATGGCCAGGTGTCCATTGATTCGGCGTTTGTTGATTGGAGTGGTAACTGCGGAAACCTTTCTACCGCCGCTGGAGCTTTTGCTATTCATGCTGGCTTGGTAGATCCAGAACGAGTTCCTGAGAATGGAACCTGTGTCGTAAGGATATGGCAGGCTAATATTGGCAAAACAATAATTGCCCATGTGCCGATTTCACAAGGGCAGGTACAGGAAACCGGTGATTTTGAATTGGATGGTGTGGCCTTTCCAGCAGCGGAAATTGTGTTGGAATTTGTTGATCCAGTAAATGATGAAGATTCAATTTTCCCTACCGGCAATCTTGTTGATGAGTTGGAAGTTCAGGGGGTTGGCAAATTCCCTGCAACGCTGATTAAAGCCGGTATTCCAACGGTATTTGTCAATGCTCATGATATGGGTTACAGCGGTACGGAATTACGCGAAGCGATTAACAGTGATTCTGCTGCACTGGAGCAACTGGAATCAGTACGGGTCGCAGGTGCTTTGCGAATGGGGCTGATAAAAACTCCAGAAGAAGCGATAACACGGCAACATACCCCTAAACTAGTATTCGTTGCACCCCCAAAAGACTATCAATCTTCAAGTGGTAGAACGATTAAAGCTGATGAGATCGAGTTGCTGGTTCGAGCTTTGTCTATGGGTAAGTTACATCACGCCATGATGGGTACAGCAGCGATTGCCATAGCAACTGCTGCTGCGATTCCTGGTACTTTGGTTAATTTGGCCGCTGATAATATAGAGGGCGACCAAGTGACTTTTGGCCATCCATCGGGAACCTTAAAAGTGGGAGTTCACGTTATTCAGGAAGCAGGGGAGTGGTGTGTTACGAAAGCAATCATGAGTCGCAGTGCCCGTGTTTTGATGGACGGCGTTGTATGCATACCAGATTCAGCGATCTAAAGACGCAGTGCAATTAAGAAGAGCAACTGTAATGTGATACGCCGCCTGCTTTAAAGAATTCTTGTGGACGCAATTGGTAGTATTTATTTTCCACTTCTGATGATTGTTCATCGTAAGGCTT
>JAKSAW010000521.1 GCA_022361455.1 Pseudomonadales bacterium | reverse complement strand
GACTTGCGATAATAAACGCCTTGCACACGGCCTCTGACAACCCCATGGACGCGTCTCATAACCTGATCCTTTTGTGTTTGTTATTGGATGTTTTAAGAATAGCCGATTAAACCAGGTTAAGGGAGTGCCAGCAACAATCTTGCTGGCACTAGGGCCTCGAATACTCGTAATTAGAGAAATAGGTCCGGTAGCAATTGTGAATCATCAAGATCCGGGTTGACGCGGTAGTGACTAAAGTCTTCGATACCTTCTTCCCGAAGCACTTCCTCATCGATGAAAAAGTTGCCAGTGCACTCTTTTGCAGGCTTGGTAAGGATTACATGGGCTGCATCGGCCATAATCGCGGGGGTGCGAGAGGCATTTGCCATATGATCGCCACCCATTTGGTTCTTGATTGCGGCGGTTGCGATGGTGGTTTTCGGCCACAGACCATTGAAAGCGATACCGGTGCGCTTAAACTCTTCTGCCATGCCTAGTACACAGAAACTCATACCATATTTTGCCATGGTGTAAGGCAAGTGGAGTCCAAACCAAGTAGGGCTTAGGTTTAGTGGTGGCGACAAATTAAGCACATGAGGGTTGTCAGCTTTCTTTAGATGAGGAATACACTTTTGCGAGGTTACGAAGGTGCCGCGATAATTGATCTCGTGCATCAGATCAAATCGCTTCATTGCGGTGGCCTCGGTGCCTGTCAGTTGAATGGCGCTAGCGTTATTAATCAGAATATCCAGTCCGCCAAACGTGGCTACGGCTTCCTCTACAGCAGCTTCAACCCGCGCTTCGTCCCGGACATCAACCACTAGCGGAAGAGCCTTTCCACCAGCCGCTTCGATTTCCTCCGCTGCAGTGAAAATGGTGCCTTCTAATTTCGGATGTGGTTCTGCTGTTTTGGCGGCGATAACAACATTTGCCCTATCTTTCGCAGCTTTTAGAGCGATTTCTTTACCTATTCCGCGGCTTCCGCCAGTGATAAATAAGGTTTTGTTGGCTAAATGACCCATGTCTAACGTCTCGTGCTGTTATTGATGGGATTAAGCTACCAAGCAAGCGCTTGGTATGTAAAGGATGTAATGGGCCATCATCCACTGAGGCCCATTAAATGTTTCGTGGGGGTAATTAGTGAATTATGCGGCAGCGGTAGGCGCTTTCATGTGATGATGCTCAAGAACTCCAAACAAGCCCACTACGGCTGCTATTGCTAGGATCGCCATAAGCCCAGACATTGAGAATAGGCTGTGAGCAAACGCCAGCAAGGCAATGCTTGCGACGACCCAACCAATATCAGCCCATAAAATCATTTTGGCAAACAATGGATTAATGGTTTTTCGGGTAGCGACAAAGGCTACATCGGCGGCAAACAGAATTAGGCCAACACCAAGGGCCAGATAGATCCATTCTGGGTGGCCGCCCATTAGATTAGCGATTTGCTCCGCAGCAATGATTAATAATATGCCGCAGAAAACTGAAAACATCGCATTGCTTAGTAATACGTTTTTAAGTGCTTTTTCGTTCATGGTGGTTTCCTCGGTTTTTGAAAAAATCTGTCATGGGTTTTATTGTTGTATTGCGAGGGAATCAAAACAATTACCCCAAAGGTAATGTTTTGCTAAACACCAAGTTAGTAAACTAACAAGCAGTGATTCAAAGATAAGAATAAGGTTTAGGTCATGGTAAAAGACGCTTTTGGATCTTTACTTAAGCAGCACCGTAAATCGAAGCGCTTTAGTCAGCTGGATTTGGCGACCGAGGCGGATATCTCTTCCCGCCATTTGAGT
>JAKSAW010000741.1 GCA_022361455.1 Pseudomonadales bacterium | reverse complement strand
CGGTTTCTTGAGCGCGTAGATGCAGTCCACTAATCACTGGTCATCGCGAGATGCCCGTCTAACGAAAGTGCGATCCGCCGGTTTTCCGGCGGATTTTTTTTGAGAAAAGTTGCCCTGCCGCGGGAAGGTTTTGGGAAAACGCGTCGTCTAAACCTCCGACGCGGGCGGCACCGGCCGCTCGTCCGAACAAAAAATGAGGTTTTTCATGATCCCTTCCAACCTACACCCTTACGGTCCCCTGCTGCTCATTCTGGTCCTCGTGATTTTTGGGCCCATCGCCACGATCACCATCGCCGAGGCGGCCGATCGCAACCTATCCGACGAACAAATCGAGCAGATCGAAGCACGGCTCGAAGAAACCCGCACGCGGCTCAATCTGACACCCGAACAACAGGAAGCCCTGGAACCGATCCTGCGCGAAAGCCTTGAGAAACGCCTTACCGTTCTCCAGTCTCATGGGTTTTCCCAAGGCAACCGGCCGTCCTTGAACTTCCGTGAAAAGATCGCCCTTGGAAAAGAGATGAAAGCGATACGCGACGAAACGGCAACAAAAGTGTCCGGCATTCTTAACGAAGAACAGATGGCGGAATTCGAGAAAATCCAAGAAGAGCGGCGCGAGCAATTCCGTGAGCGCCTCCAAGCCAAAAGCTAGGGTCGGAGGACGCGCTGATGGAACTTGGCACCCATGCGGGAAAGATGGGATTTCTCATCTTTCTCCTGATCTTTGTGGCTCTGGAAGCCCTGTGGCTCATCTATCGCCGCGGCGAGGCGTATCCCTGGCAGGATTCGGCCGCCTCCTTCGGCGTGGCGTTTGTTAAACGCCTGGTAGATGCGGCCACGGCCGGCATTGCAGGGGCACTTCTGTTTTGGGTTTATGACCATCGCATCGCCACCCTCGATATCGACAGTCTGTGGATGCTGCTGCTGGCGTTTTTGGCGGTCGAGTTTTTCTATTATTGGCACCACCGGTTTGCTCACGAAATCCGCTGGCTTTGGGCAACCCACGGCGTGCATCACACGGCGCCTTACATGAATTTATCCGTTGCCGGACGATTGGGTTGGACCGGCCTTCTTTCCGGCACCGTGTTGTTCTTCGCGCCCCTTGCTTACATAGGTTTTCATCCGGTGGCCATTTTGCTGCTTTTGGCCGCGAGCCTGTTCTACCAAATCTGGATCCATACGGAACTGGTAGGCCAGCTTGGGCTCCTCGAGGGGATAT
>JAKSAW010000249.1 GCA_022361455.1 Pseudomonadales bacterium | reverse complement strand
TACGCAAGGAGAGAAACTAGCGCAATGGGTAATAATTTCGCCATCGTTATCGTAAATGAGAAGATCCGAAACAGCGTCGGAAGGCATTACTAAAACGTTCGCATTATTAGTATCCACATAGAAAGACTCCAGCAAAGTTTCACCGCTGCTAAGGCTAGCTGTTAACGATCTATCACCATTGGCAAGCGTAGCGCTAGTAGCGCTGGTCCAAGCCACTGATAAGGACATATTAACTAGATCCTCTCTGGCGTTAACGGCAGCAACAAAATAGGCGCCGGCTGTTGGCACTTGAATTATGCAGGGTTCGAAACCATAGCATCCAGTAACTAGACCACCGCTGCTGTCATAAAGGAAGACTTCTCCGGCTGTAGCTGAAGGCATTAATAGTAAGTTACTGTTATCACTATCGACATAGAATGACTGTGCCCAGGCTTCACCTCTTCTTAAGCTCTGGGTTTCGGACTTACTTCCATTATTAAGCGTACCGCCGTTTTCGTTCGCCCAGGCAACGCTTATAGAAAAACTTAAAGGATCCTGAAAGTAATTGCGCATAACAGCAAAATAACTAGCCGCTGTTGGTGCTGCAAATGCACAAGGGTTGTAGCTAAGGCAATTCGAAATTACTTCACCATTGGCGTTGTAAATCATCAAGTCAAAGGAAATATCTGAAGGGATTACTTGTACAAAAGAGTTATCCTCGCTGACATAGAACGATTGCACTAAGCTATCGCCACTTTGCAAAGTTAATCCTGAAGTTTTATCGCCATTGAATAAGTTTGCAGTGGTTACATTTGCCCATGCGACACTTAAACCAAAGTTAATAAAATCTGGCATGTGGTTGTACACTCTAACGAAGTAGACACCCGATGATTGAGATCTAAAGTGACAGGGCACATTCATTCCACATGCGCTTTCCATGGTACCCGTCTCGTTATAAATAATGACTTCACTGGCTGTTTCAGACGGGATTAGTAATACATCTGTATTGGCGGCGTCGACATAAAATGATTGCAGTAGGCTTTCTTGCGTGTTCAGTGATAGACCAGTGACGTAATCGCCATTATCCATTGTGCTTTCACCGAATCCAGCCCATGCAACCACAATGCTTGAATTCGTGTTGTTTGCATTAATGCGTGTGCGGACAAAGTAAACGCCTGAATCCAGCCCGCTAGCGTGACAGCTTTCAGATTCGCAAGAACCAATTTCAACGCCATCTTGATTAAGTATTTGAAGCTCGATATCCCTGCTATTGGAATGGGCCATAATCGCGGTGGCGCCGGGTTGAAGATAAAGTGATTCAAGCACGACATCACCATAGTTACCGCTGACAGCTTTCTGCTCACCGTTGCTAAGTGTGGCATCGATAGGATTGCCCCAGGAAGCAAGTAGGGTGGCATCAGTAAATTCGCTAGCACCTAAAATACGAGCAAAGAAAAGGCCTTCACTTAGATTCGCTACAGAGCAGCTTTCTGAGTTTGCACAGGTTTCAATGATTTCGCCATATTGATCAGTTACTTCCAGTATCGCGCCACTTAAACCGGTGGAAGTAAAATTAACCGCGCCACCATTCAAGCCAACATATATAGACTTGAGTAATAGGCTGTCGGCATCACCCGCAAGTTCGGTGATTTCTTGGTTGTTAATTAAAATGGCTGCTTCGGTTCCGCCCCAAGATCCCGCCAGACTTACATTCGAGTAAGCAGCGCTAGCATTTAATTTTAATTTATAGGTAGCCGCGGAAGGATTTGTTAGGTAGCAGCGAGTAGCAGCAGAACAAGCACCAAGACTGTTCTCGTTTTCATCCTGAAGATCTAAAGAAATGCTATCACTGCCTTTGGCCTCAATTAAAAGACCAGTGATGTTCTCGGGAATTTTGACATCGTAGGTTTTGCTACTGTTGGCACCACCCGATAGATCGTCGATGGTTTGACCATTATTAATGCTCGCCCCACAGCCTAGTAACGAAAATGTAAGAAAGAAAAAAGATATGACCTTAAATGAAGCACTATTCCAGTATGCGGACACGGGCTCCCTCCCATTGAATGATTATTTATTCTGTCGCTGCCGAGGCTATCAGCTTTTTAAAGCTTGTTCCATGAAGAAATGGGCATTCGTGAAAGATTGAAAGCGTATTTATGCTTCTATCAGGGGCGGCTTCTTGAAAACTCCGCTTTAGCTAGAGTAATTCTCACCGATCGAACAAGCTGCAATGCGGCTAAGGTGTGCATAGGGAAGTCCAGATTCCTCATGCCATTGATTAAACGCCGCTTGTATACGCTTCATTTCCGTTTGACTGGTGGGGGATTCTTTCATTTCCACATTGGCTCGAATGAGTGCCGCGCAAACATCGCGGGAAAGCACAAAGCCATCTTTGCCCATGCGTCTTAAAAAGTACTGACCCGTATTGCCACCCAATCGTGAGCCTTCTTTTTTCAAAGTCGCTAGCAATCCGATTTGATCGTCGCAGGGCCACTCCGCAATCCATTTACCAAAGCCACCGTTCTTTCGGGAAATGTTGTAGACAAATGCAAGGTTGTCTTTGGTGGCTTTTATTTTTTGCCAGCTTCTAACAACGCGCTTGTCTTGAGTGTACTCTTCCCACTTTTCGTCAGGCAGCAGTACTAATTTTTTTGGGTTGAATCCCAAAAATGCTTCTTCAAATTCGGGCCATTTTCTTTCAATGACTTTCCAGCTAAATCCCGCTTGGTTAACGCATTGGGTCATTGCTGATAAATAGCGGTCGTCACCAATTTTTGCCAGTTGCTTTGGGCTTAACACTGTCGGCATCAGTGCTTTTAATGCTTTTTTGCCGCCTTTGCGTTCAGCTGCTTGATCATGTATTTCAGAAAAAGGTTGTAGATCCATGATTATCGCCAGGTTGGAGGTTTTTTGCTGGCATCGTAAACGAATACCAGGTCCTTAGGATTAATCGGCATTGATTTTTGTGTTGCGGGAAAACCTAAGGACGATCTTACCAAGGAAATGTCGTCGATGGCGATCTGTAAATCTGCCTGTTCTAGCTCTAGTTGAATAGGAGCCGTAGGAAACATGAGTTTAGCTTGGGCGTTGGAGACCACTTTGGTATCGAGTGAAGTTTTAATGGGCACTTGGCTAATCAGTGTGGTCTCTAACTTAGCGGGCACAGGCTCATTTATTTTCGCAATCACATCGGTTTGTAAATGCACCGGAATCATGGTGTTTACCGGAATGGCTAAGTCCACAGGTACTTCAAAATCGAGAGGTAGTTTAATGGGAACATTAAAAGGCATTAGTGGATGATCAATGGTGGCGTCCATTTCAAACACTGCTTTAACAGGCACCATTGATTGATATTTGATAACGGTGTCTAACGCGACTTGAGTATTGAGATCGATCGCTACAGGAATTTCTTTGGGTAAGCGTGCACTGACCCACTGGTTGATGGGGACAGCGACATCTAAAGTATGATCGAGCTCTGCCACTAGTTGATTATTTACCGATGAGTTAACGGGCATGTACTTGGGCAATTGAATAGCCAATGGGGCATTCTGTAATGCAAAGCTTGCTTGAAGCTGCTGTTGTGCCCAATGATAACCTAAGCCCAATAAAGCTAACCAAAGTATCAAGGTCGCAGACAAACATAGCCATGCGTGCGTTCTTGTAATGGTTTGATCCCAGTTAATCATGGCGAGCTACTCGGCTCTTGATCGAGGGTGGAAAACTCAATGCTACTTAGAGGCAACGCCATATCTAAATAGTAAAGACCCGCTTCAACCGGTTCCGGAGGGAAATTAAGAGTAGCCTCAAGTTGCGAAGTAACCGGTAATTCTAGGATTCCTTGTATGGGGATTTGTGTGCTTAATAAAGTGTCTAATTCTGCATGAATAGGTTCCTTTAAAGATAATGCCACCGGCGCATCGAATTTAAGGGGAACATCGTTGTTTACAGGAATCGTTAGGTTAAGGGGTACATCCGCTTTTAGTGGAACATCGCCCTTTATGGGTAGCGTGATAGCGACGCCGGCGACCATCACTTCTACTTCGGTATCTATAGGTACGGTTTGGTCAATGCTTAAGGTGTCCGTTACTGCTACTTGAAGAGCAATAGGGATTTGCGTATCGACACTTACTTCAGCATTCACAATCCCAGGGACAGGTATATCGATAGCCTGTTTAATAGGAACCTGGGAAGGTATGGACTGATCCACCTGAACTTGCATGGCATTGTTAATGTCCGCTTTAACATTGAGGGAATCAGGAAATTTAATCCAGCCACTTTGCTCTCTTAATAGAAAGCGTGCTTTGGTTTCAGTGAAAAACCAGTAGCCGATACCTGCGGAGATCAACAGCAGTCCAGCCAATAGTATTGAGCAAATGATTAACAGTGACTTAAGGGTAACGGGTTTAGTGTTGTTATAGGCAACCGATGATTCTGGTGGGGTCACTTGATACTTTCCGCAATTAAAACAGTGAATACGTTATAGCAGAAAAAGGGGGGACAATTGCAGACTTTGTGATATAAATATAAAGCGACCATTCAGTCTGTTTTATGGGGGAAGTATGTCAGCGTCGAACGAGCAACCCAATAGCGACCAATCTAATAATACTAAGGCCGGTTTTGCCACTTTAAATAAACTCTTTGCGTCGATGGCCGTGTGGTCCTATCGCCATCGTTGGTTTGTGTTCCTGTTGTGTGTGGGAGTATTGGGTGGCGCCATGTACTTAGCCAATACCGTGAGAATGGATAATAGCTTCGAAGCTTTCTTTGATGAGTCCGACCCCACCTATAACGCCTACAACACCTATCGTGATAATTTTGGTTCCGATGAGATTATCTACATCATGTACGATGCCTCCGATTATCCCCAAGGAGTGTTTAATAAAACCATTATTGAAAAGATCCATCGCTTAGGGGAAGCCATTGAGCAAACAGTTCCCTATGTGGATAGGGTAAGAAGCATTACCAATGCCGAGTTAATGATTGGTTTAGAAGATGAGCTTGTCATCAAGAAAATTGAAGAGGAATTACCATTAACCCAGGCAGATCTGGATGAATTTGCTAAGGCCTTTTTGAAAAAGCCTTTGTACGTTGGCAATCTATTTAATGAACAACAGAATCTGGGTTCACTATCGGTAGAGATGACCCGTTCTAGTACCGATCCGGTTGATAAAATTCGTTTGGATCCCGAAGGTGGAGACGACTTAGAAAACCTTTATCCGCAAGTCTCCCATGAAGCTCTCAGCCAAATTCTAAAACAACCTGAGTATGCTGATCTTAACTTTTACTTGTCTGGAGATGTGCCATTAAACGCGACCTATAACCGTATTATTGAACGCGAGATGACCCAGCTTGGTGGCTTGAGCTTTCTGATTATTGCGATTGTGTTGGGGATTTTCTTTCGCGGACGCATTATTGGCATTATCGGGCCCATTGCTGTAGTTGGTTTGTCGCTAATGATGACGGTAGCCTTTATTGCCGCAATGGGATGGAACGTTGATATGATGTTTGGCTTAACGCCGACCTTATTGGTGGCCATTGGTGTTGCTCACGCAGTGCATATTATTTCTGAGTTTATGGCGCACTTTCGTGAATCTGGGGATCGTGAAAAGGCAATCCATCAAACGCTTTATTTAGTGGGTACGCCTTGCTTATTAACCAGTTTAACCACTGCCTGCGGTTTCTTTGCCATGAGTGTGGCGCCGATTAAAACCATTTCTCATATGGCTGTTTATATGTCATTGGGGGTGTTGTTTGCTTTTTTCTTATCGGTGACCTTACTAACGTTTTTTCTATCCTTTGTGCGTCGCCCCAAAGCCTTAAATACTGATAGCAAACGTCTGACACGACTAGATCTTTTTTTACGTGCCTGTAGTGAATTCACCATCCAGCGTGGCAGTGTTGCTATTAGTGTGTTCTTGTTACTGGTGATTGTTACTGGTCTAGGGTTATTTAAGTTAAGAATCGATTCCAACTTTTTAACGGATTTCAATGAGAGTGTGACCGTTCGCCAACACACTGAGCATATCGATAGCACCATGGGTGGTATGAGTTCGTTTGCTTACTTATTTGATGCTGGTGAAGAAGGGGGGGTTAAAGAGCCTGCCTTTTTAAGAGAGCTAGAGCGAGTTCAAGCGCAAACGAAATTGCAGCAACCTCTGGTTCGTAAAACCATGTCGATTGTGGATTTGATTAAGGATATTAATCAGAGCTTCCATGCGGATGATCCAGCTTACTATCGCATTCCAGAATCTAGAGAGCTTATTTCTCAATATTTATTGGTGTACGAACTATCGGGTGGTGAGGATTTGTTTTCCTACGTTACCAATGATTATTCCCAGGCGTTACTTGAAATGCGGGTACAGCTCACTGAATCCAGTGTGCTTGCTGATTTCGAAAAGGAGATGACGAAATATTTCGAACAGCAACCATTAGCGGAATCGGAAAAGTCCATCACGGGCATTGGTGCTTTGTGGTTGGCGCTAATGAACTATATCAGTAATAGCCAGATCAGTGGCTTAACGTTGGCGTTGGCCGTGATCACTGTGGTGATTTCTATTATCTATGGCTCCGTTAAAATGGGGTTGGTGAGCATGATCCCAAATATTGCGCCTATCTTGATGGTAGGGGGCGTGATGGGCTGGATTGGTGTTAATCTTGATAGCAGTAAGCTACTGATTGCGACGGTTGCTATTGGTATTGCGGTGGACGATACCATTCACATGATGACGCGATTTAAAATGGAGTTTCAGTTAACCGGCAATTATCACGAAGCTTTCCGGCGTACCATTCATGAAGTCGGTAGAGCCTTGGTGATTACATCGATTACCTTAGTGTGTGGCTGGGCTGCGTTGTTAACCTCGATCATGGATGCTCAGGTATGGTTTGGCGTACTACTGTCTTCCACCGTTGTTTTGGCACTGTTAGCGGACTTTTTCATTATGCCGTTGCTGGTGTTTTGGTTAAAACCCTTTGGTCCCGAGCGTAACTTGTCTCGTACATAAAACCTTGAATCTCGCGAAAGGCACTTGTTAAGGCGATCCCTAATGGTTAGCCTTAAGAGACCTGTTTATTCGTTAATCATAGGCATCCGGTGTGAAGAAGATAAAGTATGGTTTAATTGCGATCGCGGCGACCATGGTGTTGGTATTCGGCATCAACGGTTGTGTGTCCGCGCCGGTTTACCAAGGTCCTAAATCTGATCACTTTAACGGTAGGGTTTTTGTTAACACCATTCCCAGTGATAAAACCCCATGGGACATTTTCAAACTGGGTTTTTTCTCGCTATTTGAGCAGGCGCCATGGCCAGAGTGGATTGAATCTACGCAAAGCCCAGTTCCTCATGAACGGGTATATGGAGACAAGGTTTCCGTTACTTTCATTAATCATTCCACGGTGTTGGTGCAATTGGATGGGGTGAACATTTTGGCTGATCCGGTGTTTTCTGATCGGGTCAGTCCCTTTAATTTTGCCGGCCCAAAACGTGTGCGTAAACCAGGTGTGGCGTTAGAAGATTTGCCGCCAATTGATCTGATTATTATCAGCCACAATCACTATGATCATCTCGATATTCAAACGCTGAAAAATATTGTTGCACGACAGCCGCAGGATCAAGCGCCATTGATCGTCGCAGGTTTAGGGAATGGTGGTTACTTTGAACTTGAGAAGATGCCCAACTATAAAGACTTAGACTGGAATCAAAGTGTTACTTTAAAAGGCATCGAAGTCATTTTTACTGAAGCACGGCATCGTTCAGGGCGGGGTATCAGTGATCAAATGCGAACCCTTTGGGGATCGTTTTTATTAAAGACGTCCCATGGTGAAATTTATTTTGCCGGCGATACCGGATATGGTCCCCATTTTAAGGATTTGAGCAAACAGTTTGGTGATATTGAACTAGCGTTCTTACCCATAGGTGCCTATCAGCCCCGTTGGTTTATGGAAGCGGTACACCTTAATCCGAAGCAAGCAGTGTTGGCCCATCAGGATATTGCTAGTCAGCAAACGATTGGCATTCACTATGGCACCTTCCAACTCACCTATGAGTCCATTGATCAGCCTAAGATAGATTTAAGTGCTGCGTTGGAAGCGCACTCCGTGGATCCCAAGGAGTTTATTACCTTGGGATTTGGTGAAACTCGTGAATTTGATTTAAAGCGCAAGCTTTAATTTTTGATAGGAAGAGTAAGGCTGATATTCCAACGAATTTCTGGGCTCATTTCCTGAGATGCAAACGAAATCCAATGCGTCTTGTTTTCTTCGACATAGTTCAGTTTGTTAACGTGGCCAGCTACGTCTTCGCCACCATGATTACGGATAAAGGCTTTATCGGCATTTTCTTCTTTACTTTGATTGATACCGTAAAAACTACTGCGCATGGTTCTTAGAGATTTATAGCTTGGTTTGCTAGATTTAAAAAACAGAGTGATCTCTGCCAGCCCTTGTGGTTTATGTTCCTCCAAAAAACTCCAGTCACCAATCACCGCTAGTTCAGATTGCGTTTCAGATAGCGGGGATTTAGTGAGAATCAATTTAATGGTTTGCTCATTTTTATCCCACAGTGCCACCCCGTGCCGCAAAGGGAAGCTATGGTCGAGGCCACTTATGCGACCGCTAACATAAGGCTCTAGGATATTTTTGTGGGGTTCAATAGTTTTAGTATCACCATTATCACAGGGCTGATCGGAAAACGCTGTACGGCCATCTTCATCTTTACACTGATAGATGCCGGCGTCGCTAACACTTGGGCTTAGTAAGAAACAAGTGAATGTGATAACTGCTGCAAAAATGAAATTGGCTTTCATGGAGGGCAAAGTATTCATGGAAGGTGGTTTGTCGTCCAGACGATCGATAGATTCTTAAAGCAGGTTAAGAGCATGCTCACCACAGGTCAATGCTTTTAACGCTTTTTAAGCCGCTTGATCAATTAACCAATAAAACAACCGCTCGGAAATGATATCCATTTTAATAGGTTTGCGTACATAATCGTTCATGCCTGCCGCGATACAGCGATCTCGGTCGCCACTCATGGCATTTGCAGTCACTGCAATGATAGGGATGTGCTGGTTGCCATTATCCATTTTGCGAATCACTTTGGTGGCATCAAAACCATCCATAATGGGCATTTGGCAATCCATTAAAATGCAATCAAATTGGGTGTTCGCAGCAATTCTGACAGCTTCTTCGCCATTGTTGGCTTTCTCTACTTGGCAGCCGAGCTTTTTCATCATGGCTACCAAAGTAATCTGATTTACAGGATTGTCTTCAACGACCAGGACTCTTGGATTATTAGGTAGTTTTTCTGCTGCAGAGGTGGTTTTCGCAATGATTTGGCCTTTTTCAAGGGACAACTTGATGGTGAAGGTCGTGCCTTGGTCTTTGCCAGATTTAACTGTAATTTCACCGTCCATTTCATCGACAATGGCTTTGCACAAGGACAAACCAATCCCTAAGCCACCATACTGCCTTGAGAATGATCCATCGGCTTGTCTAAAACCTTCGAAAATGGCTTTAAGTTGCTTTTCTTCGATGCCGATACCGGAGTCTTGTATGGCAATCGTAAAATCATAGCTACTGTCATTCTCTTTGCTATCGATGGTTAAACTGACATCGCCACAGTGGGTAAATTTAAAGGCATTATCCAGTAACTGAAAGATAAGGTGATGCAGTCTATCGCTATCACCAATCACCATATAATCTAGCTTAGTAGTACCTTCACATTTAAAAGTAACATCTTTAGTGACGTATTCGCTTTGAATATTGGTGGTACATTTTTTAATGAGGTCGCAAAACTTAAAGGGTTGAATGTTGAGCTTCCAGTTCCCCGATTGCAACTCTGAGTATTCGAGTAAGCTTTCCACCAACTGGGTCATGTGATGAGCGCTATGGGATGCGGCAGTTAAGTGTTTGCTAAGTTCTTGGTCTTTTAGCGACTGCTGCACAATTTGTAAGGAACCTTCAATCCCATTCATGGGAGTCCGTAATTCGTGGCTTATGGTCGCTAAGAATTCATCTTTAAGGGTGTTACTGAGCTTCAGTTGCGCGAGAGCTTCTTCTAACTCTAGATTCTTGCTTTCTAGGGTGTCCTTAGCTTGTTTTTCTATGGCGCGCTTCTCAGCTTTCATCTGATTAATACGATCCGCCAGTGCGAAGGAAAGTAACATTACTTCTAACGCCGAGCCGATTTGTGCGGAATGCCGCGTAATAAAGTTCGATGGCAAGAAACCCAGCGCGGTAAATCCATAAATCACAGCGCCAATTAACATAATGGTCCATGCCAGTAAAAATAAGCGTGCGAATCGGTGCCCCTTTAATAACACCCTTACTGCCGCAGTGAGCAGGACAATGGTTCCTATTAGGCTCATCCAAACCGATAGCGACACCCTTAAGGGGTAAACTACAAAGAAATTGGCCACGAATGCGACGCAACTGACGGCGATGGTAATCAGTAGGGCGCGATCTAAATAGGGGCTATATTCCCTGGTCTGCAAGAAACTCTTGGTAAAGGCGCAGGCAAAAACCAGAGTTAGTAAAATGCTATTGGGAATCGCAAAGTCGTTTAATGAGGGTAGCTTGGGCCAGAGGTATTGATAGGAGTAGCCCCACAAGCAGGCTTGTAAAATACAAAAGCTAGAGATGTAGCCGAAGTAATAGAAATAGGATTTGTCTCGGGTGGATGCACCAACAAACAGGTTATAAATAGCCATGACCACTAATAAGCCAAAGTAGCCTCCATAGGCTATTTGAGTATGACTTTTGCTTTCTAAATAACGGTCTCTATCCCAAATGCTGGGGTGAAGTTGTGTGGAACTAGTGGTGTCCATTTTTACCCAGTATTCGTAAACTTCTCCGATCTTAATGCGGTCTGGAGTGATGAATACGTTACTATCGATGATGCGACTTCTATAGGGTTTTTTGTCCCCATGGGTTGAAAGCATGTGAATGGTGTTATCGTTATCGACTCGATAAAGTACTGCATCATCTAGGTGCGGGTAATTAAATTCGAGGATGATGTCTCGGTGGCCTGAACCTGAAGGGGAACCTATGATTTTGACAAAGAAGACCACCCAATAATTACTGGAATCATATCCGAAGTTAAAATTTGCATATTCTTGGGTGAACATGTCTTGCGCATAAAAATTTCGGGCTTGGGTAAAGGCTATTGATTTGCTCGGATCTTCCCAATACCAAATTTCTGGTTTAATGGGTTTGGATAAGTCGCTGATGTTGACGAGGTTTTGTCGAGCTTTTGTAGGTTGGCCAGGGTCGTTTAGCTCAGCGTTCGTAGCCGCAGTATTCGAGGTAAAAGCGCTAGTGATGAGCAGCGCTAAAAAGCTAAAAACCCGATAAATTTGCAAAACAACCCCAGCATAAAATAAAGCCTTATCATTTTAAGTGTAGTGCAACTTCAAGGATTTAAATCGTTGCTAATATAATTATCAGCTATAGATTGGCGCTGATTTTGCCTTGTTCTGGCCATAAGGAAAGCTGTAGTGATTCGCGATTTTGGGTGTGGAATCTTACTCCCACGCCCATCAGGCGTACCGGGCGATTGCCCCGTTTAAAGGCATCTTCACAGAGCTTGCGATAGGTGTCTAATTCTGGCTCTTTGACACCGCATTCAATAGTGGTTGTGGTGAAGTCATGAAACTTTATTTTCACGAAGGAGTTTTTGATAGCCGGTTGCTTCTCAAGCCTGCCAAGGCGTTGGCTTAGTTCCTCAGTGAGATTGGGTAACTGATCAATACAACTATCCAGGTTGGAAAGATCCGTAGCAAAGGTGTGTTCAACCGACAGGGATTTACGTATTCGCGAGGTTTTAACGCTGCGATTGTCGATACCGTGGGCCAATTGATAAAGATGCTCACCGAATTTGCCAAAGCGATTGACTAGATCCGTTTTAGGCAGACGCTGCACATCGCCGCAGGTTTCAATACCCATTTGGTGAAGCTTGGCGCAGGTGACTTTCCCGACGCCAAAAACCTTATCCACGGGGAGGTCGAGTACAAACTCGTCTACCTTATCTGGTGGAATGACAAAGAGACCATCAGGCTTGTTCCAATCGCTGGCAATCTTGGCGAGGAATTTATTGGGAGCTACACCCGCAGATACTGTAATGCCAATTGTTTGTGAGACTTCCTTGCGAATGGCCTCCGCCACTCGGGTGGCACTACCCTGAAAATGTGGTTGGCCGGTAACGTCGATATAGGCTTCATCGAGAGAAAGGGGTTCGATGGTTTCACTATAGCGTTTCATGATGCGTTTAATGCGCTGAGATATTTCTTTGTAGCGACTCATTCGGGTTGGCAGTACCAACAAGTCCGGACACAAGCGCTTGGCGTGAGCGGTGGGCATGGCGGATCTAACGCCAAACTTTCGTGCTTCATAGTTACAGGTGCATAACACACCGCGTCTATCTGATGAGCCACCCACCGCAATTGGTCGACCTTTTAATGTCGGATCATCGAGCATCTCGACAGACGCATAAAAGCTATCGCAGTCCACATGGATTATTTTTCGCTGTGGGTTTGCACTGGCCGCTTGGTTGTCTTGGGGTTCGATAGAATCCATAAATTTTTATTTGCAGGATCTACAAAATTGAATTACTGTATAAAGGTACAGTATAAAGCAGAGTTAAGCAAATAACCCCCCGGTAAAGCCAACAGAAAGCTAATAAATAGCCATAAATATGGTTCTAGCGATGAGCTTTATTGCAGGATTTGACCATAAGTAAGCAAATAGAAGCACGCGGTTAAGAGGGCAGGACAATGACATCTTCAGTGATTGAAGCAATAGAACATAATGATTTTGTCGATTTAAGTACGCAGCACATACAGGTTTTGAGTTGGCTCTACGCTAAAGCCAACAACGCACAATCAATTGCTACTCGCAAAGATCTATTGGCGGCTTTTCCCGAAGCTACCGAGATATCCAGTATTTTAAACGAGCTGGAGCGTATTGGTTGTATAGAAGGTGATCAAAACAATATCACCGTTCTCAATGAATTAGTGGAATTACCAGTAATAGGTCAGGTAGCCGCTGGCACACCAATAGAAGCCATTGAGAATCATGATGCCCAGTTGGTATTGCCATTAGGCCTATTCCGACAACGCCCAACTTATTTGCTGAAGGTGCGTGGCGATAGCATGCAGGACATTGGTATTCTCGATGGTGATTTAATCGCTGTTCGTAAAACGGAGTCTTCGGGTGAAGGAAAAATTGTTGTAGCCCGTGTTGATAATGAAGTAACCGTTAAGCGCCTTAAGTTCGAGAAAAACCATGTGGCGTTGATGCCAGAAAATGCCGACTACGAACCCATTATGGTGGCGCCAGAAGATCTTGTGATCGAAGGTGAATTTGTGGGTTTAATCAGATCTAATAAAACCATTCATTAGTACCCCCGTTTTCTAACAACGGCTTTAATGGTTTTATAGAACCAGCTCCATTTCGCTTGATGGAGACGTCAACTAAAAGGATTACCAACGGGCAACGGAGTGCCCAAATCTATCTCCTCCTAGGGAGTGCTTAATAAACTGATTTTATTCAAGCACTCCCGACATATGTTTTCTCTCAATGGCTATTGCGTTTATTACGTAAGATCCAACAAAACTCAGTAATACTTTAAGTCAGTCGCCTTGCCCCAAAATACCCGATAAGAAAATGCTGTATAGGCGAGAATAATGGGCACCACGATCACAGCACCAATCAATATAAACTGTAAAGACTCAGGCGCACTGGCGGCTTCCACTAAGGTCATTTTTCCTGGGATTGCATAGGGATAAAAGCTATAAAGCAGTCCTTGAAAACATAGAAAGAAAATACCCGCGGTTCCCACGAATGGAATCCAGCAGCTGTGATCGTCGCGCATTGGAACGCGCTTTAATAAGCGATCGTTGACGATAAATAGCAACAGGCTGATCACAGGAATATGAAACCAAAGTAGTGAGTTGGGTAGCTGAAACCAGTTATCAAATACAAATGGATTCACTAGGGGATTTACAACACAAACTGCGACTACGCCAACAAAACACAATAGGCCGCAACGTCTCGCCCATTTTGCGGCATTTTTTTGTAACTCACCTTCGGTTTTCATCACTAGCCAATTGGCACCTATATAACCATATGCAGCCATAACACATAGCCCGCTAAGGATCGAAAATGCCTGGGTAAGTACGGTATTCTCGAATCCTACTACATATTGCCCTAGCATATAGCCTTGCATAAATGCAGTGAGGCCGGAACCGAATTTAAATATTCCATCCCAAATATCTTTATAATCAAGGGCAACTTTAGCGCGAAAATCGAAAGCGACGCCCCGCAGAATAAGTCCTATCAACATAAAGGTGGCAGGCAAATAAAGTTCTTTCAGTACCAAGTTATAAGCTGGTGGAAAGGCAATGAGTAATAAGCCGACGGCTAAAACCAACCATGTCTCATTGGCATCCCAAAAAGGTCCGATAGAGGCAATCATGGTGTTTCTGTCTTTAGGGTTGCCTTTCATTGGCAGCAGCATGCCCACGCCAAGGTCGTAACCATCAAGAATGGCATATACCAAAACAGCCAAAGCCATTAGCCCAGCAAAAGCAGCGATTATCCAGGTCATTTCGTTCATTGTGCACCTCCTATTGCCTTGTTACTAAGCGCTTCACCCTCTTCAAGCTCATGGCTTTTAGTGAGTGGTAACTCCTGGTACGGAGTGTGATTAATTTCCTCGATATAAACTGACTTTCTTGCCATGCGAAACAAGGTATGAATATAGGCTGCTAGTAGAGCAACATAGGTGATTAAATAGAGCGTGAAAGAGGTGGCAATATTTTCTATAGGCACGGTCGTCACCGCATCTTCAGTTTTTAAAACGCCGCTAACTAAGTACGGTTGTCGGCCAATTTCTGTCACATACCAACCTGCTAATGTAGCGATCCATCCAGAAAACGACATGCCGACAAATACTTTTAACAGCCAGTTGGGCATTTCTTTTTTACGCGCAATATAAAATGCACCTAGCCACGCGCTTGCCAACATGAGCATGCCCATGCCAACCATAATGCGAAAGCCAAAGAATAAAGGTGCGACCGGAGGGTGTTCACCTTCAAATTCATTTAAGCCTTTAACCTCACCTTTAAAGTCATGGGTAAGTATTAAGCTGGCGATATTAGGAATAGCAATTTCGAAATGATTTTCCCGGCTTCCCTCATCAGGTAAAGCAAACAGGACTAATGGTAAGCCTTTTTTGGTTTCCCAAGCGCCTTCTATAGCCGCAATCTTTTGTGGTTGATGTTCAAGAGTGTTTAATCCATGCAAGTCACCGATAAAAACCTGCAAAGGGGTTAATAAAGCCGCTGCGATAACCGCTGTTTTTAAAGCAAGTTTAGGGGCTTTTTTATGATCGCCTTTTATCATGCGGTAGGCTGATATTCCTGCTACTAGAAAGCTCGCAGTGAGCCCTGATGCTATTAACATATGGCTTAATCGGTAGGGCAGAGATGGATTAAATATAATCGCGAACCAATCTAGCGGATAAGCGACGCCATCACGCATCTCGAAGCCGGTTGGTGTCTGCATCCAAGAATTTAAAGATAAAATCCAGAATGCTGAAGCTGTCGTGCCCAGCGCTACCATTGCAGTAGCAAAGGTGTGTACTCTAGGAGATACGCGATCCATACCAAAAAGCATGACACCAAGAAAGGTAGCTTCTAGGAAAAATGCGGTTAGCACTTCATAGCCTAATAATGGCCCCGCAATATTACCCACCACTTCCATAAAACCAGGCCAATTAGTGCCGAATTGGAAAGACATAGTAATGCCACTTACTACACCTAAGGCAAATGATAGGGCGAAGATTTTTACCCAAAAGCGATATGCTCGTAACCAAACTTCATCACCGGTACGATTATGCTGAATTTTAAAAAACAGCAGAAACCAGCAAAGAGCAATAGTGATGGTAGGGAATAGAATATGAAAACTTATATTCAGCGCAAATTGCAAGCGCGAAAAGAGTAGCGTTTCGACCATAACAAACAACCTATGATTAATTACAAATCCGTTTTTAGGCTAAGGTCGCGGCAGGGCATGTGGCCTCTCACCGGCGATGTCGCGGCATTAGTCTATATGAATATTTTCAAACTCCTTGTTGCCTTTTCCACCTCGAAACTTTTCTGCGAACTCCAAAATTTTACCAACACCGGTACCCAGTCTTAGTAAGGTTTGTACGCTATCGATGCTAAGTGCTTGGATTTCTTGCGCCCATTGCATACCGACTTCTAACAGATCATGAATCTCGCGCATTTTTTCTTGAGCGTAAGACTCTTGGGAATTGGCAGGGTTCTCGATTAACAAATCACGCAATAAAGTTAAGGTAGGTTCAACTTCCCGACGCACTCGTTCTTCTAGCACGCGACGTGCTAGTTCAATAATGGAGCCGGCAGGGGAAAAGTATTCTTTGCGATCACCAGGAATATGATGAATTTTCAGCAAGCGCCAAGACTGAAGTTCTTTCAGCCCCATGCTGACATTGCCGCGGGAAATACCAAGGGCATCGGCGAGCTCGTTAGCGCTAAGAGGAGCTTCGCTCAATACAATCAGGCCGTACATTTGTCCAACTGTGCGGTTGAAGCCCCAGCGACTGCCCATTTCACCGAAGTGAAAGACAAAGCGCTCAACCATGGGTGTCATCGTCATCACTATTTCCTGAAATTTCAGAAATTATTGAAACTTTAAAACAAAACTTGACGATGATCAAGGAAATATAAACCACTAAAAGCTTATGGCTTTTATTGTTCCTCTACCAAACTCACCATATAAGTAACGGCTAGACGAATTTCTTCGTCGGTGAGGTCGGGGTTTCCACCTTTAGGAGGCATCATGCCGGCGTAACCGTTAATGGCATGATCAATCAGAGTGTCTAGGCCTTGAGGTAAGCGTTTATCCCACATTTTTTGATTGCCTAAAATGGGGGCGCCGTTAATTCCCTGGTTGTGACAGACAAAGCAATTCTCCTTCACAATGAGTTTGCCTTGTTCCAGGCCGCTATCTTGGCAGCCGCTCAGGCACCAAGTTAGAACAAGTGGTAAGGCTAAAGACCAATTAATGCCCGAAAACTTCATAAAACGCACTCCTATCTGAACCTTTATGTTTGTTATTAGTAGGAGCAATTGCCATGCCACGCATAACAATACGCTGACTGCGAAATACTCACCTATACTCAAAAAATGAACCCTTTGAGTAGTTATTGGTCTGATCGGAAATTGAGCATTATTAATGCTTCGACTAGTCCGATAACCATAATTTTAGACAGAGTATTTCTATGAAATCGATTTTAAGCTCCATTAGTTCCAAGATATTTATTGGTTATGCCGCAGTGTTGGTCATGACCGTGGCGGCAGCGTTGGCGCTTAATAATACCTCATCCATGGTTAAGCAGCAGGTCACCACTTTTATGGATGTGACGCTTCCAGAGTTGAACGACGTGGAAAACATGTCCACTGCAACTAGTCGCTTGCTTATTAGTGCCTATTCTTTGTATGGCACCACCACCAATGTGAAGCAATTTGATCAATCCTTAAAGACGCAACTTGATGAGCTAAGTGCAAACATTGCGCATATTAAAAGTGTTGATAATGAGATAGATCTCAGTGGTATCGAAAGTGGCGTTCAGGCCTATTCAGAATCGTTAAAGGGATTGAGAAATATTATGGATCGTCGCTCAATCGATTGGGATGGAGCACGAACTCAATTGGGCATTATCACCCAAGACATGGATAACATTAAGCAGCAACTACTTGCCTTGAAGGAAAAAGTTTCCACCCAAGCGACGCAGAGTTCCCAATTGATTTTAGAGGATATGTCAAACGCTCAATTTATGAATTGGGCTATGGTGGGTGTGATCTTATTGGTAGCGATGGGTGCTTACTTTTATTCAAGAAAACAAGTTGTACAACCTGTAATGGGGTTATCGGATCAGCTACGTTACGTATCGGATTCATTGGATTTAACCACCCAACTGCCTAGCACATCTAATGATGAAATTGGCTCGGCAGCAAAAGGGGTTAATAGCTTGTTGTCAGTCTTTGGTTCTGGTGTAAAAGATATGGTGAGCTCATCTCAAGGTATTACTACAGCGGTAGATTCCTTGGGTAGAGTTACGGAACAGACTGAGTCCTCCGTGTACCAGTTAAACACAGAGATCAGCGGCTTAGTGAGTCAGATGACTCAGCTTGAATCGCAAATAGAGCAAGGCGTTAACAGCTCAACCATTGCATCGCAAACTGCGCAACAGGGTGCTTCAGAAGTACAATCAGGCGCAACTGAAGTGGAGAGAACATCAGACAGCATTTCTGAATTGGCAAGCGATCTAGAATCAACTGCTTCCATGTTATTGGAACTTAGAACCTCCGGAGACAAGGTTTCTACGGTAGTGAGCACCATTGCGGAAATTGCTGATCAAACTAACCTGCTCGCATTAAACGCAGCTATCGAAGCAGCTCGCGCTGGTGAATCTGGGCGCGGATTTGCAGTGGTAGCTGATGAAGTACGTACCTTGGCAACACGTACTCATCAATCCACCGTTGAAATTAATACCATGTTGGAATCGATAGTTTCTTCGATAACTGCAGCGGTAGAAAACATGTCCTCTAACCAAGAAAAAGCCAGATACTCTGTTGAGCTTTCTCAGTCCACAGTGGGCAGTTTGTCTTCTATTCGCGATACCATTCTTAACCTAAGTAATGAGTGTATTGAGGTGGCGTCTTCTACTCAACAGGTGCAGCGGGAAGTGGTATCAGCTCGCAATCAAGTTAATCAATTCACTGAATTAGGGGATTCTGTGGCGCATGGTAGCCAAGAAACTCAAACAGCGGCAAGAAACCTCTGCGACTTGGCGCAAAGGTTAGATGAGTTATCTTCGAAGTTTAAAGTGTAAGTTATTGACCTAGAGCTTTAATAGTTTTTGCCCCAGTAGCACGATAAATAAAAGCAGTGCTGCAATCAGTAATCCATTCCCAAACGGGCGATTTTTTAAGTCGCCCATCCAATCCTTTTTATTATTCATGTAGAGCAACGTGCCAGCCAAAAACGGCATAAAAAAAGCACCTGCTACAGCATAGGTAATTGCTAACCAAATGGGACGTTCGAAATAAAGCATGATGAAAGGCGGCAGGGTTAGGAATGCTAAAAATACTTTATAACTTGCTGTGGCTTTTAAATCAGATTCTTCAATGTCCGGTTGTTGAGTAGAAGATTTTTCCGATAGAGCGCGTTGTGTAAAGTCAGCAAATAGATAGGGAACACCCTGCCAAACTCCCAACATGGAACTGAATACTGCACCCCAAAAGCCGATTAAGAAAACCATGGGGTAGGGGTCGCCCAATAGCACTTCCAGTTGGTTAGCGAGAGCCACTAAGATCGCAGACCCCTTAACAACTTCCGGCTTAGAGTGAGCGGCTAGAATCACAATGCAGATTCCAAACAGAGCGGTGATGCTATAGGCCAATATTAGGTCTATGCGCATTGCTTTAATATGTGATTGATTCACCCATTGTTTTTCTTTAATCCAATACCCGTAGCAAAGCAGAGTTACGCTACCGCCAACGCCACCGACTACGCCAAGAATTAGTTTGAGGGAATCTTCCGGTATGGTTGGAATAAAGCCAGTTAATACGCTGCCCCAATCAAGGGAAAGTTTTGCGGTAGCAACTAATACCGTGACAAACATTAAGCCAATAAACAGCTTCATCATGTTCTCAAATAAGCTGTATTTACCATAGAGTACTAAGATTGCTGCTAGTACAGAATGGATAATCGCCCATTGGTTGATTGATAAAGATGGGGCGAGGGTGTTTGCAGCCAGTCCGCAGGCTGCCATTAATGCCGCCGATACTAAAAATGACCATAGTATTAGGTATGCACCAAAGTAAACTTTTATCCAGCTTGGTAAACGATCTATCCAGCCTTCCAGCAGGGTTGTCCCGGTTTGCAGTTGCCAGCGGGCTAAGCCCTCATTCAATGCGCCTTTTAAGAGGGCTCCTAGCAACACAGCCCAAAGTAGGGCGGTGCTAAACTTTACACCGGCGACGGTAGCTGCAATTAAGTCACCTGCACCTAAGCCGGTGGCGGCTATTACAAATCCAGGGCCGATAGATTTCCAAATGGGCGTTTTCATCATCTTTATTAGTATGAGTGCATCAGATAGCTTCGATGCTAAGAGAAGAGATTGAACTTGGCAAACAAAAAAAGGCAGCCGCGGGAGGCTGCCAAGTCTGGGGACTAGACTCTATGAAAAAGTCGGCACTTTAAAACAGGTTATTCCATTCAGTGATCTACTCGTGATGCTTACCCATGGAATTGAGCTTGGCGATGACTTTAGCCTTTTGCTCTGGGGTTAAGGTCGCATGCAGTGCTGCGATCTTTTCAAGCACCGCTGGTGCATGTTCATTGATTGCGGCTTGTTTTTTGTTGAAGATGCTCATCGCAGCCTCAGTATCCAATGTCTCTGCCTCAATTAATGCGATAACGGCTTGCTTGTCTTGCTTGCGCTGTTCATGCATATCTTTACGTGCTTTCTTTAGCTCTGCCTTTACATCATCCATCAGTGCTTGTTGCTCGTCGTTAAGATCTAGTTTCCATGCGACGTACTCGAACATCATTTCACCACCGCGATGATGTGATTTTCCATGGAAGCAACCGGCTAAGCTTAGGCTGCCAATAACAACAGCGATGATTGCGATCCAACGTTTTTTAAGACTAGATATGGTCATGGTGTATCTCCTGAGTTTGCTCTTGGGTTTGGATTCGATAGAGCTATGGTAGGAGCATCAGCCTTTTAGAACTTGTCACAAACTTGCCGAAATGTCACAAATTGCAACTTTGGTGACATTCTTGTCTGCTGACGTTTTCTCGCGTCACATCCTGTGGTTTACTTAATCTGGCCCAGTTGCAAGTTTAAGATTTAGGCAAAGATGATGAATAGCCTGTTAATTATTGATGACGACACACAGCTAACCGAAGTATTAGATGAGTACTTGGTTAAGTTTGGTTTTAGTGTTGATTGTGCTCATGTACCGAGCGATGGTATTGCCAAGATAAAATCTAGCAAGCCTGATCTGGTGATTCTGGATGTGATGCTACCGGAAATGGATGGCTTTCAGGTATGTAAAAAGTTACGTGCTATGAGTGCTTATGAAGATCTTCCCATTTTAATGCTTACTGCCAGAGGTGAAGTCACCGATAGAGTAGTGGGCTTAGAGTTGGGTGCAGATGATTACTTAGCCAAACCTTTTGATCCCCGCGAATTGGTTGCACGGGTGAATTCGTTATTAAGGCGCGCCCCAGCGAAGCGCAATGAAGCAGATGCTTTGCAAAGCAATGGACTTAGCCTGGATCCTATCGCTCAACAAGTCACTTTGAATGGTGAGCGTTTAAATTTAACTACCATGGAGTATGAGTTATTGAAACTGCTCATGACTCATGCTGGTAAAACCTTTAGTCGCGATGAACTGATGAATGAGTTGCGCGGTATCGACGCCGAGTTATTCTCGCGAGCTATCGATACACTGGTCAGTCGTGTACGCCAAAAACTCGGTGATACCGACAAACCCCCTAAATATATTAAAACCGTTTGGGGTCGCGGTTACTGTTTTATTGGTGGGGTGTAGTTGTGTCGGCCATAAAACGCTTGTTTGGTTCCTTTTATTTACGGGTTCTATTGGTGTTTTTTATCACTGGCGCCTTATTATTTTTAACGGTTGGCGGCACTTTGCGTTGGATCGTGAAAGATTCCCAGCATCCATTGCGGCCCATCGCTATTAACCATGTTAAGTACGTAGTCAACGATATTGGGATTCCCCCTGATATTGATAAAGCTATTGAAATTACCCAGCAGATGCCTGTGCGTTTAGCGATTCGCGGCCCCGACGTTGATTGGTCTTCTGAGCCAAACTTTATTCCAGAAATTGATAAACCAGAATGGTTAACAATTACAGAGCCCCATATTGTCCGAGATAGAAAACATCGCTTCGCGATCTATCCCAAAGGGGAATATCGCTTTTACATGGCATGGCAATATCGTCTGGTTAAGCATAAAGACAAATATAAGTTGTTTGTCGGGCTTGGCATTGTTGTGGTGATTTTCTGGGTGAGTTATTTGGCTACCCAACGCGTTTTAAAACCTGTTAGAGAAGTATCCAGTGCGGCTAAAAAACTCCAGCAAGGCGATTTAGATTATCGGATTGACTCTAAGCATAGCGGGGAGCTCGGCGATCTATGTTTGAACGTAAATAATATGGCAGATAGCCTACAAGATTTGCTTGAAGCTAAACGACAAATGCTCCTGGCGATCAGCCATGAGCTTCGTTCTCCCATTACTAGAGCCAAAGTCACCAGTGAATTTATTGATGATGAGAAAACTCGTAAACGAATTTCATCAGATCTGGATGAGATGGAATCCTTAGTAGGTACGTTGATTGAATCAGAGCGTCTTAATCAACCCCATGCGGTATTGCATAAAGAATCCATCGATTTAAATACCTTGATCTACAAAGTTGTGGCGCTGTGGAATGATCAACCAATTGAAACAATTGTTCCTGAATTTCCTTCTACTGCACTCGTTGATCCGGTGCGCATTGAATTGATGTTGCGTAATGTGTTGAGTAACGCCGTCCGGCATAGCAATGGCAAACCAATTCAAGTCATTCTGGAGAAAGAGCAGACGCAATGGCGGCTCACAATCGCTGATCAAGGGGATGGTATTTCAGAAGCGCATATTAAACACTTGTCGGAGCCATTCTATCGGCCGGATGATTCTAGGCAGCGACAAACCGGTGGTTTTGGCTTGGGATTATATTTGGCAAAGCGTATTGTGGAAGCTCATAAAGGGGAGCTGATGATTGAAAGTGGGGATACTGCACCAGGGACTAAAGTGATATTTGTTTGGCCATAAAAAAGCCAGCGGTTAGGCTGGCTTTTTATTAACATGTGATGCTATTTAATAGCCCCAGGAATTTTCCCCTGCGTCAGTAGCGCTACCGTTATCATTTCTATCCCAACCACGAACTCCAAGAGAATTTATAGACAAGAAACCATCGTCTGCTTGCGCAGCTTTTGGCGTCGCCCTCAATTCATATGCAGTGGCTGAGGCTGAGTGAATAGTTAGGTCATAGAACTTTGTATCTCCGTCAATGGGTGC
>JAKSAW010000079.1 GCA_022361455.1 Pseudomonadales bacterium | reverse complement strand
TGGCCATGGTTTGCATGCCATAGCAAATCCCCAAAACGGGCACTCCCATTTCAAATACAGCTTGGCTCGCTCTGGGTGTTTCGGCTTCAGTCACAGACTCTGGTCCACCAGAAAGAATGACCGCATTTGGCGCAAAAGCTTTAATGTCCTCATCGGACATATCAAAGGGATGTAGCTCACAATAAACGCCAATTTCTCGCACTCGGCGAGCAATTAATTGAGTATATTGGGAACCGAAATCCAAAATAAGAATACGTTGCGCGTGAATATCAGCCGTCATGCGTGGAGGTACCTTTTATAAAAAGTATAAAAATTAATTCTTTAAAATCTAAAACATAAAAGCCCCAGATTGATTAGCAATATCGATCGCTTACAACTTGGGGCTCTTGTGGTGCGCTACAAACTTTTAAGAGCGGTAATTAGGTGCTTCTTTAGTAATCGTCACATCATGAACATGACTTTCCTTAATACCAGCACCAGTAATACGGACGAACTGCGGTTTAGTACGCATTTCATCAATGGTTGCACAGCCGGTATAACCCATACTTGCGCGTACACCGCCCATTAACTGTAAAATAATCGCAGCAATCGGGCCTTTGTAAGGAACGCGACCTTCGATGCCCTCTGGCACTAACTTCTCAACACCTTGAGAAGCGTCTTGGAAATAGCGATCACTGGAACCTTGGCTACCTGACATGGCGCCAAGCGAACCCATGCCACGATAGGCTTTGTAATATCGACCTTGATAAAGCTCTACTTCGCCAGGAGCTTCTTCAGTACCAGCCAGCAGACTACCAACCATAACAGCGCTAGCGCCTGCGGCTATTGCTTTGGCAATATCACCAGAGTAACGCAAGCCACCATCAGCAATGAGCGGTATGCCTTTATCTTTTAACGCAGCAGCCACATCACTCACAGCAGAAATTTGTGGCACACCGATACCAGCAACAATGCGGGTAGTACAGATAGAGCCTGGTCCGATACCCACTTTGACACCATCAGCGCCAGCTTCTGCTAATGCTAATGCTGCTTCAGCAGTCGCGATATTGCCACCAATCACTTGTAGAGTTGGATAGTTTTGTTTTACCCAAGCAACACTATCTATCACACCCTTGGAATGGCCATGGGCAGTATCTACTACGATCAGATCAACACCGGCTTCAACTAGCGCATGAACTCGCTCTTCAGTGCCTTCGCCAGTACCAACTGCAGCACCAACGCGCAAACGACCTTGGCTATCTTTACAGGCTAAAGGATAAGCTTCGGCTTTATTAATATCGGTAGTGGTCATCATGCCTTTCAAATGAAACGCATCATCCACCAATAACACCTTCTCTATACGGTGCTTTTGCAGCAACTGTTTGATCTCTTCAAACTCGGTACCTTCTTTTGCAGTTACCAAGCGATCTTTAGGGGTCATGATAGAAGACACAGGCGCATCTAAACGTGTTTCAAACCGAAGATCACGACTGGTAACAATACCCACCAAACCTTCACCTTCCACCACAGGCACACCGGAGATACGATGAGCTTGAGTTAGCTCAATCAGATCACGAATGGTAGCGGTAGGTGCAATGGTAATGGGATCACGAACAATGCCGCTTTCAAATTTCTTAACAGTACGAACTTCTTTCGCTTGCTGTTCGATGGTCATATTCTTGTGCAGAATACCGATACCACCTTCCTGAGCCACAGCAATAGCCAAACGACCTTCTGTCACCGTATCCATGGCGGCAGACAAGAGGGGAATATTGAGACGGATTTTCTTAGTGAGTTGGGTTGCCAGGCTCACATCCCGCGGCAAAACTTCTGAATAACCAGGGACAAGTAATACATCATCAAAGGTGAGTGCTTCCTGAGCGATTCTCAGCATAAACAGACCCTACTTTGGAGGAGATTTGATAAACGCGCGATTATACCTGTTACTCAAGTCGAACGCGATACACTTCCTGCAAAGAAATTAGCTTTTGGCGAGCTAATTGCAAGGCGTGATCGGTCAATTGGCTCATTCCATCCTCAATTGCCTGCGCTTGTATCTCACCGGCATTAGCTCTAGCGGCAATCAGTGACTTGAGACTGGGACTAACAGTGAGCAGTTCATACACAGCCCGGCGACCATGGATACCTGTATGGTGGCAATGATCGCAGCCTGTTCCACGATAAAATGTCTCGTCAGCTGCTACACCAAGTTCTTCCCGAATCTGTGGATCAACCTCTTCCTCTTCCAAACAGTAGGGGCAATTGCAGCGCACCAACCGCTGCGCCAGCACCCCTAACAGGCTGCTATTTACCAAATAGGGTTCAATGCCTATTTCCAACAAACGCGCCACGGTCGAAGCAGCATCATTGGTATGCAAGGTACTAAGTACCAAGTGCCCAGTGAGCGCACTTTCAACCGCCATGCTAGCTGTTTCCTGATCGCGTATTTCACCCACCATAATCACATCGGGATCATGGCGAAGAATATGGCGCAGCGCGCGAGCAAAACTATATCCCGTTTGATGATTTACTTGGATCTGAGTAATGCCATCAATACGGTACTCCACCGGATCTTCAACAGTGATAATGTTTACATCACTGTTGCGGATATGGTCGAGAGCCGTATATAAGGTAGTGGACTTGCCTGATCCTGTGGGCCCTGTTACCAAAAATATGCCGTTATTGCGAGACAACAGGCCTCGCAAACGAGAAGCATCATCACCACTGAACCCAAGCTGCTCTAGAGTACTCATAGCAAATTGCGTATCAAGCAAGCGAATAACCACACTTTCACCATGAATACTGGGCATAATAGAGATACGCAAATCTACTAACTTACCCATGTAGCGAATTCGTGATCGGCCATCCTGTGGTAAGCGCCGCTCGGAGATATCTAAATTACTAATGATCTTAACGCGGCTAACTAGGGCTGGAAGCAGCTGTTTATCGAAGGCTTGCTCTCGCCGCAAAACCCCATCCACACGGAAAAACACTTCTGCCTTTGAATCACCAGGACGAATATGAATATCGGAGGCCCGGCGAGCCATTGCATCCATAATCAGGTTTTGCACCAACTGCACAACCGGTTTGCGATTGGCAATGGTTTCAGCCTCATTGGCGTCGATATGGTAAGGCTCAACACTGGAGGGCATCTCAATATGCTCCAGCGCGTTTCGCATTTCCTCACCACCGTAGTATTTGCTGATCGCGAAGGCTATTTCATCAGGCAGCGACACACCCACTTCGATCACCTTGCCACTGAGAAAGCGCAGCATATTAATCAAGTCTGTATCCGATGGATCTGTTACCGCAACAATCAACTTATCGCCGTCTAATACCAAAGGAAGCACCATATGCTTGCGAGCT
>JAKSAW010000497.1 GCA_022361455.1 Pseudomonadales bacterium | reverse complement strand
GTATTCTACCTTTAGCGGCAAATTTTCCCATGTACGCGGGGATGAACCGAGATTTGGGTGACCTGATCCTTCCACCGCGCGGCGCCCTGCGCATCCGAATTCAGGGGGAGCGTCCACCGGAAAAAACATCTTGTACGGTGACCATTCACCATGCAGGCATTCCAGAAAACCAACGATCCGAGGATAATGCTCTGGCGGTACGTTCGCTGGACGATTTCCCGAATACGATCACCTTTCAATCATTACCTGAAGGCCCGGCAGCCGTTGCTATACGAGGGTTTAAAGCCGCTTGGCTGTTTTCGCCGGGCAGATTGGAAGTTCCCATCAATGCCGATTTCACAGCCGAAGTGACAACAGATTACGAACCGCGTACCTTTTACTATTTCGAGTCGAACACGGGCATCGCGAAAGCGGTCATCAAGTCCATAGAGGGTGGTTTCCGCCAGGAACTGGAAACCTTTGAAATGCTGCCGTTCTGGGGGGACCTGACAGACGGGCCGCGTGCGGTGATTGCCGGTAAACAAGGGCTGGTCCTCGGCTTTGCGCCGGGAGATTGGTTGCTGGAACTGACCGATGATCAAGGACGCACAGCCGCGATCCCCTTCCAGTTAGAGGTGGGTGTTCCCCACCGGCAACAATTGGAACCGGTATGGCGCTGATCCGGACCCGTCGCAACGGACCCGGATCAGGTTTTAGGTTCAATAACGACCGAAGCTGTCGTCGTCGAGTGAAATGACCTGACTCGGGTCGATGCTGTTTGAAGGCCTCGCCGGTGCCCCACCGTAACCGGAGGGCAGGCTGTTTGCCATGCGAGACTGTTGTTGCATGAACTGTTGGAATGCGGCCATCATCTCGGGAGGAATGGCAGCGACTTCCGGTTCTTTCCTGGCGAGGGTGAATCGGGTTAATAATTTCTCCAAACCTTGGGCTTGGTTCGACAATTCCATACTCGCGGCCGCGGATTGCTCCGCGTTGGCGGTGTTCTGTTGGGTTACCTGATCCAACTGGCCCAAGGCCGTATTGACCTGTGTAATGCCCTGTGCCTGCTCGTTGCTGGCAACCGCGATCTGGCTGACCAACTCGTTCACGCGGCCCACGCCGCCCACGATTTCCTTCAACGCTTCTGCCGTCTTTTCGGCGATGGCGCTGCCTTGATTCACCTTGTTGATGGATTCTTCGATCATCTCGGTGGTTTC
>JAKSAW010000232.1 GCA_022361455.1 Pseudomonadales bacterium | reverse complement strand
TAGGAGTGGCGCTCGAGCCGCGAAACTCCCCAACCGAACCCTCTCATGTGGGAGCTTGCTTGCAAGCGAAAATCTCACCTACCAGGAAGGACAACCTTCCCCGTACGAGCCTGCCTGCACGCGAAAGCCTCACCCCTGCAAGAAGGAGAAGCCTTCGCCTGGAAGCAAGCCTCCGCAAGAGCCCCATGTTCCTATCGCGGCAAGGTTTGCTGCTAACGAACCTCTGCTGATAAAATAACCTAATCAAACGCGAATCAGGGGCAGCCACATGGCTGGCACGATGATCGACAGACAGCACTATCCTGAGCTTGATCTCATCATGTGGGATCACGCAGGGCGCTTTATTGCCCCTGAGAAAGCGTTTGCCCTCTATGAAGCCCGCTGGCGCTTTGTGGATCAGACGCGGCTCGAGAACACTGAAAAGCACCTCATCGACCAGCTCAAGCAGAAACATGGTCATGGAGTGATGCTGGCCGCATGCTGACACCAACCCGACCTCATCATCAGGTCATCTGGAAAATCCTGGCAGGTTTTGATCAGGCTTTTCTGGCCCAAAACAACATTCTATTTGGTGGTGGAACCCGCATCGCGCTGGAGCTGGATGAATACCGCGAATCTGTGGATATCGACTTGTTCTGTGTGGGAAGGGATGCCTACAGGGCCGCACGGTCCTCGATTACCCAGAACAGTTTCGGGCCATTGTTTCGTCCAGATTGTGAGCCGCATTTGTACAAGGGGCGGGAAATCCGTGCGGACCGGGATGCCATACGCAGTATGCTCGATGGTGCAGGGCGACCAATAAAGCTCGAGATCATCCATTTCGATAGCGATGACATCACCAGGGATGTCCGCGATCCACTGTTCCCGGTGCCTGTCGTGTCGCCCGAAAGCTGCTTCACCACAAAGCTGGTGGCAAATGCAGACCGACATCACGACAGCCAGAAAGATGTTATTGATCTTCTGATGATGAGAGAAAAGTGGGGTGATGCAGCGGAGGCGTCCTGGCAGGCCGCATTTCAACAGTATGGCGAGCGGGTGATCCTGCAAAGCCTGAAAGCTGCACTAACAAATCTTGTCAGCGATCAAGCCGCATTGCGGAAAGCCCTGCCTGAGCAGATGAATGTTTCTCGGGAACTGGCCGAAAGGTTAACAACAACAATGCCAGCAACGTGGCTGGACTCCAGCCGATTGACCGGTGCGTAGTCTTGCTCCCCATCAAGTCTGCGAGATAGTTGAAATCGTGTAGGAGCGTGCCCCCGCACGCGAAAATCTCGCCTGCCGAGAGCTGTAACCCCTTCGTTTGCAAGCAAACTCCCACAAAACCATCAATGCTTTACCTGTAGGAGTCTGCTTGCAGACGAATTCCTGATCCTTACCCTCACAAGCAGAAGAAAGGATTTTCACCCCAAACCCACAAAACACCCCAAAGCCCCCAATCCCCGTGCAACCTGAGGGTGATTTGTAGGAGCGGCGCTCGAGCCGCGAAACTCCCCAACCAACCCCCCTCATGTGGGAGCTTGCTTGCAAACGAAAATCCCACTTCCCAAGCGCAGGACAATCTTCCCCGCAGAAGCCTGCCTGCAAGCGAAAGCGTTCAACGCCCCCCTAATCCGACCATTTTGTCCATCACCCGCGTGACCGTTCAGTCATATACATACAGGCTCCCAGTGTGCACAAAGGTAACAACCCGTTAATCGTGATCATGAGTACGCTTGTCCACAAAAAAGTATACCCTCTGTATATATGCCATAAGTGCATGAATATAAAGAATAACTAATCTCTACGCTGTGTAGTGTTTGTGTTAACAAGTGTTGCGGTGGGTTGGTTCGCTGTGTAATCTTGCGAATATAGATGACCAAAACTGCCAGTCAGGGAATGTTTCCTGCCATGCAGATAACAAAAAACACCGAGGTCAAAAGTGCGCCGCAACCCTTTCACTTCCAACCTGTTGTTGGCAGCGACCCTCACACTGGGCGCTACCCAGGCACAGGCTCTCACCGAACTCAGCGATGACTCCCTGTCGGATGTGCAGGGGGCGGGTCTGGCCTTCGCTCTTGATGATTTCCGCTTTCAAATGGCGCCAACCAGCTATTTTGAGCAATTGGGCTCGGAGCCAGATGCCAATACGACTTTTCGGCGCGGTAACTTCCGGTGGATTGGTACAACAATAAGCAGCGGGCTTGATTTGGCTGGTGAGCTTTATCATTTCTCTGATTTCGGGATGGGGACGCATGGGCAGGTTGCTTCAGCAACCTGTTCCACAGTGCTGAG
>JAKSAW010000081.1 GCA_022361455.1 Pseudomonadales bacterium | reverse complement strand
CCGACCACCACCAGCACGCCGGTCGCGAGATCGATGCTGTCGATCGGGCCTTCGACGGCCTCGTCCGAGAACACCGTCAACGCAACGTTGCCGGCGACGTCCGGATCGAAGGTCACGATTACCGTGTCGCCGACGTCGAGGTCGTCCTGGCTGCTGCCGATGTCGTCATCGTCGATGTCGAAGTCGGCATCGTCGGTGTCGAACTCGACGCCGTTGACGAAGATACTGCCGAAACCGGTGACGGTGCCGGCGCTCACGCCGAGACGGTCGATACCGCCGATCTGCAGGCCACCGCTGGAACCGCTGCTGCCGCCGCCACAGTTCACCAGCAGGAGTCCTGCCAGTACCGTCATGAGAATCTTGCCGAATCTTTTTTCCATGATGTTTTCCTTGCTATTTGTCTTCGTCCTGGATGAGGAATAGCCCCACACCCAGGCGTACCTGGCGGCCGGTCCCATGGCCGTCTGTCTGACCGCGACGCCGGGACAGCCAATCGTCCACGACCTCCAGAAACTGCTGGCCCTGCGTCTCGATGAACTGGCGAAATTCGGGAATCGCGTCGGCGTCGATGAACGGTTCCGACGCGCGCCCGAGGAAACGTGTGGGCATGTTTTTACCGGCGGCAAGGTTCGCGTTGATGTTGGCGCCGAGGTCCGCGAACATGTTGCCGGCGTTCATGACCCACTGCGGGTCGAACTGTGCCGGCATGTAATAGCGCCGCTGAACCTTCAATTGCCCGTTCTGGGTTTCGACGACGGCGCCGACGCGTTTCAGTTCCTTGAGCATGGTCGTGACGGGGATGTCACCGGCATAGGAACGGCAAAGCGAAGTGAATGTTGCACCGTCGCCGTCGATCGGCAGGAGCCTCGGCCGCCCGTTGCCGTAGGTGAACGTCGGATCCTGGTGCCAGCCGGACAGCACCCGGGTCGCATCGGTGGTCTTGTTCGCCGGCTGCGGCGCCGGGTCGTCCAGCAGCTCGCGCTGCCGCCTGACCTCCTTGCGACTGAT
>JAKSAW010000314.1 GCA_022361455.1 Pseudomonadales bacterium | reverse complement strand
GTGGTGCTGGTATGGCACCAATGCGTTCTCATATCTTCGATCAGCTTAAGCGTATCAAGACTAATCGTAAGGTTTCTTTCTGGTATGGCGCACGTTCTTTGCGTGAGCTGTTCTATCAAGATGAGTACGATATGCTTGCTGAAGAGAACGATAACTTCGATTGGCACATCGCCTTATCCGATCCCCAGCCAGAAGATAACTGGGATGGCTTAACAGGCTTTATTCACAACGTGTTGCATGATGAGTATCTGAAAGATCATCCAGCACCAGAAGATTGTGAGTACTACATGTGTGGGCCACCGATGATGAACGCAGCGGTAATCAAGATGCTTGAAGATCTTGGTGTAGAGCGCGAAAACATCTTCTTGGATGATTTTGGTGGCTAAAACCGCAGGCAAACTGTTACAGCCCATCTTACTATGCATAATTGCAATCAGTTTGGTGGGCTGTAGTGTTTCTAACGATCCTGAAATACACCACATTAACGGCCCAACCATGGGCACTTGGTACAACGTAAAATTTCAGGCGTTAACCAAGCAACAAACTCCCTCCCAAGTTAAAGCAGGCATAGATCAGCTGCTAGCGGACATTAACCAGAAGATGTCCACTTATATCGACGATTCAGAGCTTTCAGTATTTAACGCCGTTCCTCCTTCGCGAGAGATGCCGTTGTCTGAGGAAACGCTTGCAGTCCTCACTATTAGCCAACAAGTGCATCGAGAGAGCCAAGGCGCATTCGATATCACCATTGGCCCTTTAGTCAATCTTTGGGGATTTGGTCCGAAAGGTAATCGTGAAAGTCCGCCAACAAATCAAGAGATTGCCCAAGCTAAAAATCTGTTAGGCGCAGATTCCCTGGTTCTGGGTGAAAGCCAGGCTCTAAAGCTCAAACCAGTTACGATCGATTTGTCTGCCGTGGCAAAGGGCTATGCAGTGGATAGAGTGTCGCAGTACCTGGAATCCTCAGGCATTGACCATTACATGGTGGAAGTGGGTGGTGAAATTCGCGTAGGGAAGCGCAAGCTGTCAGGTGATGCTTGGAAGATTGCCATTGAGGAGCCTACTGAGTTCGAGCGTTCGATTCAAAAGGTGCTTGCTTTAGAATCGATTTCGTTGGCAACATCCGGGGATTATAGAAACTATTTTGAGAAAGATGGAAAGCGTTATTCCCACACTATTGATCCGCGTAGTGGTATGCCAATTTCTCATTCGCTGGCATCGGTAACAGTGCTTCACCGATACAGCGCTTTTGCAGATGCCTATGCAACAGCGATTACCGTATTAGGCCCTAAAGAAGGTATGGCTTTGGCAGAGAAATTGAACTTAGCGGTCTACATGTTGGTCAAATCCAAGAGTGGATTCGAAGTGTTACAAACCAAATCTTTTTCTTCCTATGTGGATCCCTCATCTATTTGATAAAATAAGTAGTGTTTGGTTCTACTGGTGAACTTTTCAGAGTCGAGGTTTTAAAATGGCAACATTTCTCCTATCGATGGTGATATTCGGAGTGCTATTTGCAGGTATGGCGATTGGCGTGATTCTGCAAAATAAGCCCATCAAAGGCACTTGCGGTGGTTTAAACCAAATGACCGGTGGAGAGTGCGAGATTTGTGGCGGTGATCCAAATAAGTGCGATTCGGAAGAGGGTAATGAAGACTCTAAGCCGAATCCTGCAGCGCTCACCTATGACGCAACTAAAGCCAAGTAGAGCGCTTAGTTTTTGAGTTTTTCGGGCTTAGCATCATAGTTGTTTACACCATTTAGCTAAGCCCATTCCATTTCCTTTCACAGTTTCGACTAAAGTCTTAGTGGTTAGCAGTTTTGCATCAGCCACAGTTTTCCTATACTAGTTAAATAAGCCATATTCTTACTGAGTGTTCTATGCCTACACATTTTGATGTCGTTGTGATTGGTTCTGGTCCGGCTGGCGAAGGCGCTGCCATGAGGGCCTCAAAGTCAGGCCTGCAGGTGGCAATGGTTGATGATAAGGAGGGTGTTGGTGGCAACTGTGCCCACCTAGGTACTATTCCCTCAAAAGCCCTCAGGCATTCCGTTAAACAGATCATTCGCTTCAACACCGACCCAATGTTTCGGGATATTGGTGAACCTAAGATGTTCTCTTTTCCCAAAGTTATCAAACGAGCCGAGCGCGTCATTGGCAAGCAGGTAACTTTGCGTACTAGTTTTTATTCAAGAAATAGGGTGCGTCTTTATTCAGGCGTGGCGCGTTTTACTGATGCTCACACGCTAGAAGTGGTCAATGAAGACGGGTCCATAGAAACTCTAATTACCGAAAAGGTAGTTATTGCGACCGGCTCCAGGCCCTATCGCCCTGATGATGTGGATTTTTCTCATGGGCGCATTTACGACAGCGATACCATTCTTGGTTTAAAGCATACCCCGCGGAAAATCGTTATTTACGGTGCTGGGGTGATTGGCTGTGAATACGCTTCCATTTTTTGCGGGTTAGGGGTGCGTGTAGAGCTGATTAATACCCGTGACCGATTATTAGATTTTCTTGATCACGAGATTTCTGATGCATTGAGTTATCACTTGCGAGAAATTGGTGTCCTGATTCGTAACGGTGAAGAGTACGATAAAGTAGAAGGTCGTGATAACGATGTATTGGTTCATATGAAATCCGGTAAGTTAGTGCGTGGCGACTCTTTTTTATGGTGTAACGGTCGCACTGGTAATACGGATATGCTGAACTTAGATGCTGTTGGTTTAGCGGCGAATCATCGCGGCCAGCTGGAAGTGAATGATAGATATCAAACATCGGTTGATCATGTGTATGCCGCAGGCGATGTTATTGGTTGGCCGAGCCTTGCAAGTGCAGCTTACGATCAAGGACGTTCAACGGGCGGAGCAGTGCTGGATTCTGAAGATTTTTATTTTGTTCAGGATGTGCCAACTGGGATTTATACGATTCCAGAAATTAGTTCCTTGGGTAAAACCGAGCATGAATTAACGCAGCTGCAAGTCCCTTACGAAGTGGGGCAAGCTTTCTTTAAAACTATTGCTAGAGCACAAATATCTGGTGAAACAGTAGGCATGCTAAAAATACTTTTTCACCGCGAAACATTAGAGATTCTTGGGATTCATTGCTTTGGTGATCAGGCGGCCGAAATTGTTCATATCGGTCAGGCTATTATGAATCAGCCGGGAGAACTTAATACGCTGGAGTATTTTGTTAATACTACCTTTAATTATCCGACCATGGCTGAAGCTTATCGCGTTGCAGCCCTTAACGGTTTATATCGCGTAAATAGCTTGTAGTTCTTAACCTTCAGCGAATAGAGCTCGATGCATCCTATAATTGTTCTAGGCTTTCGCGTAGCGTTCGTTATCTCAATATTACTGATGACCTTAGCTACGCTTTCCAAACCAGATCCTAATGTGCATGGCATTCTCAACGATAAGCTAGCCCATATTTTGGGCTTCTTTGTGCTGGCTTTTGTCACCCATTGTGCTTTTCCAAAAAGCTCAATCGCTAAAAAGTTAATCTTTCTTATCTGTTATGGAATGGCTATAGAAATTGCCCAGAGCTTTACAGGCTATCGACACTTTTCCTGGTTGGATTGGTTGGCCGATATCGCGGGCGTTTTAGCTTTTCAACCCCTGGCAAAGCCAACACTGGATTGGTTTGCTAGCTGGAAAAGTGAATGAACTTATTGAAGATTTAACAACTCTTGGGTTGTTTTAAAGTGAGCGACTGCATTGTCATGATCTACTAGTTCACCGACATTGGTCACTTGGCCGATAAACTGAATTAGAACTGCGTTGTTTTCAAAATTTTGGCTGCTTGTAGTAACTGAAATGTCGCTACCATTTATTTGTGTAGCAGCTAAGTGGGTATTTTCTGAGATAGAGATGCCATTGCTAGGATCGCCATCTTCATCCAAGGTCTGCAATAAACGCAGAATGTTAACAGTCGTTTCGTTAATTTCTTGATCCGTGGATTCGCTGATATCAACCGGAGTCACAATACTTGATGCAGTGGCACTGCCCAGCGCAATGTTACCGATATAGAAGCTAATCGTTTCGTCAGGCAGGTAGTTGAAGTAGCCATTGTGATCGGTGAAGCCTTCCATCGAATCGGTCTTATAGAATAAACCGGCCACGGCACTATCTACGAATTGCCCTTGTTCGGCTTCCTCTAAACCTGGTCGGTTTTCCACTTCGGCTCGATTGATAGGATCGGCAGATTTCTCTGCTTGGCTACTGCCACACGCCGCGATAGATAAAGCCCCTAATGTGATCATGCCACCCAAGACTAGGGAGGTTAGGGTTCTTAAGCCTGCTTGAGTAACCTGTCCATTTGTTGAGCTCATTAAGCGCTTTGCGGCGTTCATGGCGAACTTCCCCTAGATCTGCACGGTTTTGTGTTGAACGTTTGTTATGCAAAAGGATTATAAGGAGAGGGGCTCAAAGGTCAATTTACCAGCAGTGGTAATCGCGTAAGTTTTTATATCTTTTTGTTTCAGGCGCCTTCGTAAAGCATCTGTAGATCCACAGAAGGATGTTTGGGAGGGGCTGCGGATCCGATAATCTTCTGGTTGGGTTGCTTAGCGTCTCTTTCCATAGGGCCTAGATAAGCATTACCCTGAGGATCGAATAGCGCTGTTACCTTGGGAACAGGGCTGGCGCTGGAAACGCCTTTGACGATAGCGATTTCCTGGTTAGCCAGTTTCACCCAAGTACCTGGAGGGTAAATGCCGATCGCTTTGGCAAGGCTGATCAGTAACTCTTTCACCCTTTGATCATCTTCGTGAAGCAGGTGTGATAGGGCTTCTCGGGGATGTACTGGTTTGCGATAAGCTCTGTTGTCGATACGTGCAGTGTAAGTCTCGCAGATAGATATAATCAGTGCCAGAGTCGAGATTTCGTTGCCTTTCAGTCGGTTAGGGTAGCCCTTGCCATCTAATCGTTCATGATGCTGGCGTACAGCTTTAATCATGGTGGGATCCAAGAAACCAGCAGCTTCGAGCTTTTGGGACGCCTCTAGCGGATGCTTATGCAATTTTGCTCTCTGTGCATCAGTTAGTTTGCCATCCATGGTGTTAAGTAACACTTGGAATTCATAGAAGGTTAGATTCGCCAGCAGGGTGGCCAGCATTAGTGATTCTTTTGTGCTACCTTCGATGCCATGCTGAATGCTCAATAGATGGGCAATCACGGCTGAGTAGATGGGTTGTTTTAAAGGACTCTGCTCTTTCGAAAGATGAATAGCAGCTAAGGCAGCATTGTGATTGTGATCTGTGATCTCATAAATTCGCGCGACGATTTTCTCGGCGAGTTGATGTGCCCTGTCACTTTTTTTGGCTTTCACCGCTGAATACAAATCCGTGAGCGCAGGAATCAAAGCTCCTAACGCGTCAAATGGATCCAAAGCGGACGATTTCGCCATGTGAAATTCTCTTAACGGTGAAATTACATTAATTTAAGAATTATAGACGATAGTTAGCTGCTTCAACTGATAGTTTTTCTAAAGTTTGGTCTCTAACCTCCCGATTTAGCTGAGCAATTTCTCGACACTTATCGTAGAAGCGTGGCCAGTCTCGGTCTTGCTGGTGAAAAACAACCATAAATGCATCGACCCATTGGTGATAAGTGCCGATGGTTGAGAGCTGGGCATTGTTTAAAGGGCCTTCGAACCAGCGATCATAGCCATTGTATCCTTGCCAGCTTTGCTTGAGTTCTTGGTATTGATTGAGCAATGCTGTTTTTGCGTTTGCCTTTTCAGCGCGTCGCTGTTCTTCGGGCAGCTCTGTTTCATAGAGAGCCGCTAAAGATTTTCTATGACTTAATATTAAATCGATAAACTCGGCCTTTCTTTTGCGGTGATCCGCCATCTTACTGATTTGATCTGCTTGGTTTTGTTGTCGTAACCATTCATTCAATCCCAGTATTTCTACCGTGGTAGCAAAGCTTTCGTTAAAGGCGGAGTCATCTTCCACATATAGCTCTTGGTGAGCGAGCTCATGAATTAATAGGGCAACCAAACCTGGATCAGAGCGACTCAAAAACGTGTTTAAAACCGGATCTTCAAACCATCCCAATGTGCTGTAAGCCGCAACGCCGCCAACGTAGGTGTCATAACCTTCATTATCGAGTTTGTCTGCTTGCTGGCGCGCGTGCTTCTCTTCGAAATAACCTTTATAAGCAACACAGCCAGCAATAGGGAAGCACCATGTTTTAGGTTTAATTGAGAATTCTGGCGCCGCAAAAACATTCCACACCACATAGGGACGATTGAGTTCGACGTATTGGCTGTAATGATCATCAACTTCTAACGCTAAGGATTGTTGTGCAAATTTTCTTACTTCCAGGACTAAATCAAGCTTTTGTTTTTTTAAATCGCTGATGTCGTCTTCTTTAATGACCTCTTCAATAGGCTCGCGAAGACTCAGTATGTTGAGCTGCCCTTCAACCGCTTGATAGTAGTAGCTGACTGACTCGCAACCACACAGCAGCAAACTTAGAATCAATGTAGCAAGATGCTTGTGAGCTTGGTTGTTCATATTGGAAAACCCCTGTTCTGGCTTTCGTTAGATGCATTGTCATGGGCTTGATTGAAGTGATGGTAAAAGAGCTTTTGCATTTTTGTCGGTTCATCGGTGATGATGCTGTCTGCGCCCCAATGAAAGAGTTTTAAAGCAATATCAGCGCGATTGACTGTCCAGACGGATACTTGGAGTCCAGCTCGTTTGGCTTGTTGAATAAACTTTTCACTACAACGGCGCCAATCTGCCACTAGATACTCACAGCCTAAACTCAAGCAAATTCCGATTGGATCCCGTCTGAATCTTTCAGCAACAAAGCCTCTGCTAATATGTCGATATTGATTAGCGACAATCTGCAGCATGGCAGTATCGGAAGACGTAATAATCGCTTGTCGATGAATTTGATGTGCTGCTATTAAGAAACTCAACCTTTCCGCAATGATTTCTAAATCATGATGTTGAGTGGATTTTACTTCTAGCTGAATAGAATTTAACTGCGGCCAGTTTTTTATGACGGCTTCCAATGTAGGCACGCCTCCGCTGGCATCCAGTTTGGTGCCATGGGGACCTACAGGCTGAAAGTTAGAGCCAGCATTGCAAGCGGCCATTTCATTGGCAGTAAAGCGATTAAGTTTGCCCTTGCAATTGGTAGTTCTATCCATAGTGCTATCGTGAATCACCATTAGCTGGTTGTCTTTAGATAAACGTATATCTAGTTCCACGTCATGGATGTTAAGGGATCTTAAATGCTCAAAACCAACCAGGGTGTTTTCAGGTGCTTCATTACGAGCACCACGATGTCCGATAATTAACATGTTATTCTTCGTTATTGTTTCTTAGATTGACTCTATTCACTATAGGTGAGTAAGCATCGATTCGGCGATCTCTCAAAAACGGCCAAATCTGGCGTAAATATTCGGTACGCTGGTATTCAATCTCCGCAACTAAGGCAACACATTCTTTATCATTCGCGTTAGCTAGGATTTCTCCTTGTGGTCCGCAAATAAAACTATTGCCCCAAAATAATGATCCTTTGGTTTGTCCGCTTGGATCATTTTCATGACCAATTCGATTCGCCACAAGCACCGGTAAATGATTGGCCACAGCATGGGATTTTTGAATGGTCGTCCATGCGTTTAATTGGCGTTGCTGTTCATCGATAGTGTCGTCTTGATCCCAACCAATTGCAGTGGGGTAGAGCAGAATATCCGCACCCGCCAGCGCCATTAATCTCGCAGCTTCTGGGTACCATTGGTCCCAGCATACTAGTACGCCTAAATTACCTACGCTAGTTTTGATGGGTTGAAATGCATTTTGGTTTTTCAGATCAGTGCGCTGAGCATCGCCTGGCGTAAAATAGAATTTCTCATAAAAGCCCGGGTCATCGGGGATATGCATTTTACGATAACACCCAGCTAGCGAACCGTCTTTTTCCAAGACCACGGCAGTATTATGAAAAACGCCTGCCATACGTTTTTCAAAAATAGAACCTACAATTACGCACTGATGTTTTTTGGCAAGCTCGGATAATTTCTGGGTAGTTGGTCCTTGGAGTGGTTCAGCAAGATCAAAATACTGAAGATCTTCGGTTTGGCAAAAGTATTGAGTGGCGTGTAGTTCTTGGAGAAGAATCAACTCTACCCCTTGCTCTGCTAGTTCGTTAATCAGTCGTTCTGACTCGGCCAGGCTTTTTTGTTTGTCTTCCCAGCAGGTTTGTTGAACAACACCGACTTTCATGGGTTAACTCCATTGAGTAAAAAATTCTTATTGAGCGATTCAGAAGGTAATTGCATGGTAGCGCAATGAGGGCCGCCAAATTGTTTGATTAGATGGCGCCCATTGAGATCGATAATCGCTTTGTTTGGGAATGCATTAGTTAGTTTATCTAATGCTATGGAATCCATAGGTGAATCAAATGTGGGTACAATGACGGACTCGTTAACAATTAGAAAGTTCACATAGCTGGCAGGTAAACGGGATCCCGTTTCATCTAAGATGGCTTCGGGGATTTCTAAATCGATGCATTGATAAGGTTTACCAGAAACTGTCTTTAGATTTAAAACTTCAGACTCCATAGCTTTCAAGGTTTCAAAGTGAGGATCTTTTGGGTTTCGACAGCTGGCATAAATCAACGTTTCTGTATCTGCAAAGCGTACTAAATTGTCGATGTGGCTATCGGTATCATCACCTAACAAGGCACCGTGCTGAAACCAGATAACCCGTGAAACACCTAAGTATGATTTTAGCTTTTCTTCCACCTCCGATTGGCTTAACTCTATGTTGCGGTTGCCTGCCATTAAACAAGCCACCGTGGTAAGAAGCGTGCCTTCACCATCAGTCTCAATCCCGCCGCCCTCAAGATCAAAAGCGATTTCTTCTAATGGACATTGCAGGGCACCAGCTTGAGCGAGTTTGGAATTTACCTGGTTATCTTCGTTGGCGTCGTATTTGTTGCCCCAACCGGTAAATTGAAAACTTTTCATGGATGCTAAGGAATTAGCACCCAATGAAATGGGGCCAAAGTCACGGCACCAAGTATCGTTATAGTTACAAGGAAAAAAGATCACTTGGCGTAAAACAACTGCAGGCAATAGCTGGCCAATATGCGCTTGATGCTCTTCGCTTTTGCAGAGAATTAGGACTTTTGCGTTGCCACAAATAGCTTGAGTAAGCTCAATATAGGTGGATTCAATGTCCTGTAGCCAGGGCGCCCAATCAGTAGACTCATGCGGCCAGGCAATCATCACGGCTTCCTGGTGATGCCATTCAGCCAGGAAGCGATATTGTGGTGCTTGATTCATGGTATTCGCTCATAGAAATTTCCGAGCGATTATAGGGGATTTTTCTATTTTGAGGGATGGCGAACGCTATGGACAACGTAGTCAGTGTCGAAATACACTGTGTAGTCACTATAAACCCAACGACTGATTGGTGGCTCACCGACAGCGGGCACTTTGTCGTTAGGGCTGCCGTAACGCTGTTCCACTTGTGGTTTATTAAGGCCTCTTCTTGGCGTTTCTACGGTGGTATTACCTTGTTGACCCAGTGGCACTGCCACGGTATCTGCGGAAACTGTCGATGAGAAACTGAATACGCTAGCGCCTAATGTAGCAGCGAAAATAGCCAGGCTCTTTTTCATAAACTCAAGCTCCTGTTTTTCCTTATTTACCTAACCTGTCATACCCATTATAGAGGGTATAAAAGCAGCATTTATAAGCTGTAATTATCAGCTCTGATTCTTGTTAACACCCGCAACGCTTTGTCATAAATCGTTTTAAGTCGCTGTTTAGAAAACTTTTTTAACAAAACCTTATGGTTGTGGCTAATTTAAGTTATAGCAGAGAACGAGCGATCTTAGCTATTAATTTTGCTGATTTTTCTGGCTTCGTTCACGTAACTCGAGGGATTGTTTGCGGCGAATGTGTTTTGTAAGACGTTTACGGTCTTGCTCTAATAGCACAATAAACTCAACACCTATTCGATATTTGTTAGCTGGGGGCTCTAGTTCTTCACAGGATTTGACTTGGCCAATGGTAGCAATGGTGACGTAGGAGGGGAAAAGCATCAGCGTAATATGGATAAAACTGTCCTCCGTATAAGCTTTGCGATCTTCAAAGGATATGCCGCCTTCGCTTAGGTCCACCGTCTCTTTGGACAGGCCTTTATCATCAAAATCCGACACTAAGTGTTTAGCGATACACTCTATCTTTTGATCTATTGCTCTTAAGTAGCCCCCTAACGCTCTATTGCTGTCGTTAATCTGCGTAAGTAATGCACTGGCTTCGTTATCAATAACCTGGAGTTGGCTGATCAGAATAGCTTGTTTAGGAAGGTTGAATTGTGATCCATAGGGATCCTCGGACAGCATGTGCTTTTCGATTGGGTGGCGCACCAGATGCACTTCGTCTTCCAGACGGAAAAAGTCTCTGCGGTCTATTTTTAGTTTAGGCACTCTCTAACCCTCTTAATGCGCTTACCCAGCATCCGTCTTCCCTAGCTTCGTTTAGCTAGCTTGGGGTTTGGGAACTTTGGTGGAGATCTTCAGTCTCTTTGTTATCACCCTGAGAATAGGGCTTTACCCTAGTTTAACAGGAATCCTTTTGTTCGCTCGAATTCGCCCTATGTGGTTGGAAAATAATGCACTTTTTCAATGAAATCGGCCCATTGCTATGGTTTAATTGCGCCCATGTTTAAGCCTTTATCGCTGTTCGTTGGCATGCGTTATACCCGTGCCAAGCGTCGTAATCATTTCATCTCTTTTATCTCCATGACCTCCATTATGGGGCTCACCCTTGGTGTGACCGTTTTGATCGTCGTTTTATCCGTGATGAACGGATTTGATCGCGAATTACAGGTACGCATCCTAGGCATGGTTTCCCAGGCCAGCGTTTTGGGGTACGACCCGATCACCGATTGGAAATATGTTGCGGATGAAGCTGAGAAGCATCCCAATGTGACCGGGGCTGCACCCTTCACGCAATTGCAGGGCATGCTCAGCCATAAAGGAGAGGTTACGGGAGCCTTCTTAACTGGGATTGAACCCAATTACGAGGACAAGGTTTCCATCATTTCGGATCATATGAGGGTCGGTACGCTATCCACGCTCAATGATGCGAAATACAACATTATTTTGGGGGCAGGTCTCGCTCATGCTTTAAGCCTGGCGGTGGGTGATAAAGTGACTTTTGTGATGCCAGAGGCCTCGGTAACACCCGCAGGAGTCATCCCCCGATTTAAACGCTTTACAGTGACAGGAATCTTCCAAGTGGGGGCGGAAGTGGATGGCATGATGGCGTATATCCACTTAGATGATGCCGCTAAGCTCATGAAAATTCCTGGTAAAGCCCAGGGTGTGCGATTAAAGCTGGATAACCTGTTCAAAGCCACAGATGTGTCTTGGGATGTTGCGAGCAATTTACCTGGACAATACTACGCTACCGATTGGACTCGAACTCACGGCAACTTGTTTCAGGCTATCAAGTTAGAAAAAACTATGATGGCGTTATTGCTGCTTCTTATCGTTGCGGTCGCCGCTTTCAATATTGTGTCTAGCTTGGTGATGGTGGTTACGGACAAGAAAGCAGACATTGCGATTCTTCGTACCCTTGGGGCTAGTCCCCGGACAGTGATGACCATCTTTATGGTGCAGGGTACTTTTATCGGTGTGGTCGGAGTTACGGCGGGCACGCTCCTAGGCGTGTTTATCGCCTTAAATATTAGCGACTTTGCCAGTTGGGTGGAGCAAACTTTCCAGATTGCCTTGTTCCAGCAGTATTTCGTTAATTATTTACCGTCTGAGTTGCGCCGGGACAATGTGGTCACAGTGGTTAGCGTAGCCTTCGTCATGAGTTTTCTCGCAACTATTTACCCTGCTCGAAAAGCTGCGAAAATTGAGCCAGCAGAGGCCCTCCGCTATGAGTGATTCGATTCTTCGTTGCCGTAATATCACAAAGAGCTTTGATGAAGGTGCCGGTAAAGTTGATGTGCTAAAAGGCGTCGACTTTGAACTAAATCGCGGTGATTTTGCTGCCATCATAGGAAACTCAGGCTCTGGTAAAACCACCTTGTTGCATCTATTGGGTGGTCTCGATATCCCAACCAGTGGTTCTGTAGAGGTGGGCGGTAAAGACTTTGCCAAGCTTAATCAGAAGCAACGTGGGGATCTTAGGAATCAGCATATTGGTTTTGTTTATCAGTTCCATCACTTGCTAGCTGAGTTTTCTGCATTGGAAAACGTTGCCATGCCGCTACTGATGCGCAAATCTGTCGATGTGAAGCAGGCTAGGGCACAGTCACAGAAGATTCTGGACAAAGTGGGCTTATCTCACAGAGTGAAGCATAAGCCTTCAGAGTTATCGGGTGGAGAGCGTCAGCGGGTTGCCATTGCCCGAGCCTTGGTTACAGAGCCAGATTGTGTGCTGGCCGATGAGCCGACAGGTAATTTGGATGTTCACACCGCTCGTGAGATTCAGCAGCTGATGTTGGAGCTGAATGAGTCTCTACAAACTTCATTTCTAATTGTGACCCATGATCTTGGGTTAGCTGGTCAGGTTAAGCGTGTCTTTAAAATGGAAGATGGCACCTTAAGCGAATCCGATCTAGTCGCCTAACAGTGGTTTTGTTTAGTGTTTAGCTACAAATCTACCTGAAACAGAGAATTCTCTATCGTTCAATTTGTCTGCTTATTGTGATTCGAGTTTGCGCTTTTTTCGAGCGCGGCGTTCTTTCCAGTTACGGATAACGTGAAGTCGCCACAGGTAATTAATCAATAGGTACGACAGCCCACTGGTTAAAAGCCCCATAATGACGCAACCCAGCATAAGCTGTAGTCCGCTAGTAAGAAAAAACTGGCTCAAGTTGGCAAGTTCGCCGGCAAAAATATCATCAATCAATTGCGCCATATCGATATCAATGATGTTGCCGTTAGCGTCGGTGGGGTCGCCGATAAAGAATACCCCAACCAGATAGCAAAAATAGTATAAGGGAATATACGTGAGTGGATTACTAAACCAGGTGAATCCAACAGCAGCGGCTAAATTACCGCGCAGCAAAATGGCTAGGAATACAGCCACAAACATCTGTACAGGAAGGGGAATAAACGCGCCAAACATGCCGCAGAACACGCCCACTGAAATCGAGCGACGATTGAAGTGCAGTAAATTGGGGTCGTTAAACAGTGGTGCGAAAACTCTTAACCAGCGGTGCTCCCGAATGGTATCGGGATCGGGCATGTTTTTTTTAAAAAACTTCTTCAATCTAAATCACCTAGCACTACTGGAGAAGCCAATCTTTGCATTGTCTAATATACAAACGCACCGATTATTGCAGATAGGGTTGGCCCAGTTTCTGTTTCTGTGCGCAGAGCGTCCTAGCCCAGCGCTGGCCTATTATGCACAGAATAATGTGACAACTCTAGATGTTAATATTTCTCATTGCTAGCCTAGCTGGAATATTAGCCACCTGTCATTTGGAGAGCCTGCCTAACGAAAAGCTTAGTCTGCTTTTTTGTCTTGTGGGCCTATCCCTTAGTCCAATATTGTTTAAGGCCCAGGGCCATCGTTGGCGGTTTGGAATACTTGCGCTCGTTGGGATGTTGCTTGGTTTCGGCTGGTCTTGTTTCCAGGGCAATGCCTACCTTGAGGCTCGACCTGAATCCAGTCATTGGCGATTAAAAATCATAGCTACTCCCACACAGTCATGGGGAACAATCAGCTTCAAAGCTCAGTTGCTATGCACGCTCGCCGATCTTGATCGCGACAATCGTTGTCGCTCTAAGCACAATGATCCTCTCGGTTTACCCTATTATTTGTCGGTTACTAATTCCAACCATGTTGATGAGCCTATATTTTCCACTCTTAGACCTGGCGATATTATCGCAGCTTCGCTAGTTGTTAATCCTCTCAATCATTTAGCTAATCCTGGGTTTGATCGATATCGATGGTGGCTCACTCAGCGTGTTGTAGCGGAGGCTTCAATTGTCGAGTTAATTGATCCGCCTGTTCTCGCCAATGACGGGCTTAGCCATTGGCGCTATCAGTTAGCAGAGCGCTTGAACATCGAATCTGCGGTGGAAAGCTCCGCTCTAAGTGGCTTGCCATTGTTTCCGCTTTTAAAAGCTTTAGCTTTGGGTGATCGGCAAAATTTAACAAACGACCATTGGCGACTCTTTCGCGAAACGGGTACATCTCATTTGGTGGCTATTTCGGGGCTGCATTTAGGTTTGATCAGTGGCTGGTTTTACTGGTTGGCGCTTATTGCTTGTAGACTACTCCCTGCTCTAAATCGGCGAATTTATCCCAGCAGTTTGGCTGCGATCATCGCAGTTATGGTGGCCAGCTTTTACGCCGTTATTTCTGGTTTTTCGTTACCTACACAAAGAGCGTTTTTGATGTTGTGCTGTGGGTTGCTGATGGTAGCAATTGGCAGACCCAAATTAGTGCTTAAATCCATTTTATTTGCTTTAGCGGTTATGTTGTTCATCCAGCCTTTTGCCGTTTTCTCCGCGAGCTTATGGCTATCCTTCGGTGCTATGGTTTTGGTTTTTTGGGCAATAGCCAACTACATCTATATGGCTCCCGGATGGATCCAAAAATTTAACCAACTACTCAGGGTACAATGGTTTATTTTCGTTTCAATGGTTCCTATGTCGTTGTATTTCTTTGATGGTGTTTCTCTGAATAGTTTTGTTGCAAATGTATTCGCCATACCCCTGGTGACATTCATCATCTTGCCTCTGACGCTTGTAGAAACCCTCTCCGTGTTTTTTATGTCTTCTGCTCCGAGATTAATGGTTGATCTCAATCTAGCATTATTGGACTTTTTTCTGGTGGGGCTGCAGAACATTAACGAATTAATTGGCGGTTACCAAACTAAGTCTATCGATCTTAGTACTTTCCTGATGATGTTAGTTGGTGGGATGCTGGCTTGTTCTCCATTTTCCAAGCTTACAAAAATTTTGGGAATCGTCATCTACATCATGATGCTTTGCGCACCTGATGCGGAAAGAGAAATGGAATTTGTGGCTTTTAATAACTCGCGGGTGCTATTTGAGCTTAAAGTAGGGGGAGAGCGTTGGCTATTTGCGGAGTCAGCTCAACGAAACTTTGAAGAGAGAAAGGTTGTCGCTGCCATCGCACCGCATTTTATAGAACAGCAGTTCTATTGGCGGGATCTTTGGAGTAATAACGGTTGGGTGGTGTATCCACTGCACAAGCCGCAATCACCCGCCATCGAACTATGTAATGCGCCCTTGAGCACCAAGCATTTCATGATTGAACCAATACTGATTGGTGATCATTGCCTTGTGCGCCTGTCTGGTAGTGATTTCACTTACCTACTGGTGGGCAAACCAGATTTGCTCCAACAAAGAGAAATTGTTAAGTCCAAAGGCTTAGAAAGGCTGAATCAAACAAGTCTAGAAAATGAATATCCACATATGAGTGCGATCTTTATGTCTGCAGAAAGCTATTTTGGCGGATTGCTCAATCACTTGTCTCATTTGTCAGTAGTTGTTTGGCATAGCGATTTATTATCAGCCAAAACCCATCAGCGGTTTATCAGCCGCAAAATGAATCTAACCCAGATGTCAGAACAAGGGACCATAAGTTGGGCTGTTTATGAGGGCCTGCAGAACGCTCAGACAATGTATCCGTCACGTTTCTACCATAAATCTCCAAACTAAGCGTTTGATCTACTGCCATTTTGTGGGCCGGTTAATTTATTCTCCTGCTCAGAGTGTGCTACATTTACCCAAAAATTAGCCGGGTTTGCCAACTTACTTTGCCAGATTAGGAGTTTCAAGGCGTGATTGATTTTATCTTGGCCGGGGGTATTGTGATGTACCCCATCATTCTGTGTTCCATTCTTGCGTTAGCCATTATAGGAGAGCGTTTATGGAGCCTTAGAAGTCAGCGTATTACCCCCAGTAATTTGTCTTCCCAAGTTTGGGGTTGGGTTAAGAGCAATCAATTGGATGCCAAACGACTAAAACAATTGCGCGATTCCTCGCCGTTAGGAAGAATTTTGGCCATGGGGCTATTAAATTCTAAACATGGCCGAGACATTATGAAGGAATCTATTGTGGACACCGCTAGCCATGAGATCCATGAAATGGGACGGTTTTTGAATCTGTTGGGCTCGATAGCGGCAATTACCCCGTTGTTGGGCCTCTTGGGCACCGTGATCGGTATGATCAAAGTGTTTAACGCCATTGTGATGGAAGGCACCGGTAACGCTGCCGTATTAGCAGGTGGCATTTCTGAGGCCCTTTACACTACCGCAGCAGGCTTGGCAGTTGCGATTCCCGCGTTGTTCTTTCACCGCTTCTTTTCCCGACGTATTGATGAGATTGCGATTTTGATGGAGCAAGAAGCGGTGAAACTGGTTGATGTGCTGCATGGCGATCGAGAGTCGGATGCTGACACAGAGGGGAAAGTGGAGTGAAGTTCCCCCGTCAACCAGTGGAAGAAACCAGCGTTAATTTAACGCCATTGATCGATGTGGTGTTCTTGCTACTGATCTTTTTCATGGTTTCCACCACTTTTACTAAAGAGCGAGAGCTCACGGTCGATCTGCCTGAGGCACAAGCTGAGACTTCAAAAGAGCCACCTAAAGCGATTGAGGTGGAAATTAGCCAAGATGGGGAATATGCGATTAACGGCAAGCTACTTGTGAATCGCGATCCGGAAACCATTCGTCGGGCTTTAATTGATGTGGCTGAAGGCGATACCAATGTACCCTTTATTATTGCAGCTGATAAGAGCACGCCTTACCAAGCTGTAGTTACTTTAATGGATGTGGCAGGGCAATTGGGATTTGCTCAGCAGAGTTTAAAAACACAAAGCCCGGCTGAATGATTAGATGCTTCGCCAAGCTTTGGAAAACTATTTCAACAAACGATGGTACGAAGGGGAGGCTGAGCATTGGTTTTGGTCTCCCCTCAGTCGTTTCTATGAGAGGCAGGTTGCAAAAAAACGCCAAGCCTTTTTATCTTCATCTGTAAGTCAATCCGATAGCAAATTACCGCCAGTTTTGGTGGTGGGCAATATCACTGTTGGTGGCACCGGAAAGACCCCTTTAGTTATTTATCTCATTGAGCACTTAACCGCTAAAGGGTTAAGGGTTGCTGTCATCAGTCGTGGTTACGGTGGCAAAGCTGAGACTTATCCCAAAAAAGTAGATGCCGATTCTGAGCCCTCACAAGTAGGTGACGAGCCTTACATGATCTATCAGCGCACTGGTGTTGATATTGTAGTGGACCCTAATCGCAATTCAGCACTGCGATATCTAGCGGAGCAAGCACGTTATGATGTGGTTATTTCCGACGATGGTTTGCAACATTATGCTTTGGACCGACAGTATGAAATTGTGGTGATCGATGCTAGCCGGGAATTAGGTAATGCAATGTGTTTGCCTGCTGGACCTTTGCGAGAGCCTGTTGATCGACTTAGGTCCGTCGATGCTATTGTTATGAATGGTGAGCCTCAAGCTGAGTTTCTAGAACAGTTAAAAGCTTTCAATCACACGCCCATAGTCATGCAGATGCAAGCTGACAAGTGGGTGGCTTTGTCGGGTTGCGAACAAGCCATTGAGGCGTCAGAACCATTGGATTTTCGGCTGCAGAAAAATGCTCACGCCATAGCCGCAATAGGAAATCCAGCTAGGTTTTTCGATACTCTTGAGAGTCTGGGAATTCAATCCATAAATCACGCTTTCCCTGATCATCACGCCTATACTGAAAGCGAATTAAAGGCTTTTTCAGCTTCAGTGTTGTTGATGACGGAAAAAGATGCTGAGAAAGTTCGCCAGGTACTAGCCAAAGATAAGTGGGGCAAAGCTCACTACTTGGCTATTAATGCAGTGCTTAATGAAAGTCTGATCAGTGATATAATAGAACGCTTAAGTAGAGATCAGTAGTTCGTCCATAATAGCTCTACATCCATAATAGGAGCTCAATAATCAATGTCTGGATTTCGCGTCATTATTCCTGCCCGCTACGGGTCTACACGGTTACCTGGTAAGCCACTTTTGGATCTTGGTGGTAAAACCGTTCTGCAGCGGGTGCATGAACAAGCCTTAAAAAGTGATGCCGAAGAAGTGATAATTGCGACCGACGATGAGCGCATCTTTAAATGTGCCGAAAGTTTTGGTGCTCGTGTTGTGATGACATCACCTAATCATGAATCCGGAACTGATCGCTTACAAGAAGTAGTGAGTTTGGCTGGGCTTGCAGGCGAGAGCATTGTGGTCAATGTGCAGGGTGATGAACCCTTGATTCCGCCATCAGTAATCAATCAAGTGGCAAATAATCTGGCTGGTGCTAACGCTTCAATTGCTACCTTATGCGAACCCATATGCGACGAGGAAACTGCTTTTGATCCAAATGCAGTGAAAGTGGTGTTCGATAAAAATGGCTTAGCGCTTTATTTCAGTCGTGCTCCAATGCCATGGAATAGAGATACCTTTAGTGCTCAAGGCGGAGCGCTGCCAGATAAAATGTCGATGTATCGTCACATAGGCATTTATGCCTATCGTGTTAGTTTTCTCCATGACTTCGTGACTTGGGGAGCTTGCCCCCTAGAACAAACTGAATGTTTGGAACAGCTACGTGCTATGTGGCATGGTCATCGTATCCATGTGGAGCAGGCTTTGGAAATGCCGCCAACCGGTATAGATACACCAGCGGATTTGGAAAAGGTTCGAAAACTTATCGCTAGCGGGCAATTTGATTGATATGACTGTAAAAATACTGTTTGTTTGTTTAGGTAATATTTGCCGTTCACCCACGGCAGAGGCGGTTTTTTCTGGTTTAGCTGAACAGCAAGGCATGTTGGACCAGCTGCAAGTTGATTCTGCAGGCACTTCAAGTTATCACATTGGTGAAAATCCCGATGGCCGTGCGACTGCCGCCGCACAGAATCGCGGATATAAAATGTCGCACTTAGTGGGCAGACAAGTTAAGCGTGAGGATTTCGATAACTTTGATTATGTGCTGGCTATGGATAACGCAAATTTGCGGGATTTGCGGCGTAACTGCCCCGCAGTTCATCAAGAAAAGATCCAGTCGTTTTTAAAATATGGGCAGCGTTTTCAAGAGACTGAAGTACCTGATCCCTATTATGGCGGACCCGAAGGTTTTGATCGCGTGCTTGATTTAATTGAAGATGCATCCCAAGGTTTATTGGATGCCATAAAAGCCCGTTGCTAATGCTGCGTATTCAAGAGCACGTCAATCTTCAGCCTTTTAATACCTTTGCAATCCCCGTTACTGCTCGTTACTTTTGTGAAGTTACTTCTGAAGCAGAATTGATTTCTTTGTGTTCCCAACTGACCGATTATCCCCGTTATATGGTGTTGGGTGGAGGCAGTAATGTACTCTTTTGTAACCATTATGATGGCTTAATTATACATAATCGTATTCAAGGGATTTCCTTTGAGGCAAAAAACCAGAAAGTGCATGGGCAGTTTGGTGGGGGTGAAAATTGGCATGAGTGTGTTTTGCGCTCGGTCGAGCAAGGATTGTATGGTATCGAAAACCTTTCTTTAATCCCTGGTACCGTTGGTGCTGCGCCGGTGCAAAATATCGGCGCTTACGGTGTCGAGATAAAAGATGTATTTGTCAGTCTACGAGCAGTAAATTTAATAGCGGGCAATGTGGAAATTTTTAATGCAGAGCGATGTCAGTTTGATTATCGCGACAGTGTTTTCAAACAAGCAGAAGCTGGTAAGTTTTGTATCACTGAAGTGACTCTGAGTTTAGATAAGGCCGGAAGTCCTAAAGCTGGCTACGGTGAGCTATCTGCGGAGTTAGCCCAGTGCGGTATATCTGCCGAAGACGCAACGCCAAAACAGATGAGCAATGCTGTTTGTACGATTCGAAAGCGTAAATTACCAGATCCTAGTGAACTACCTAATGCCGGTAGCTTTTTTAAAAACCCAATTGTCTCTGCAGATAAACATCAACAGCTTAAGCAAAGTTTCCCAGATATGGTGAGTTATGCCCTACCTAATGGTGAATATAAGCTTGCTTGTGGTTGGCTTATTGATGCGATGGGTTGGAAGGGTAAACTACAGAATGGCGCGCAAATACATCAACAGCAAGCTTTGGTTCTTATTAATAGGGGTGGTGGGGCTGAAGCTATTTGTAATTTTGCTAATGACATCAAAGCAGCGGTATATGAGCGTTATGGGGTGACTATCGAATCCGAACCGGGTTGGATCAGTTAATCTACTAATCGATACAACTTCGCCTGAAGAGACAAAAAAAGAGCGCCTTTTGAGCGCTCTTTTTTATTCACCGTTATTCAGGTTTTTGTTCTGAAGGAGGCGGTGTGCTGGCTTGTGCTTTCTTCTGGGCTTCAGCAGCTTTTTGACGGCGTCTTACCCTAGGGTCATTGCTAGCTCTTTCGTTTGAGCTAGCGTTATTAGCAAATTCAGCTTTAGGTGCCTCTGCAGGTGCCGCTGGTTTGTTAGCTGGCGCGGCAGGTTTTGGGGCAGCTTCAGCTTTTGGCTTCTGTGGCGCTGCAGGTTTGCTTTCCGCCGGCTTTGCCGGCTTTTCAGCTGCAGGTTGGCTTTCTTGCTTGGCAGCCGGGGCAGGTTTTGGCTGTTGCTTGTCCTGCTGAGCTGCTTTTGGTGCTGCTGGTTTTTCTGCCGCCGCAGTAGGTTTTTCAGAAGGTTTTTGCTCTGCCTTGGGTGCCGATGGCTTAGTATTAGCTTGCCCTTGTTCTTTAGGCTGAGCTTGTTTTTGGGTGTTTTCAGGTTTGGCAGCGCTCTCAGACTTAGTATTTTGATTGCGAGACTTTTCACCGGATTTCTGCGATTGAGGCTTCTTCTCTTGCTCAGCTTTCGCCGGAGCTTTTGGCTCTTGCTTGGCGGCCTCGTTGCTGGAACCTTTATTACTAGCTTCCGAGCGCTCTTTCCGTTCTATATTCTCCTGACGTCTGCGGCGATTGTCGTTAGGATTTCTTCGACGACCGCGACGTTGGTTCCCGCTACTTTCTTGCTGGTCTTCACCTTGCTTGTTGCGGTTGCCATCGCGATTACCACGATTGTCGCGATTACCTTTCTGGTCCTGATTCTTTTGGCCGCCACGTTTTTGCTGCTGATCTTGGCCCTTGCGCTGTGACTGCTTATTATCGTCCTTGTTGTCTTGGTTCTGCTGCCTGTTGCGGGTATTGCGGTTATCCTTGTCCTTATTGTCACCCCTTTGCTGGCGATTACCCTGCTGGTTTCCGCCGCGATTGCCTTGCTGATTGCGGTTACGTTGACCCTGATTGCGATTACGCTGGCCCTGGTTGCGATTGCGTTGCCCCTGATTACGGTTGCCGCCGCGGCCTTTCTGTTGCTTCTTAGGCTCTTCTTCAGCTTCAGCTGCACCAAAGAGTTGCGCGAACCATGCCAATAGTCGAGCGATCAAACCCGGTTCTTGCTTAGGTTCAGGCATTGGAGCCGGAGTTGCAGGTTGCACCATTTGCACGGCTGCTTCTTGAGGCGGCTTCACTTGAGGCTCTGAAGGTGTCGGCGCCACTTCTTCTGGGCCCTCTACATCTTCAATGATGTCATAGCTGGTGGTTTGTCCACCAAGTTGATCCTGACGGAAACGTGACACTTCGTAGTGTGGTGTTTCCATGTTTGGATTTGGAATCACCAAAATGCGTACTTTATTGCGCTGCTCAATCTCAGCAATGTTGTGGCGTTTTTCATTGAGCAGGTAGGTGGCAATGGACACCGGAACTTGAGCCTGAATCTCAGCAGTGTTTTCCTTCATTGATTCTTCTTCAATCAGTCGCATGATCGATAATGCTAATGAGTGAAGGTCGCGAACAAAGCCCGTTCCATTACAACGAGGGCACACATGGCCGCTAGTTTCACCCAATGAAGGGCGTAACCGCTGACGGGAAAGTTCCATCAGACCAAAGCGGGAGATTCGTCCTACTTGCACACGCGCGCGATCAATTTCCAAAGCGTCGCGCATGCGATTTTCCACTTCTCGCTGATTGCGATTGGCGGTCATATCTATAAAGTCCACAACGATCAGCCCACCGATATCCCGAAGGCGCAACTGACGCGCGATTTCATCAGCAGCCTCTAGGTTGGTGTGAAGGGCTGTTTCTTCGATATCAGAGCCTTTGGTGGCCTTAGCAGAGTTGATATCGATAGATACCAGAGCTTCCGTGGGATCAATCACGATTGAGCCACCGGAAGGTAGTTTTACTTCACGCTCAAAAGCTGTTTCGATCTGTGATTCGATTTGATAGCGATTGAACAGGGGAATCGCATCTTGGTAGTGCTTGATCTTGCTTTCATAAGCAGGCATTACTTGGCGAACAAAGTTCAACGCTTCGTCAAACACATCTTTGCTATCGATGCAAACTTCACCAATATCCTGACGTAGATAGTCACGGATGGTGCGAATGATGACGTTGCTTTCTTGGTAGACCAGGAAAGGCGCTTCACGATTATCTGAGGCTTCTTTGATCGACGCCCAAAGCTTTAACAGATAATCCAAGTCCCATTGCAGTTCCTCTAGGCTTCTCCCGATACCCGCTGTGCGCACAATGACGCCCATGTCGCGAGGTGTTTCCAGCGCGTTCATAATATCGCGGAGTTCGGCACGCTCATCGCCTTCTATGCGACGGGATATGCCGCCAGCACGAGGATTATTTGGCATTAATACCAAATAACGACCGGCTAAACTGATAAAGGTAGAAAGAGCCGCGCCTTTATTTCCACGCTCCTCTTTGCCAACTTGAATGATGACTTCTTGACCTTCCTTGATCACGTCCTTGATGGTGAATCGACCCTGAATATCTTTTGGATCTTTGGTGAAGTAACCACGGGAAATTTCTTTAAGGGGAAGGAAACCGTGTCTTTCTGCACCAAAATCAACAAACGCTGCTTCTAGGCTGGGTTCAATACGGGTGATTTTTCCTTTATAGATGTTGGATTTTTTTTGTTCGCGAGTGCGATGTTCAATATCCAAATCGTAAAGGCGTTGGCCATCAACTAGAGCGACACGCAGTTCTTCTGCATGCGACGCGTTAATGAGCATTCTTTTCATGTAAATTGTATCCACTACAAGAGCGAATAAGATCAAGCGTGAGAAAATGGCATTTTGCTCTAGGTTGCCCCTAATGAGCGGCCATTCTATTTGACATGAAAATGAAAAAAGGCAGTAGAAATAAGATGTATTTACACATCTAAATGCAATGTAAGGATCCCAACCACGTTATCTGCTGAACTCGAACTCATAGTTTCTAAAGCCCAGCCCCAGGATTTATAACCATGGGATAGTGCGGTTTATAGATCTTGCTCGTCGCTTGCTTATGCTCCAGCTAAGGCTTAGATACTGCTTTTAGCCTTCAGTTTGCAGCTATGAGCTAAATCTAACTGGTTCTGTTCTCTCGTATTCTCTGTTGTTTTCGTTCTACGACTCTTTTGAATTTTCAAATGAGTTTTCTTACGAAATTTTGAATGTAAGATTGTAACAGCGCCAGTATTGGCAATTAGTTTTGCATTTCCTATTTGTATTCAATGCAAACGTTTTTTCGTCATTACATTGAATGCTCTAAATTCTTTTCGTGTCTTTTTAGTTCTGTTTAGTTTTGCTTTAGCGATTAGCCTGCTGACTCTCTTGAATGGTTTTCAGAGCGCTAGGAACTCATCGTATTAGCTATACCCTTAACTTATGAACTTTTTGTTCTCACATTTGGGTAATGGGGAGCATGTTTCATCTTATCAGGTGAGTTAGTCTTTTTCTCCAACGACGCACTTACTTGATATGGCGTACAAAAAATCAAACTCGCTCTAATGAAAATTCCCGCAGTGCGTAAAAGATGAGGCGATTAAATAGGAATGTCTCAGCGATCTTGCATATCTGTCAGTTTTTGACCGACCTCGTGTGTGTCGCTGCAGTCATTCTTAATGTCCAGTGCCTCCGGATTTACACTCGCTTCGTGTTCCTTTCTTACCTTGTTGCTTATAACTTATTCGCGGTTCTTAAATCCGAATGACTCGTATAAAACGATCAATTCGGGCCGCTTTGTTTCTGTTTCGGTATTAACCGTATAAAATCTTGCCCGATCAGAATGAGCCGCCTGTGCATTTAATACTGCGTAACTGCCTATTTGCTGTCCAGGTCTTGTTGGGCTCTTCTGTATACGTTACCTGACTAAATTAGTTCGTCAGACCTATCTAGGCACGAAAAAATATAGCAGGAAACTATAAGGGCATCAAATACATAGATATTGAATTTAAATTAATGACAAAACTTAGCAGTGGATCTCCTAGCGTTCGCTTTTTGGAGGTGGCCGAAGATTCTGAAGGTCAACGAATAGACAATTATCTCCTTAAGCAATTGAAAGGTGTGCCGAAATCGGCCATTTACCGCGTGTTGAGAAAAGGTGAAGTAAGAGTCAACAAGAAACGCATTAAGCCGGATTATCGGTTGCAATTGGGTGATCTGGTTAGAATTCCACCTATACGGGTTCAGCCTAAAGCAGAAGTTCCCCCTGTTGGTGATCGCCTCAAAAAACTGATCGAAGATGCAATTCTCTATGAGGATGACGCTCTTATTGTGGTTAATAAGCCTTCGGGTGTTGCTGTTCATGGTGGTAGTGGAGTCAGCTTTGGGGTCATCGAGATATTGCGGGAGATGCGTCCCCAGGCAAAATTCTTGGAACTGGTGCACCGGCTGGATAAAGATACCTCAGGCTGCTTAATGGTGGCTAAAAAACGCTCTATGTTAAAAGAGCTTCATCATCGGTTGCGAGATGAGGGTGGCATCGAAAAGCGCTATGTTGCGCTAGTGTGTGGTCGTTGGAAAGGCAAGCAGCATCGTGTTGAAGCACCCTTAGAAAAATTTAATCTTGCCTCTGGTGAGCGAATGGTGAGGGTTTCTAGAGAGGGGAAACCCTCCTTGACCATTTTTAAGTGGCTTGAACATTTTGAAGATGCCACCTTGGTTGAGGCTTACCCTATCACTGGGCGCACCCACCAGATTAGGGTTCATGCTCAGCATGCCGGACATTCTTTGGCTGGGGATCCTAAATACACCTCTAAAGAAGCTAACGCAAAGTTTAAAGATGCTGGGCTTTCACGGCTGTTTCTTCATGCAAAAAGCATCAGTATTCCTAATTTGTTATCTGGTGGGGTAGATTTTTATGTGGAAGCCCCCATAGATAAACCTCTTAACACCTTGTTAGAAACACTTAGAGCAGAACGAGCGCAGTAACGAATGTCGAGTCAATATAAGATAATTATCTTCGATTGGGATGGAACCTTAATGGACTCTCTGTCTCGTATAGTGACAAGCATGCAATTGGCGTCTCAAGACTTTGCCTTGCCTGTGCTGTCAGATTCAGATGTTCATGAAATTATAGGCTTGGGATTAGGTGAAGCGATTAGTGCACTTTATCCTGGGTTAAGTGATGTTGAAGTGCAAAAGGTGAGAGAGCGCTACGCCCATTATTATTTGCAGGAAGATCACTCTCCCAGCCAATTTTATGATGGCATATTGCCCATGTTGGAGGCTTTGCAACAGACGCCAGCATTACTGAGTGTAGCCACGGGAAAAAGTCGACGAGGATTGGATCGGGTGATGAGCGGCGTTGGCGCTCAAGATTTATTCCATAGCAGTCGTTGTGCTGACGAGACGGAATCTAAGCCTAGTCCTAGAATGGTGCTAGAATTGCTGGAGCTCCATCAGGTGGATCCTCACGAAGCAGTGGTAGTAGGGGACACAGAATTTGATATGGAGATGGCCCGAAACGCGGGTGTTGATCGTTTAGGTGTGGGGTGGGGTGCACATCATATTGATCGGCTTGCTAATTACGACCCCAAAGCAAGCTTTACTCAGGTTTCTGAGTTGGCCGATTGGCTGCTTTCTTAGTGCGCATTTAATTTGTGCGATTTTATAGAGCCCCAAATTTATTGGCTCCAATGATTTAAACCTAAAATAAGGATTGAAGATTAAATGTCAGATAATCAATCAGATTACGATAACAACAACGCCGGTCGAGGCAATAGAGACCAGGGCGGCGAGAGAAACGATAATAGAGGTAACCGCGGTGGAAATCGTGGTGGTGGGCGTAGAGGTGGTGGCCAAAGACGCCCGCAAAATCAAAAAGAGTGGAAACTAATTGAGAAAATGCTTTCCGAGCAATTCCAGGAAAGCAAGAAAAGTCGCCGCTGGGGCATGGTGTTCAAGATGGGTATCTTGGCCTATATGTTTGTCGCTCTATTCGTTTTTAAAGGTGGGTTTAGTGGTGACGTTGGTGACAGTGCCAAACCCCATACGGCATTGGTCGATGTAAAAGGCATGATTGCAGATGGCTACGAAGCAAATGCTGATGCCATTGTTGTCGGATTAAGAAAAGCATTTGAGGCAGAGAATTCCAAGGCTGTTGTTATCCGAATCAATAGCCCTGGTGGTAGCCCAGTTCAATCAGGTATGGTCTATCGCGAGATTTTACGCTTGAGAGGCGAGTACGAAGAGAAGAAAGTCTATGCGGTAATTACTGATGTGGGAGCTTCAGGAGCGTACTATATTGCGGCAGCGGCCGATGAGATTTACGCTGACCAGGCTAGTATTGTCGGTTCAATTGGCGTTATCAGTGATGGCTTTGGGTTTGTGGACGCGCTACAAAAATTGGGTATCGAGCGACGTATCTATAATGCTGGTGACAACAAAGCGATGCTCGACCCATTTTCCCCTCAAGATGAATCACAAACAGAGTTCTTCCAATCTGTGTTGACCGCTGTTCATGATCAGTTTATTAAGGCAGTGAAAGATGGTCGTGGTGAACGTCTTAAGGATACTGAGCAAGTATTTAGCGGTTTAATGTGGTCAGGCGAGCAAGCTTTGCCGCTAGGTTTGATCGATGGCTTGGGAAGTCCTGGCTATGTGGCTAGAGAAGTTATCCAAGAAGAGGTGATCGTTGATTACACGCGCAAGGTCAGTCCTTTCCAAAGCTTTGCTGATCGCTTGGGTGTAAAGATTGGTTCAACAATTGTTGAGCTGATGGGATTGGGGCAATTTAATTTGCGCTAACCAATCAACAGAAAGCAATTTAAAAAGGGCACCAATCGGCGCCCTTTTTACTACTAATCAGCGTAACAGGCTATCAACTAAGGTGTTGATATAAGCATTTACCGGCTCCATATCAATAACCTTTTCTTCCTGGTCATTGGCCGGTGGCTTATCAGACCAACTGAGCTTCACTAGGAGGGTACCAATGATAGAGCTGAGAAAGTTCTCGGCATCCAATTGGTTTTCCGCTCCTGGATTGAGTTGCTCAATCATTCTGCGAGCTCTTTCTTGCATGTCTTTGAGCTCTAACGGAATGCTGTTGCCGTGGCTTAGCGTAAAGCGACGGTTCAGTGGGTCATAACCGAGAGGAACAGAAAGATCACGTAGCATTAAGCGAAAGTACGCAGGATTGTTGCCTAAGAACTCAGCCAGTTCTACAGCACTGCGCC